>DQFC01000006.1:0-125 GCA_003531665.1 Candidatus Collierbacteria bacterium
TATCTCAAGCTCCAGACCACCGTCACTGTCTTAGAAATCTTCGTCGTTCCGATCTCGACAGGAGCCGGCACACTCAAGGCAGATTTGGCCGCCTCAGCAGCATACATCATCGGATAGATAGGCCC
>DQFC01000006.1:132-5171 GCA_003531665.1 Candidatus Collierbacteria bacterium
CATTCAGTAGGTCTGCCAGCTGTCCAGCCTTCTCCACCTCTCTAAGAGTAATCTCTATTGTATTATTCGCACTCCATTGGCCCATCACCACCTTGCCGGGGCGTGGAGGATAGATCAACGTCTCACCTTGTTCTTGTGTTTGATAAGTGTTTATTTGTTGAGTTTTGATATCGTCATCTTTAACCCCAAGTCCTTTAACTAACTTAATTATTTCTGTCATCTTCTTGTTTACTTCATTTACCGCCATCTCCTTATCGTCGTTGAAGGCCTGTACCCCAGCCGAAAACATCGCAATTTGATTTTTTTCATCAGACTCCGCGTAGCCGGACACGGTCACCATGGCTTCATTTTTCATCACGATCTTTCCCCAAGTAATATCTCCCCAAGGGAAAAAGTACAAAGCTCCCAGCACCATCAGTCCACCCAAAACCCACTTAATAAACCTGTCAAGTTCTTCTTTTGTCATACCCTTACTCTATCAATTTTCACTCATATCGTCAAATTCTATTCGGTGTAAAATACCCCCAAGAACCTTAAACCCGGAGGAATAATGTCGGACCATATTCAAAGGTACAAGCTCGTATTGTCAATCATGTTCTCGACAGAGACGGACCTGAATAACGCAATTGCCACTTTCAATTCCTGGTGCCAGACACATAAAGAGTCCAAAAAACAATATGGTTTCATTAGGACCGGACAACTCTTAGGAGAACTTTTTTTAATCTCATCCGAACAGATCCAAACTTGGACTCTCCATCCTCTGATTACTGCCCTGGAAATTAGTGGGCTAGTTCACGTAATCAAATCAACCTCTTCCTTGATAAAAAAACTTCCTCATCGCACCTCATAGCCATATAAGACTGAACCCATTCTGAATCCCGTGAACCCCACGGGATTTTTTCCTACACAAATTTTTCCATTTCGTAAAAATCTTCAATTACATATGTTGCTCTCAAATTCATCTGTTTTCTTTCATCATAGAATTCTTTGTATCTTTTGGGGAAATATAGTCCGGTGTCCACACCCGCTCTCCTTCCGGCCACAACATCTTTTTCGTTGTCTCCCACCATTATGGCCATTTCCGATTTTCCTCGCATCAACCTCAAGGCTTTCAAGATTCCTTCTGGATCGGGTTTTACATACTCTACATCCTCTTTTCCCAAGAAGACATCCACCATATCCCGCAACCCATTTGCCCTCAAGGCTTCTTTTACCCATTTTTTTCTGGAGGCTGTCACCACTCCAATTTTCCCTCCGTTTTTCTTTATTTGGTTGAGTAGCTCAAACACACCAGGATTTAGTTTCACACTGTTGAGTTTGTCCAGCACTTCTGTCTCCAGTTCTACAAAAAACTTCTCCCTGTCACTTATCCCCAATCTTTCCGGCCCTCCCCAATCTCCAATCACCTCAGTACCAATTGTTTCATTGGTAACGACAATTCCGTGGTTCGCAAAAATCTTTATAAATCCTGCAAACCAGATGGGTAACGTATCCGCCAAACTTCCATCCCAATCAAACAAAAAATATTTATACTTCATATCATTACATTTTACTCATATAATAATAGTAGCTTAGATAAGACACGTACGAACCCCATGAACAAAGAACCGCAAGACGAACACAATCAAGTTAGAGAATCCCCTCAAGCAACGATTCACAGACTTCAAGTAGAACTAGAAATTGCCAAGAAAGAAATTGCTTCACTTAAGAGTCTCTCGACCAAAGACACTCTAACCAAAGTTGATAACTTACGTAAGTTTAACGAAGATCTCCCGAAAAAGATTGTTGAGGCCTATCGTAACAAAGGAAAGCTCGTTATCATTATGTTCGACATAGATAATTTTAAAGAAATAAATGATACCTACAAACACGGATGGGGAGACCAAATCTTAATCAAGCTGACTCAAACAATCAGTTCCATTAAACGTGACAGTGACACTTTTGCTAGAACGGGTGGTGAGGAATTTTTCCTTATCTTTGAAGAACCGGGCGATGCAGATTTGAGCAACTTTAACATGTCGCGGTACCAAGATGCAATCAGCCATATAGGCAGGTCGCCGGATGACGATGCTGGGCCACTTACCATCAGTATCGGCGCCGTGATTATTGATTTTTCCACAGTAGATCCAAGGAGGGGGTATCCCGGAATCGACCCTGACCAAGTCAAATCTGTAGCCGACGAAAATATGTACACATCAAAGAAAGCCGGAAAGAACAGACTCACGGTCTCCTATATGCAACCGGAATAGATTTTATTTATTCACCCCAACAAGGTATTTCTTGTAGACAAACCGTGCTAACAAAATTAGACCCAAAACAATCAACATCACCGGCAAGTAAACCACTCCCCAGATAATTACATCCGCCACCGACCTCAAGGCACCAATCATCGATCTAACGGCCGTCTTAAACACTACCATCGGTCGCCACACGCTATCTGGAGCGTAAGGCAAAGCAAGTTCGTCCGTAGAAAGACTCACAGAAATTCTGGTCAGTTTCGACGTTTGTTCCAGATATTTTTGTTGACCTTTCAAACCATCAATCTGCTCCTGGATGTTGTTTATCTGCATTTGAACCTCCATCAGATCCTGTACCTTCACAGCCTGATCCAAAATTACCTCCATCTTCGTCTTTACCCTCTCCAGATTAGCGATTCTCGCTTCAGCATCCACATATTGATCCGTTACATCATTTCCAAACACTTTTTCGGAGACCACTCGAACTCCAATTGTTCTGATTTTATCCAAAGAGTCTTCTCTTTTTTCGGTAGGCACTCTTAGAGATATATGCCCGCTGGCGGCACCTTCCGGTTTTGTTAATGACTTGTCGACCATAAATCCACCCATATCTACTGCAATTTTCTCTATCCCCTTTATCGATTCCGAAACATCCTTAACCAGCATCGACATATTTGTATCCTGAATCACCATTCTTTGGCTTGACTCCACGGGTGGCACCTCCCGAACGATTCCACCATATTTTCCATTCGATATCGCCATATCACTTGAGGGATAGCTCATAGAAATTCCCGCATTCTCTATGCCTTGACTACGAAGTTCAGCCATGGGTGAAGCTCCTTTTCCCAAAAGAACAATTATTACAATCCCAAGAATTATTACCAACCAGTTACTCTTTATCCAAGAGAATATATTCATAAATCTACTCTAACACAAAATCTCCTTGACTATTTCTATCTATCCTTGTCCAAATAAGTTGGAGTTATTTCAAGTCTCCGCAAGCGGTATACACCGAAGATTTTTCCACCGACTCGTGAACATTAACTGCCAATGGCAGATCAGCAAACAAATCTTCAATTTTTACAGCCACAACGGTTTCCGATTTTCCGTTAATTACGTTGTTCAACGGGTACTTAACCGCTCCTGGAGTTGGACATTTCCCCAGATGAATGTGGGATGGTTGAGATGAAGCGAATTTTTTACCCACCAAAGACAGGATAATTTTCGTCTTGTCTCCATCACCTTGAAAAACTGCCGTACCGCTCTGACCAGAAACACCTACTTGTTCCAGCACTATTGTTTTTGGTGGCACAGTCGGCACCGGTGATATTGAAACTGTCGGAGTTCCCGTACCCACCACTGCTGTTTCTGCCTCGGGATTAACAATTGTTGCCGGAACCTTCGGCCAAAGCATCCAACCAACTAGAACTACTAACACCAAGACCAATACCCACAAAGCGTTCTTAGACATAGTTTTGTGTAATAATAATTACTTTAATCGTTGCAAAAATAATATTAATTGTCAACTATTTCAAAGGTACAATACCTTATGGAAATAATTTGCCTCAAGGTCGGCTCCATGGGGACCAATTGCTACTTGGTTTCGGACGAGAAAACCAAGGAGGCCATCATAATTGACCCGGGCGAAGAGGGTGACTTTATCAGTACCAATATATTAGAAAACAAACTCATCCCCAAAGCCATCCTTCTCACCCATGGTCACTTCGACCACTGTCTGGCCGCTCTCGAATTAAAATTAAACTTCAATATTCCCATCTATCTCCACCAAGAAGATCTCTTTCTCTACCAAAAAGCCCACAAGTCATCCTCCTTCTGGTCAAAACACGCTCACAACTCCATTGTCATTCCCGCGAAGGCGGGAATCCATTCAATTGATTCAACCTTTCTTCCACTCCCCATCGACCACTTCCTCGTCGACAACGAAGTGATATCATTCGGTCAATCTAGTCTCAAAGTTATCCACACCCCAGGCCACACCCCCGGCTCAGTCTGTCTTTACTCGCCCGGTATCCTCCTCACCGGCGATACCTTATTCGCTAATGGGGTTGGTCGTACCGATCTCTCCTACTCCTCCTCCACCGATCTCCACCAATCCCTTTCACACCTGAGATCTGAGATCCAAGATCAAAGATCTACTCTTATTTATCCCGGCCACGAGGACTACGGTATCTATTCGCACATAGGCTGAACACTGTCCTGTAATATGCTATAATAGCCCGTTCAACGCTTTCCAAAGCACGCTAAAAAAAGTTAAGATTCAGATCCGCCTCATTAGGAGTAATAAAAATGGAAAAAGTCTCACAATCGTGGGTATTAGAGCTGTTAAAAGAGTTGCGATCTAAAACCAAGCAGACGCTTGGTATTGCCGAAAACGAATCTTCACCCATGGGAATGGTAACATTCGAAATGCCGTCATCAATCTGGATATTCGAAGAGAGTAACCCTGATGGCTCTATCTTCGAGTTTAATCCAGATAAAAAAACGCCTTGCTTTAAATGTAATCTCAAAAAGCATCCGAGCCTCAGGGAGCTCCTCGCTCGTCACTGCCCTACCACAGATTATCAAATCACCGATCCCTGGGAAGTTGGAAGAAAAAAGAAAGAAAAAATTCAAAAACTCGAAGCGAAAAAAGCAGAACTGTGGAAGCAACACGAAAAAATCGCCGATGAGCACGACCGACTTGCCGATGAAATAAGCAAGCTGAGACGTTCCTAGCACTCAAAGACACTCTCCGGAGTGTCTTTTTTAGTGCCCAGACCTGACTAGGTCACGATACATATG
>DQFC01000022.1:0-21428 GCA_003531665.1 Candidatus Collierbacteria bacterium
AAATTGGTCAAGTACGTCGAGAAGCCGGAGAATCCTCCCCACGACTTTGCTGTACCCGGTGTATATTTCTTCGATAATATAATTTATAAATGTTTCCGAGGTAAGGACAAGATTGTTCCTTCAGCTAGGGGAGAGTACGAAATCTCCTCGGCTTATCAGTGGTTGATTGATCATAAATATGATGTGGACACTTTGGAGATAGAGGGAGCTTGGCTGGATCCCGGTAAGGTTCAAGATTGGCTCGAAGCCAACTTCTACCTACTCGACCTAAACACTAAGACGAAGATAAATTCCGAGTTTGATAAGACAGTCAAGATCACCGGTCGTGTTACTATCGGCAAAAACTGCGTCATCACCAACTCGCACCTCAAAGGACCTTTGAATATTGGCGACAACGTCAATATTACCAACAGTACCGTAGGTCCTTTTACTTCTATCTATAACAATTGTGTCATCATCGATAGTACCGTGACCGAATCGGTGTTGATGGAATCGGTAATCATTGATAAGGTCAGAAAGAACATAGAGAACAGTATTATTGGGCCAAACTCAAATATCTCTCAAAGCAACCACTCCGAACACTACTCTGAATTATTAGTCGGCGAACTGAGCAAAATCTCTTTATAAACATGAAACTTCTCATTACCGGGGGAGCCGGCTTCATAGGTAGTAACTTCATCCACTATTGGCTCAGGAAGCATGCCAAAGACCAGATCATCAATCTGGATAGCCTTACCTATGCCGGACATCTGGAGTCTCTTAAAGACATCTCTCATCGTCATCACTATACCTTTGTTAAAGGCGACATAAATAATAGTGAGCTGGTAGACTCACTGATGTCTCAGGTACATGCCGTAGTTCACTTTGCCGCTGAGACTCACGTGGACCGTTCCATCACCGACCCCATGATATTTACCAGGACAAACGTTATAGGAACTCAGGTTCTTCTGGAAGCAGCCAAAAAATACGGCACCAGATTCCACCATATCTCTACCGATGAAGTTTTTGGGGCTCTGAAGCTGGATACAAAAAATAAGTTCAATACAAAAACCAAATACAGTCCAAACTCACCCTACTCGGCATCCAAAGCTGCCTCAGATCACCTCGTAATGTCTTACCACACCACTTTCGGTTTACCGGTGACTATTACTAATTGCAGTAACAACTTTGGTCCTTATCAAGATACCGAAAAGTTTATTTCCAGAACGATTACCAATCTCTTAGAGGGGAAAAATATCCTAATCTACGGGGACGGTAAATATGTCAGAGACTGGATGCATGTCGAGGACCACTGCCGAGCCATCGAAATGGTTCTTCTAAAGGGTAAGATCGGCAGCACTTACACCGTTGGAGGTATGAACAAAGACATCAGCAATCTCGAAGTATCTAAGAAAATCCTCAAGATAATGAAGCTTCCGGAGAGCAGGATAGAGTACATCAAAGATCGTCCTGGCCACGACCGCCGCTATGCCGTCAGCTGGAAGAAAATAAACAAAGAACTCGGTTGGGAACCCAAAGAGAAGTTTTCCAAGCGTCTTAAGCAAACCATTGATTGGTATCGGGCCAATGAGTGGTGGTGGAAAGATATGAAAGTAAAATCAGAAGATTTTTATAAAAATTCATAAACAAAATGGGATTAAAGAAAATAAATTACGCCAAAATATCCCTGCCCGGAAAAGCTACTCTTTATCGTCAGACTTACGAAAAAGCCGATACAATCGAAGGTGTGACGGTGTGTAAGCTCAATACCTTCTCCGATGATTTTGGAGGCTGGTTCAAAGAAGCCATGCGCCTGGATGAGGATGGTAACGTCATCGCTTTGAAGGACCACGGGATCGATTTCCACCCCATCCAAGTCAATGTTTCAAATCTTGCTCCCAAGACCAAGAGGTTCTGGCACATTCATCCTCATCAAAATGAAATCTGGACCACCACCAATACTATTCTCTTGGGGCTTATTGATTTCCGAAAGGGCTCTCCAACCTACGAGAAAAAAATGAAAATTATTCTGTCTTCGGACAGGATGGTTTACATTCCTTCAGGGATAGCCCACGGTTTCATCAATCAAGGGAACGAATTTGTCACTCTAAACTATTTTACCGACCATCACTTTATGGCCGACGAAACCACCGAAGAGTGTCGGATAGATCCGGAAATAATTCCTTACGATTTTGTCAAATCCGAATTAATGTAATATGTCCAAAACAAAAGTCCTCGTCACCGGTGCTTCGGGTTTAGTAGGCTCCCGTTTCATCGAGTTAGCCAAAGTATTTGATTTTGTCACCCCGGATCTCCCGCATTTCGATCTCACAGATCTTGAGGCGGTTAGGGTACTTGTGGAAAAAGAAAATCCTGAATGGATCGTCAACTTCGCCGCCTTTACCGATGTTAACGCCGCCGAACAGCAGTCCGGAGATGAAAATGGTTTGGCTTGGAAAGTTAATGTTACCGGAGTAGGAAATCTTCTCAAGTCCTTCAAATCAAAGAATTTTATTCAGATATCCACCGACATGGTTTTTCCGGGGGATCTGAGCCAGCCCGGTCCTTATGATGAGACGCAAGTACCGCCGGATTCAAATGAGAAACTCACCTGGTATGGCTGGACCAAGAATCGAGCCGAGAAGCTTGTCAGAGAAAACGGTGGATCAGTACTCCGAATCATCTACCCTGTTCGGCATAATTTCGACATAAAGCCGGATTATATCCGCGGCGCCCTCAAAAAGTATGTCGATGGAAAGATGTACCCCCTTTTTATGGATCAGCAAATCTGCATTGCTTTTATCGATGAGATCTCCGATACTCTCCAAAAAATAATCGAAACCGAATCACAAGGCACTTTCCATTGTTCCTCCGATACCACTACTCCTTACGAGCTGATCACTTATGTAGTCGATCAGCTGGGTGCCGATTCCTCGGTTATCAAGTCCACTTCAGTTCTGGATTTTCTCAAAACTCAGACAAACCCCAACCGATACCCTGTTTGGGGAGGTCTAAAGACCAAGCTCACTGAAGAAAATCTCGATATGCATCATTCCTCCTGGCAAACGGTGGTCGAACGACTCATTGGACAGGGTTTGGGTCTACCCGACAAAAGCCCAACTCAGTCATAATCAGGTATACTATCAATAGATGACTTTGCTTCGTGTCATCCTCGCGAAGGCGAGGATCCATTCAACAACACCATATTTGGTTCTATTTTTCCTTTCTTTCCTTGCCTATATTTTTGCTCCCCCGATTCTCGCCACCGCAAAGACTGACTACGATTATCAGTATGGTCAGTATCGTCTCGGCTACTCTGAGTTTCTTGTCCTCAAACAAGACTATCTAAACACTCCGAGCTTAGACAATCAACAAAAGGCCATGCTTTTGGCCAAACAAACAATAGTTTCTCGTGATTTGGCCAAAGCTTCATTAAACTTGTATCTAATAGATCTCATTGGCAGTTACAAGGTTGATTATGAACCGATTAAACCCGTCCTTATTTCTTTGGATTCCGCCAGACAGTTCTTTCTGATGGAGGCTCAAAAATCCCAAGGGGTTACTACACAGGCGGATCTAAAAAAATTAAGCCAAAAATATCAAGATTCCGTTCCCGAGAAAGACAGTGTCAGCAAATTCGGAATTGTGGCCAATAAAATAGCCGCTCTGGTAAGGATTCAGATGGACTCCAAGGCCGCCTTTGATGAGTTAATCCCCAAATTACCAAACCCCATGCCCACCGGACTCTCGGCAAGGGTTCAGGAGCTTACATCTTCCGCCAAAATAATCGATGACAAAATCTATCTTCTGGCCAGCAATCTAAATTTAGCCGAAGCCGTAGCCGAATCTACCACGGCCATTTTCTTTGACTCCCGGATTGAAAAATTAGTTGAGATTCGCACGCTCCAGCTTGATTGGATCAACCGCCTTATTGATATCGATATAAACTATGTCCAACTTCAAAATTAATATCACCAATCCGGAAGCCATCAAGCTGATAAACGACATTAAAAGTGGTGTTGTCTTTGTCCCTATCAAAACCTGGGTGATCCGTTATAAGTGGTTTTTTGTCAGTGGCCTGGTTATTATTGTTCTGTTGATCGCCTTAGCCATTGGAAAGGCCATCTCAGGCAGAAGCAAACCTCCCGTATTTCTTCCCCCGGATATTGGGGCGCCTGTCCCCACCGTCCAAAAAACAGTCAAATCGGACTACGAATGGATCAGGGAAAATATTCAGAATTTCAGTACCGACCTGCCGGATCCGGTAATCCCTCCATTCGATAATGCAATAGATCTCGAAAGTGTTAATATATAACCTATGGCAAAACAAACATCTCCAAAAAAAATTAACAAAGCTAAATCTGAAATGGCAGAAGCAAAATCCAAAACCAAAAAATCCGTGAAGGTAATTAAGAAACTTCGCGTCGACCATACGTCAGCCTCTCTTCCGGAGATCAAGGAAGTCAAACGTTCCCCTTATGGGTTCGCGGTCAAACTTATTCTCATAGTGGTCTTGGGTACAGTTTTGTATTTATTGGCTCAAAAATATCGTGGTACCTTTCTGGCCGGAACGGTAAACTCTTCTCCCATTTCCCGTTGGGAATTAAATCAGAAAATGGTCGAAAAATACGGCAAACAGACCCTGGATGAAATAGTCAACGAGAGACTACTTGTTGCAGAACTGAAGAAAAATAATATTACGGTCACCGATAAGGAAATCGATGAGCAGACTGCCAAAATAATCAAAGAGTATGGAGGTGAAGAAGCCTTCAAGTCAGCTCTAACACAATACGGTTTAACCGAAGCCAAAGCCAAGGACTCAATCAAACAAAGTTTGAGTCTAACCAAATTGATCGAGAAAAACAACAAGATTGAGATTACCGATGATCAGGTAAAAAAATATTTCGAGAGCAACAAAACTCTTTTTGAAGGGAAAAAGTTGGAGGAAGTTGCTTCGAATATTAAGGAGACTTTGTATCAGCAGGAGATCAATGTCAAAATTCAGGAATGGTTTACCGGTATCCGAAAATCCGCCAAAATCGTTCCTTTTATTTAAAGTTCAGTGAAAAAATCTGCCCAGAAATCACACTCCAAAAAAATAGACCCCACCATTCGAAAGAAATGGTTCAAAGATAAGCGCTGGATTGTTCCGGCGCTTACGGCTTCTGTAGTCCTCGTCTTTACCTCCGGCGCAGTTCTGCTTCGCCCTCCCACTCAACCAAAACAGACTCAAAGTCCACCAACCGAAACGAAAAAAATTCTTCCCACAGAATATACCCCCCTGCCGACACCGGATCTTCGAAGTGGAAATTCTATCGAGGCGGTATTAAAGAATCGGCGTACCAGGAGGGATTTTTTAGATAAGGATCTTTCTTTAAAGCAGGTTTCTCAAATGCTCTGGGCGGCACAGGGAATAACTGTTGATTGGGGAGGAAGGACGGCTCCCTCGGCCAAGTCCACCTACCCTCTCTCCGTTTTCCTAATTGCCAACAGGGTTGCCGGTCTTGAGGCAGGGGAGTATCAATATATTTCCGGAGACAGAACTCCCATTCATCAGCTCAAGCCGATAAAACATGTCGAGCTCCAGAAGGCCTTATATGAAGCACTAAACGAAAGTTCCTTCAAAAATGCCCCGGCCGTTTTGGTAATTACCGGAAATATGGACAAAATGGCTGAATCCTACGGAGGTATCCCACATGACAAAGAAGTCTATCTCGAAGCCGGGCATGTAGGCCAAAGCCTCTATCTGCAGGCCGAGAGTCTCAAGCTTGGTATGGTTACCATCACCGGTTTTAATGAAGCCAAAGTAAAAGACCTGGTTACAATTCCCGCCACAGATACTATAATCTACCTCGTTCCCTTTGGAATACCAAAACAATAAATATGCGCGAACTCACATCCCAAGAAATAACCGAAGAAAAACAAAAAGCCAGATTCAACAATATGTCCAAGTCTCAAAAAGAAAGTTTTCTCCAAAGCCTTATTCAAAAAGACAAATTGAGCCCAGAAGTAGCGCAAAGAGTTTATGAACGGTTCGAATCGGGACAGGCCGGCACGGTTGAAGAAGCTCTAAATTTAATCCACGAATTAGACACGCCTTCCCACTACTCAGACCACTAGACGCTATTCACCTTTTCTCCATTCGGCTATCTTCTTGTTGTCTCCAGGAAGCATTACAAATAACCACTATTTATAATCTTCCTCGATGTGTTTGAGTGCTCTCTCAAATGGCTCCGGGGTTATGTTCCAGTTGCCAACAAAGGGATTGTCCAAATCCTCGATCAAGAAATATATCATTACAATCACAAAAGTCATCGCAAAGACCGCAAACATGGAGTAGTACATATTGGAAAAAGGCATAATCACTAAACAGAAAATCACAAAGAACGAGGCTATATAGAGAAACATTTTTAATAGTTTAGGGAGTCTGGCCAGACTTTGGTTAATTCTCTCGGTACGTAGATCAGACATATCTCCATAATGAGAAACCATATGGTCAAAAATGATTTCATCATGGTTATCATCGAATTTTATTTCCCGAATTACATTTGATATTTCTCGAAATGACAGACCGTTCTCGGTATTTCTTTTTCCTTCACTTAATTTTTGAAATTTTCCGGCAATAACCATATTGGCATACTTGGCAATCGCCTGACCCATTTTTTCTGTTAGTTTATCGTCGCGAAAATAGAGTGTTAGTCTATACAATCTCTCTAGCCCGGCCGCTTCTTTGTCTACATACAAGGTAGTTTTGTTATATTGGCCCCAAACCTCGAAAACGACAAAGGCTGACAACAAACCAAATAGAGTAGCAAAGGCGCCAATAAAGGTACTGAGACCACCGACATCACTAAGGTAAAGTTCTGTGTGAAATATCTGACGAAAAAAATAACTAACCGCTACAACTACCAGGGAAATAAAGAAAGATTTCAGAATCACTGTATTCATGTAAATAGTAATAATAATTAATATGTTCGAGACACATTTCACTATACTACACTGAGTTATTTATCTTCTCTTTCTCCATTCGGCTATCTTCTTGTGATCTCCCGAAAGTAAAACCTCCGGCACTTTCCAGCCGTTATACTCCGCTGGCCTGGTGTATTGCGGGTACTCGATTGCCATATCTTCACTGTAAGATTCTTCCTTTAGAGACTCCGGGTTTCCCAGCACTCCAGGCATTAGCCGGCAGATACTGTCAACTACCACCATTACCGGGAGTTCACCACCGCTGAGGACATAAGGCCCAATACTATAGATTTCGTCAGCCAATTGTTCGTGTACCCGGTGATCGATTCCCTCAAAGTGAGGCGCAATAAAGATTAGGTGCTCCTCTGATTTCAGCGTTTCGGCTGCTTTCTGATCATACATTTTCCCCTTAGTATCCATCAAAATCACCATAGATTTAACCTGTTCTTTTTCTGTCTTGATTCCTTGAGTCCTGCCTGCCGGCAGGCAGGGTCTTGATTCCTTGAGTTCTTTTATAGCCCTTTCTACGACATCCACCCTCATCACCATGCCTGCTCCTCCTCCAAAAGGCCGGTCATCCACACTTTTATAGTTATCGTCACTCCAATCCCTCAAATTGCGGACGTTGATGCTCACAGCTTCGGTCCCTACTGCTCTGCCCACAATAGAGGTCTTGAGAACACCCTCAAACATTTCGGGAAATATGGTCAAAATATCAATCTTCATTCCCTAATTATATCTCGAGTTCTTGACCTGCCTGCCGGCAGGCAGGTTCCTTGAGTTCTAGAGTTCTTGAGCGATATAATAGCTACATGCCAAGACTTGTAAAGAAAACAGCTCACGGGCCTATGAAGGTCGGAGATAAAGATATCTGTATGTGTGGATTATCGGAGAACCAGCCTTTCTGTGACCAATCGCATAAAAAGACACTTCAGGAGGATGAAAAAAAACTCTATTGGTACGTCAACGGCAAGGCAGAGGAAATAGTTACCGAAACCGATGATAGTTGTTGCGAGGGAGACTGTTGTGGAGGTCAGTGCCAACACTAACTAATATGAATAAACTCCCCATAGCCGTTGTTGTCATCCCAACTTACAACGAAGCCGGTTCTATCGGTAAGATGCTAGACCATCTTTTTACCGAGACCTTTCCTGGAATAAAAGATTGGTCCTGCAAAGTTTTGGTAGTCGACGATACTTCTCCGGACGGCACTTATAAGGTCGTTCAAGCAAAACAAAAAAAATACGCCAATCTGTATTTATCTCTAAGCGCCAAGAAATCCGGTATTGGTGGAGCTTACGTGCGGGGCTTCCGCTACGCCATGAAGGAACTCGGGGCAGATGTTGTCATCGAATTTGATGGTGACTTTCAGCACCCACCCAAGACAATCCCATTATTATTAAATGAAATTGCCGACGGTTACGACTATGTTCTGGGATCTCGAAAAATAAAAGGGGGAAGTAATCCCAAAGGTTGGGGTTTCAAAAGATTGTTTTTCAGTGAAGTTGGAGGTTTGGTGGCACGCTTTGTTCTGTTTTTTCCCACCAAAAATTTCTTCAGGATTACCGACCCCACCACCGGCCTGAAGGCTTCCAGAGTCAAAGAGTTTGTCGATACTATGGATATGGATCATTTGTATTCTCGCAGTTTTGGTTACAAGCTGGAGTTTCTCTACAAGATGGTTCAGCTAGGGGCCAAAATAAAGGAAGTTCCCCTTCGTTTTTACGCCCGAACCGCAGGGGAGTCCAAGATCGAACCGCAGACAGCCAAAGATATTTTCAGAACCGTTTTCTTACTTCGCTGGTTTGATCCTACCACTCAAAAGTTTCTCAAGTTTGGCATCATTGGTCTTTTTGGTTTTGTGATAAACAAGGTAGGGCTCGATACTTTTGCCAAACTTCTGAGCAATCTGATAAGTGTTGTTGGAATTAGAAATACGGTGGCGAATGCTCTAGCCGCAGAGGTATCCATTATCAGCAACTTTATTTTAAACAATCTTTGGACTTTCAAGAACGAAAAATTAGTCTGGGGCACCAAATTGGTTAGGAAATTTACGACTTTTAATCTTAGCTCTGTCGTCTCCGGCATTATTCTTCCCAGTCTCGTCATCGGCCTTGGTACCCAGATCTTCGGCGATCAGTACCGCTTCCTCTTCTTAATTATCGGTGTTTTCTTCATCACCGTTCCTCTCAATTGGTTTATCTACAATTTAGTAATCTGGAAGAAAAGATAAGAACTCTAGAACTCAAGGAATCTAGAACTCAAGACAATTATAGTCAAGAGAAAAAGATCAAGACTCTGACTTTGAAATAATGCTGGTTAGGATATAACTAACCTCTTTAACTTCTTGGATGATGTCAGGGATCTGTTTATCGGTTCCTTCTGATAGTTCATCCAATCCTTCTAACCAAATAATACTTTCTCTAGCTTCTTTTCTTGCGATTTTGAGACATTTAACAAAATCCTTTTTACTCATGGCTACGGTTGCTTCTTGGTAATTAGCACCAATCGAACCAGTGGAAGCCACAAGCTGTGGGATGATTCTCTTGGCGATTAATTCAGTCTGATATTTTTTACTCAAACGGATAACAGATCTCAATAAAGTCGGAAGTCTGTCTTCAAGTCTTTGTTTTGTACTTTGCACTTTTTCTGTCTTGAGTTCTAGTGTTCTTGATTTCTTGAGTTCTTCATATTTGTATTACAAATATGGTGCCCAATCGGCCACTGGTGCCGTATTGTTTAAGAGAAAGTTCCATGTAAAAAGCATTATCGGTATGATTAGCAGGAAAGCGATCACCCTAAACTCCTTTTTCTGCACCAGCTTGTCCCAGCCGATCAATACCAAAGGGGCAACCGGCAAAATATAACGGCTAATATCCCGGTGGGCAACGAACAGGGTGGACAGAAAAAATAAGCCGGCAAAATAATACTCGATCGTTAGTTTCTTCTCCTTAAGTTTCATAATCCCGACACCAAAAACAATCCAGGTCCAAATGACATCCTCAAGCCAAAAGTTTCCGACCCACACTTGACCTTGTGGTACAAATACGCTAAACGGCGGCCAGAACAAATGAATGTTGTCGCCACTGTGCAGGTAAGCCCAAAAATCCCCTGATCGTAATTTGAAAAACCAAAACAGACCACCAACCGCCGCTAGCTGAATCAACAGTGGCCAATATTTCCATGCAATTCTTTTCTCCTTAACTGATTCGACTAGAGCGTAAATGCCATAAGCGGCCAAAAGTATCGCAGCCGGACTTTTTGTAATCTGTGCCAAAGCCCCGAAAATTCCGGCCCACAAATACTTACCCTTTTTAAAATAGAATAGACTAGCGAGGATAAAAAAAATGAACCATGGTTCCGGAGAACCGATAGCCCGGATAGCTACCCAGCGGGCAGGCAAGATCATAAAGACCATTGTTAACCAAAAAGGGTTGAGACTGAGTTTAAATTCTGCCAGGTACTTATGAAACATCCAGAAACACAGCAACGTCCCAATTAGAGTCGCAAGCAGCATGGCCGTCGGACCTTTCAGGAAGGGATCCAAGACGGCGATTATCGCCGGGTACAAAGGAAAATGTGCCGGGAAATACTCGGCCGGCTCGGTTACCGAAAAATCATTCACAATTTTTTCCTTGTTGTACCAAGTCTTCTCCACAATCAGATAGTTCGGTCCATCATAGTTTTGCCATAGAGTAAAGTTGCCTCTGGTAAAGTCCAGGTCCCAGCCAGGCAATTTTGTTTTCAGGTCAAAAGGCAACCAGATTAGTAGGGAAAACAAGAAAACTGCGAGTAATAAATACGCTCGTTTCATCTACCTCTAGTATATACTTGTGAGTATGTCTCGACAAATAGAAAAGCTGTCGGTGTTTTTGCCGGCTTACAACGAAGGTCCCAATCTTGAAAACACGATCAAAAACGTAACCAATAGCCTCAAAAAAAATGTCCCCATTTGGGAGCTAATCATCGTCAACGATGGTTCCAAAGATAATACCGGGAAGATCGCCGATGCCTGGAGTAAAAAAGACAAACGCATTTCAGTCATTCACCATTCACCGAACCGCGGTTACGGTGCGGCTCTCAAGAGTGGGCTCTATGCCTGCAAACATCCTTGGATTTCTTTCATTGATTCTGACGGACAGTTCGACTTTTCCGAAATAAACCGCTTTATTGACACTCAGACAAGGACTAAGGCCGATATGGTCATTGGTTATTATCTCGGCAGAAAAGTATCATTCTCCCGCAAACTAAACACTTTTGCTTGGCAGGTCCTGGTTCGACTTCTTTTTGGTTTGTCCGTAAGAGATATCGATTGTGGATTCAAACTGATCTCTAAAAAAGTAATCGATAAAATTGAACCATTACAAAGCGAAAGAGGTGCTTTTATCAGCAGTGAATTCTTGATCAAAGCCAAAAAAGCCGGTTTCAGGATAGTTGAAATCGGGGTAAATCACTACCCCCGCAAACAAGGGGAGGGGACGGGTGCCAATCTGGACGTTATTATCCAAAGTTTTGTCGATCTTATTAAACTATGGTACAAACTGAAATAAAAACACAGGTTGTCATTCCCGCGTAGGCGGGAATCCATCAAATGAATACATTTTTTAGCTTAATCAAAAAAAACAAACTCGAGTTTTTTTCTATTTTCTTAATCATCCTTCTTGCTCTTTGTCTCCGCTTGTATCGCATTGGTGAGTTTATGACGTTCTTGGGTGACGAGGGTCGAGATGTCCGCATAGTACGAGATCTAATCACCAAAGGCAATCTTGTTTTTATTGGACCACGAACCAGTATCGGAGACATGTATCTCGGCCCGCTTTACTACTACATGATGGCCCCTGCTCTTTTTCTTTCACGACTGAACCCGGTTGGCCCTGCAGTTCTAAACGCGATCATCGGCACTTTCACTGTTTTCCTCACATATTTTATCGGTCGAAAACTCTTCAATAAGTGGTCCGGTCTAATAACCGCCCTTCTTTATGCCGTTTCTCCTGTAGCTATCATCTATTCACGTTCTTCCTGGAATCCAAACCCTATGCCTTTATTCGCGTTACTTAGTGTTTGGGGAATTTATGAAGTTTGGCAAAATAAGAAATTTTTCTGGCTTCCCCTCATTGGGGTTTTCTTTGCTTTTGCCTTGCAGATGCATTATCTCGGCTTGCTTTTGGGACCTGTCCTCGGTCTATTTTGGATTTTAACCCTACTTCCCATCACCAAAGAACCGACCAGAAGAAAAATATTTATCCACCAAACGGTTATTGCCATACTACTATTTCTTCTCCTCATGTCTCCTTTATTGCTCTTTGATCTAAAGCACCAAGGGATGAACTTCAACGCATTCAAAATGTTTTTCACCGACAGACAAACCACCGTCAATCTCAATCCCGCCAAGTCCGATCGTTTTCTCCCTGTTATCTATATGACCGTCTCGGACCTGGTATTGGCTCGGCAAACCATGTGGGCTCCACTTGTTTCCGTTCTGATTCTCCTTTTTTCTTCTTGGGTCTATCTGAAATCAAAGTGGCTCGGCTCCCTCAAAATCGTCTTTGTCTGGCTCGGCTTTGCGATACTAGGGCTCAGTGTTTACAAGCAACACGTCTACATTCATTATCTTGGCTTTATTTATCCGGCCATATATCTGCTGATAGGGGCAATCCTTGGGTTTCTCATACGGCAAAAAATCCTCTTCAGGCTGATTGCTTCCGTCTTAATCATTTTTCTCTTCATCAATAGTTTAATTTTTAGTCCGGTAAAGGAAAATCCCAACCGCCAGCTCCAAAGAACAGAACAAGCTGTCGACCTTATTATTAAAGAATCGAACGGTCAGCCCTTCAACTTCGGTCTGATTGCCAAACAAAACTACGATGAGTCCTACCGTTACTTTTTGGAAAATAAAAATGCCGGCTTGGTCAGGGGAGAAGACAAAATTGTCGATCAACTCTTTGTTATCTGCGAAGATGGAGACGGTTGCCAGCCTGAAGGTCACCCCGATTGGCAGATCGCCATCTTTGGTCCGTCTCACATCGTTGGTCAGTGGCAAATAGACTTCTTAAAAATTTATCGCTTAATTCATACCAAATGATTACTAACTACACGAACGGTCCGTTGGTTTGGCTGGATCTGGAATTCACCGATCTCGACGTCAAAAGAGCTCAGATTGTGGAGATTGCCACAGTCATCACCGATGCCAAGCTCAACATCAAGGCTGTAGGTCCTGATCTGGTTATTCATCAGCCCGAATCAGTTCTGAGAGGGATGGTCCGCTGGAATCAAGAGCATTTTTCCCAGTCAGGGCTAATGGAGGAAATAGTCTCCTCCAAGATCACCCTGAAACGGGCCTACGAAGAGACTCTTAAGTTCGTCAAAGCCCATTGTGCCTTCAAGACCGGTGTTTTAGCCGGCTCATCGGTCTATATTGATCGTGAGTTCCTGGGAGAATTTATGCCCCAAATCTACGACTATTTACATTTTAGAATCATCGATACCAACACCATCAAAGAGCTCATGCACCGCTGGTACCCTCGGGTTCCCGACTATCCCAAGATCGAGTCCCATCGTGCAGGAAAAGACATCATTGAGTCTATCAATGAGTTAAAATATTACCAGTCGGAGATCTTCAAGTAGCCGGCCATCCATGAAACCAAAGCTTTCTATAGTTATCAGTAACTACAACGAACACGCCAACTTGGAGCGGGGTGTCCTAGAACAGTTGTTCCGGTACCTCAAGAACGCTAATTTCGCTTGGGAGGTCATCATCAACGATGACGGTTCTACAGACGGTGGAGACAAAATCATCGAAAATTATGCCAAAAATCACCCTGGTTTTCGGTTGATCAGAGGCAAGCATGGAGGTAAGGCGGCCGGCATATGGAACGGCATCCAAGCTGCCAAAGGCGAGATCGTCCTCTTTACTGATATGGATCAGTCCACCCCGCTTAAGGAAGTCGACAAACTACTGCCTTCTTTTGATCTTGGATACGACGTTGTATTTGGTTCCCGCGGTAAAATGCGCCACAACTTTTCGCTTCTGCGTCAAATTTCTTCTTGGGCCTTCCGTTCTTTCAGACGGATGCTCCTGCTTCACGACGTTGTAGATACTCAATGTGGTTTCAAAGCCCTAAAAGCAGAAGTAGCCAAAAAAATATTCCCCCGGCTTAGTGTCATTAAGAGTAAGAAAGCCGTCAGTAAGGGGTGGACTGTTTCCGCCTTCGATGTAGAGCTTCTCTTCCTGGCCGAGAAACTTGGCTTCAGGCTCAAAGAAATCGACGTCACTTGGAAAAACGAAGACACTTCCGTTAGCAAACAAAAAAGTTTCATTGGCGAATCTGTTGACATGCTCAAACAAATTGTTCAAGTAAAGATCAACGATCTCACCGGAAAATATGACAAAAAATAAAGTTCTTTGGATACTCGGTTTGGCAGTTATTTCCTTAGCCCTCTTTTTATTCTTTAGACTTTATCGTTTGGGTCAAGTCCCCGTCTTTGTGGACGAGGCCATTTATATCCGCTGGTCTCAGGTAATGCGTGCGGAGCCCACACTTCGTTTTCTACCGCTGTCGGACGGCAAACAGCCACTCTTTATGTGGGCCACCATGCCTTTCCTTAAGTTCATCTCCGATCCACTGATTGCCGGTCGTTTGGTCTCCGTCTTCGCCGGATTTGGATCCTTGATAGGCGTTGGACTACTGTCCTTTCTACTTTTTTCCCATCCATTCATAGCCCTTTTTTCTTCCCTAATTTATGCCATCACTCCATTCACTGTGTTTTTTGACCGCATGGCGCTGGCGGACAGCTTACTGGCTCTGTTTGGAATTTGGTCTCTGGTTTTCGCCGTCAAGTTTACCAAAACTCTTCAAACCGAGTATGCCATCTACATGGGCTTCGCCATTGGAGCCGGTCTTCTGACCAAATCTCCAGGGATGATTTTTTACTTTTGGTCCTTCCTGGCAGTTTTCTTTTCACTGAATCTAAAGAAGGTTGATTATAAGATAATCGGCAAACTTGCTTGGGGACTGCTGCTGGCACTAATTATCTCTCAAGCCATGTACGCCATTCTCCGGCTGGGAGTTGGTTTCCAAATGATCGGTGCCCGCAATCAGGATTACGTTTTCTCTATCAAAGAGGTCCTGTCTCACCCCTTGACACCCTTTGTCGGCAACGCAAGAACTACCTTAAACTGGTTATTCCTTTTGTTAACACCTACGGTGCTGTTGCTGGGAGGACTGGGCTACCTAAACTCAAAATTCAGACGCCAATATGTCTTACTAATTTTTGTCACCCTGGTACCCCTCCTATACCAGGCCTTCATCGCGAAGGTCTACACCAGTCGCTATATTTATTATGCCGTCCTGCCTTTAATTCCATTGGCGGGACTGGGTCTTCACTGGCTCTTTAGCCGCAAGGGGCTCCTTATCAAATCATCGATCGCTCTTTTTCTTTCCGTACCGTTTCTCATTACCTTTGTATATTTATTCAAGCCCGCTATCGCTCCCATGCCTTTTGACATGCGCAACGGCTATTTCGAGGAGTGGACAGCCGGCTATGGTCAAAAGGAGGTAGCTCTCCATTTGATTGACCAAGCTTCCAAGGGTGAGAAAGTAGTCGTCTTCACCGAGGGGTTTTTTGGGACTCTTCCGGACGGTTTGCAGATTTACACCGAAGGCAACAAAAACATTACCATTGTTGGCTCTACCTATTATGTAGCGGAAATTCCTTCCGGTCTTCTGAACACTTCCATTGATAATCAGCGGTTCTTGGTACTAAACAAATCCAGAAACCATCTTTCCGAAGCCGACTTGTCTAAGCTCGAATTAATTGCGGAGTATCCCAAGATGGTTCGGTTGGATGGCACTCGCGAATCTCTCCAACTCTTCCGCCTGAAATAAACACGTTCTGCTCCGTATATAATTAAACTACATGCGTCATTTCCTCCAACTGATTTCCTCGTTCACCAAAATGGTCTGGCGCTTTCGTTTGGAGTTATTCCTGCTCTTATTGTTACTTCCTGCAGTTGCCGATATCTTCAAGCCAGGCTTCTTTCCCATGCACGACGATCTGCAGGTATTACGCCTTTTTGAGGTTCATAAATGCGTTTTGGACGGTCAGATTCCTTGCCGTTGGGTTCCCGATGCCGGTTACGGCTACGGCTATCCCCTTATGCAGTTTTATCCGCCTATGCCGTACTACCCCATGGAGCTCATGGTCCTCTTTGGAGCCGGATATTTTCTTCCTATCAAGGTTATGTTTGCATTAGCCTTTTTACTATCGGGACTGGGGATGTATCTTTTGGCCAAGGAATTCTTTGGCAAATGGGGTGGTGTATTGGCTGCAGTGCTTTACGTTTATTCCCCGTATCACTCAGTCGATATCTATGTTCGCGGTGCCATGAACGAAGGGTGGGGCATGGTCTGGTTCCCGTTTGTCCTTCTCTATATTTATCGGCTAATTACCAAAGAAAAATCAAAAACTGACTTTATTCTACTCAGCATTGCCTTAATGTTACAGCTCACCTCTCACAACGTTATGACCTTGGTTTTTGCGCCCACGGCCATCATCTGGGCCATTTTCTGGATGTGGAAAACCGGTAAATATATGGCGATCAAAAATCTTTTTTTGGCCGGACTGCTTGGCGTCGGGCTTTCCGCATTTTTCTTTATTCCGGTGGTTCTGGAACAAAAATTCGTCCATGTCGATTCCATGACTGTCGGCTATTTCAATTACCTCGCCCACTTTGCCGATATCAAACAATTATTTTTGTCCCGTTTTTGGGGCTATGGCGGTTCTACTTGGGGTCCGGAAGACGGCATGTCTTTTTCTATCGGTCACGTCCAATGGATCGGTGCCATCCTCGCCTCCATTGTCGCCCTCGGGAGATTATACCGAGCCAGGTTTTACAAAAAAGACACGGTCATTGCGAGTCTCGTACCCGAGACGAAGCAATCTATACCAATTATGATCCTAATTCTCGTTGCCTTTGGTTTTTTGTACGCCTTTCTTACTCACAGCCGGTCAAATTTTATTTGGGAAAGGACTAGTCTTCTACAGTTTGCTCAGTTTCCCTGGCGTTTGGTAGCCTTAATAGTTTTCTATTTTTCCTTTGCTACCAGTTATCTTGCCACCGTCGCGATTCCCAAGATTCTAAAACCCTTAGTATTTTCCGTTCTCATTGTCGGCACCATTCTCTTTAATGTTGGGTTTTTTCGGTTCGAAAGGCATGTCAGAGTTACCATTCAGGAAAAGATGTCAGGTCTCTCCTGGGAGAATCAGGTAACCGGAGGTATTTTTGATTATCTTCCCCGCTCCGCCCCCAAACCACCGGGTGGACCTGCCTTTACCATCCCCCAATATTTGGAGGGACAAGGTGGAATATTAAATTTCAAATCGGGATCCAATTGGATGAGTTTTGACGTCCATGTTTCTTCTCCTTCTGCCAAAGTTATGTTACCTCTATATACTTTCCCGGGTCTGACGACCAAAATTGACGGTAAAAAAGTCTCTACCGAGATTGACCCCGATCTTGGTAGAGTAGTAGTCACCGTCAATCAAGGGGTCCACAGTGTATGGTCGAAGATTGGCTATACTACAGTTCGACTATTGTCAGATCTGCTTACCTTATTCTCTACTCTAATATTAATAAAAATAATTTCCGATGATCGATGAAACCCTGTCTGCCGGTAGGCAGAGCTCCCCTGACGCGCCATCAATATTGGAGGTTCAAGAAGTAAAAAGGCGAAGTGTTTCCGGTGTTTTGGCTCTTGTCTCTCGCACTTTCATTATTCAAATTATTTCTTTTGTTGCCACCTTAGCTCTCACCATTTTCCTGGATCCCAACACTTATGGTGTTTTCTACCTGGTTTCTTCGGTAGTAAATTTCCTAGCCTATTTCTCCGATGTTGGTTTGGCCGCCGCCCTCATCCAAAAGAAAGAAGGGATAACCAAAGAAGATCTATCCACCACCTTTACGGTTCAGCAATTGTTGGTCGTTACACTTCTCTTCCTTCTGTTTATTCTTTCTCCAATTATTCGCACACAGTATCACATTGATCAAACGGGTGTGTACCTTTTGTACGCCATGGGTGTCTCGCTTTTTCTAAGTTCTTTGAAGACCATTCCCTCGATTATGCTCGAAAGGGAGATAAAATTCAGTAAGCTTATTCTTCCTCAGGTTTTGGAAACACTTACCTTCAATGCGGTGGCTGTTTATTTTGCCTGGCGCGGATTTGGGGTTACCTCATTTACTCTTGCTGTTCTCGGACGGGGGATCGTGGGACTTATTGCCATGTATGTAGTCTATCCGTGGAAACCAAGCTTTGGCATCAGTAGATCTTCATTGTCTCACTTACTCCGTTTCGGTTTGCCTTATCAGATTAATACATTCTTGGCGGTTCTTAAAGATGATGGTATGACCATTATCCTTACTCGTATCATTGGCACCCAAGGGTTGGGATACATCGGCTGGGCCTCCAGATGGGCCGGCTTACCCCTAAGAATAGTAATGGATAACCTTACCAAAGTCTCCTTTCCTACTTTTGCCAGGCTCCAGCACGACAAAGAAAGGCTTGCCAAAGCGGTGGAGATTAGCCTCAAATATATGTGTCTTCTCGCGTTTCCAATATTGGTAGGCATGGGATTTCTGGCTCTGCCCCTGACTCATCTGATTCCTCGCTACAGCAAATGGCTCCCGGCACTCATTCCTCTTTATATATATCTATACAATTCTGCTTGGGCTAGTATCAGTACCAGTCTGACAAATCTTCTAAATGCTACCGGGCACATAAAATCGACCTTCAAACTAATGTTAATGTGGACAGGCCTTACCTGGCTGACTATGCCATTTATGGCTATCAAGCTTGGCTACATGGGAGTGGCTTATGCTACCGGCCTTATCGCCACCTCTTCGGTCATCACCATACTTCTGGCCAAGAAACACGTCGATTTTAGTTTTGTAAACATCGTCAAAACTCCACTCCAGGCTCTCCTACCTATGATATTTTGGTTGTATTTCTCTGCAGGCACTATCAATTCGATATCTTCACTCATTATTGTTATCGTTTTTGCGGTTCTGGTATATATTCTGGCTATTTTGATTCTCGAAGGAAAACTGTTTTTCAGACAGACTCTTAGTTATTTTAAAATAAAACATGCTTAGAAAATTCATATTTTTCTTCTTATTACTTCTCCTGTGCTTTACCGGAAAGGCACGGGCTTTCAAGGCGGAAACGTATGTTTCTTTTGCTAATCCGGTCAGGGGTTCGGAAGGTTGGGGGAATCCCAAGCAGACCCCTTTAGACCTGCCTATTTATCAATATCGTGAATCCACCTCCTCGGCATACCCGATTACCTGGCTGCTTCGTTACGACGCTGTAAAAGATGCCACTATGTCGGCATTCTTCAGCGGTCTGATAGAAACAGATAAGAATCAGTCTTTAGGCTCATTTTTGGAAATCACTCCCAGATTAACGGAAGCGGCCAACGTAATTCATCCGGGAGGAATCTCTCTTTTTAACGCCAATCGTATTTTTCTTTCCGGGTACCAGATTGAGGATAGAAAAAAGCTAATAGATACATATATGTCTGCTTTTTTTGTTCGTTTCGGTTTTTATCCCAAGTCGGTATCTGCATGGCATTTGGATAGTTATAGTTTGCAGTATCTTCAGTCTAAGTATTCTGTTTTGACGGCCATGAACTGCGACGATCAATACAACACCGACAGTTATCGCCTGTGGGGTGGATATCTCGGGAGCCCCTATTTCCCCGACAAAAACAATTCATTGGTACCGGCTGACAGTTTCGATAATCGTATCAATCTGGCTATGGTTCGTTGGGCTCAACGAGATCTGTTTAATTTTTACGGATCCAATAACGCATCTCTTTATTCGGTTCAGGTAAACGATTATTTGACGTTGGGTCAAGACACAAAGTATTTTGAAAAGTTGCTTGCTATGTATGATCAAAAAGGAGTCAACGATTTTACCTACGTAAATGTTGGCTTAGAAAATGACTACGATCTATCTCTCTACAAAAACGAAATTAAACATGTATACAAATCCCTAAAGGATAATAATGACAGATTCAATTTTCACCCCATCTCACTTTCGGACTTTGGAGATTGGTTCAAGGCCCGTTATCCCGAAAGCTCTCCGGCCTATTATTATCAGACAGGGGATCCTACAGGGGTCAACTCCGGTGAGGTATTCTGGTACCAAAGTCCTTTTTATCGTCTAGGTCTCAAATCGGAAAACGGCAATACCTACATTATTGATTTCAGAGTTTTCAATCGGGAAATTTACGAAGATTATTTTGCAACCCCCAATCACGATCTTGAACTTTTCCACGAAGTTCCGGCGGTAATTGATTCAGTAAAATTTCCCGGTACGGAAGTAGCTCTTGATATAGATTTACAAAAAGCCGACCTTGTTCGTTCCAAGCAGTGGGATTACTGGCAAACTTCACTGTGGCAGGACGGAAAGTTGCTCACTCTTCAGCCTGACAAAATTGTCTTTTCCAATTTTACCGCCCCATTGGTTGCTTCCAAAGACATAACACCCATTGTAACCAAGTCCGGAGTTATCTGGAAATTTACTCCACATACTCCTTTCAAAAACACCACCCACCTCACATGGCTCTTCTGGCTNNCTCGCCGGCCTGACTGTTTTCCGGAATGGCCTTCTTTATCCGTTCGGCATGGGTTTCTGGGGACCCAACGGCCACGATGCCATCTTTCATCTATCTGTTATCGAAAAGTTCGCTGGTAGTCCGTTTAGCTTTTCTCATCCTCAAATAGCAGGGGAGAAAATAGCCAATTATCATTTTATCTTTGATTTCCTCTCAGGGATTACGGTAAAACTTTTAGGTATTTCCTCTATCGATCTTTATTTCCGGATTTTTCCCATATTTGCAGGTCTGGCAATCGTTTTATTATTAGACAAATTACTTAAAAGTTGGGGCTATTCTCGATCCGAGAGATTTCTGTCGTTATTATTGGTTTTCCTTGCAGGGTCCTTCGGTTTTATCCCGAAGATTTTTACCGGACAAGATATTTTCGCCGGAGAATCAGCTTTTTGGTCCAATCAATCGGTCTCCATCTTCCTTAACCCACCTTATGCTCTCTCGATCATTATTCTCCTTCTCTTCCTGAACAAGTTAAACGGTGAACCAAGAACTAATAACTCTGAACTAATAACTCTCTCCCTCCTCGGTGGTCTTCTCGCCCAAACGAAAATCTATGCGTTTATTTTACTTCTGGGGGCTTTGCTGTTTTCCAAAAGGTACAAGCTTTTTATTGGAGTACTTATCGTCGGGGTCTTGGTCTCCTTCCCTTTCACCACCTTCGGGGGCCACTCACCCTTTATCTTTTCTCCCTTCTGGTTTCCACGTAGTTTATTTGCTTCATTCGACCGCTTTTATTGGCCACGTCTTGTAGAGGCATGGCAAGCTTACGAAGCTTCCGGAAATTTTATTAAGTTAAGTCTAATCAATTT
>DQFC01000022.1:21535-29520 GCA_003531665.1 Candidatus Collierbacteria bacterium
ACTCTGAAAGACTACATTGGCTACTTCTCCGCTTCACGCATAAGTTTCACCGAGCTCCGAGCGCTGGATAAGTTGAGAGATCAGCCAAAAGGCATAGTCTTGTCTCCGTATTTTAGTGAGGTTAAGTCAAGTAGTGTCTCTACTCCAAAGCCTCTCTATTCTTATGTATCTACCGCCTATATTTCTGGTCTCTCCGGCCAACCGGAGTTCTTGTCCGATACTATCAATTTAGACATTACCGGATTCGACTATGTTGGTAGGGCTCGAGACATCCAACGTTTTTACAACACTGAGGACAAAGAATGGGGAATCACTTTTTTAAAAAGTAATGCTATTAAATACGTTTACGAAACTCGTCTTCAAAAGTTGAAATTGGCCCCCGCCGATCTGCATTTGGAGAAAATCTTTGACTCAGGGGAGATAAACGTCTATAAATTTAACTAACCCATGGCCAAGATAAAAATTTCAGCGGTTGTTAATACCAGAAACGAATCGGAAAACATTTTTGATTGCCTGAAGTCACTCGGGTTCTGTGATGAGATCGTCGTAGTCGATATGGAATCGGAAGACAATACCAAAGAAATCGCCAAACAGTTTACCGACCGGATTTACGATCACAAGGCGGTTGGTTACGTCGAGCCGGCTAGGAATTACGCCATCAAAAAGGCTTTGGGGGAATGGATCCTCATAGTCGACGCCGACGAACGTGTGCCAAAAACTTTAGCCGCGAAATTGATTGAGATTGCCGACAAGAACGAAGTCGATTTTGTCCGTATTCCCAGAAAGAATTTGGTATTCGGACAGTGGCTACAGCATTCCCGTTGGTGGCCTGATTACAATATCCGTTTCTTCAAAAAAGGTTCTGTAGATTGGCAAGATGAGATTCATTCAGTGCCTATCACTTACGGCACAGGTATCAATTTGGAGGCAGAAGCTGGTTTGGCACTCGAACATCACCATTATCGTACTATCGATGAGTACTTTATCCGGGCACTTCGCTATTCTAGTCAGCAGGCTAAAGAGTTAATCGATTCCGGATACAAATTCGATCCTGCCGATCTGATCAAGAAACCCATTGGAGAGTTTCTCTCTCGCTACTTTGCCGGAGAAGGTTACCGGGACGGTCTCCATGGACTAATTGTTGCCATGCTTCAACTTTTCTCCATCCTCCTTATCTATCTAAAAGTCTGGCAAGCCGAAGGGGGAAAGCCGGTCATCGAAAGAGTGTTTACTCCAACTTGGCAAACGGCATTTCTCGATAAGTTCAGAGAATTCCGCTACTGGTTCCTCAGCTCCAAGATTCAAAACTCCAAAACCAAAACCGAAGCCTTCTTCCTCAAACTCAGGCGAAGACTATTCAGGTAAAATTGTCACCCCATCAGAGTGGAAGTCGGGAATCAGAACGCTTATGGTGGATATAGAGGTATAATAACCGCGTGCCAATCAAGGAATCCATCATTTTTGAAGAAATTGCCATCCAAAAGGTAATCGGCCGTCTTGCTTCAGGGGAGACGGTTTTTGTGTCTCCTCAGTCTCATTTTTACTCCCATCCGGATACTCACGAGGCGGTTTATCGTGTTTTGCCTACAATTGATGCCAATTCTTTGTCGTTCGACAATAACGGTCTCACACACACCGCTGTAGAGGTCGCAGGCATGGAGGGGAGATGCCTTTGTATCCCAGTTACCGACTCGGATACGTTTGTGTATGCCAAAAGAAAACCCCGAACTTGGTACACCCGCTTTGTGATTGGCCGGGAGGCACCCAAGACAAATCTAATGTCTTTGGTATTAAAACAGAAGGGAGACGGTTATGAGCTCTGTACTTCATACTGGGGCCCCCGTGCTCACCCGGAACCAAGCGATCCTCATCTCACACCTGGCACACCGGAATACGAGATCTCCGAAAAATTTTGGATGCAGAAGGCTCTTGTTTTGCCCCCGGACGAAGTATCTATGGTTGCTCTCGGTATTGATCCCGAGCAAATCAAAGAAAATCTGGAAGCAGGTGATGAGTATTTTAGGTCGGTTTAGCGATATATAATACCTTTATGCATTTTTCCCAAGTATCGGCGGAATTCGCCGATAAATTTTTTGAGCTTGTTGACTCGGTAACAAACATCGCGGTGACTGCCCACGTCTCCCCGGATAGTGATTCTATCGCTTCGGTGTTATCCGTTTACGAAATTCTCACCACCAAATATCCCGAAAAGAACATTCGCATTATTTATTCGGCAGAGCCTCAAGACCATTTACGTGTTTTTCAAAATCACGACAAAATCGAATTCGTACCTGATATAGCCGACCATCTCGATCAAACCGAACTTCTCCTTATGCTGGATGGGGGACAGTATTCCAGGTTCTCTATCTACCCTGAGAAGCTCCATCGCATTCCCTATACAATCTGTATAGATCATCACCCCTCTCCCATCTCCGACTTTTCCCTCAGTTTGGTTGTTCCTTCATCATCTTCTTGTGCCCAGCTTGTTTACTTGGCTTTATGTGGTGATTTGACCATAAGTCCCCGGTTGGCAGAAGTGTTTTTGCTAGGCATCTTGGGTGACACCGGCAACTTCAACTATCTCAAGCCGAATCAGACTGAGATTTTGACTATCGCCAAAAAAATGATTGAAATTGCTAATGTCGAAATCCAAGAGTTTCAATCCAGATACCAATCAATTCCTAAAAGGGCTTTTGAATTGGTCAAAGAACTGATGAAAAATACAGTCTTCTCTACTTCCCCAAAATGGCCTGACTACCAATACAGTTTTATCGACAAAGAAGTTATCGATACCGGAGAATTTTCCGATTCTGAAATTAGCGAAGCTTGTGGTATCTATCTCTCGCATTTTCTACGGACTGTTAAAGGCTTTACTTGGGGTTTTGTCATCACGCCTCGATCCTTAGGTGAGTGTAGTATTTCCGCTCGCTCGCTTCCCCGATCCGTCAGCGTCCGGGATCTTATGGAAAGGACGGGGTTGGGTGGAGGTCATGATCGTGCCGCCGGTGGCACTTTTAAGAAAACAGATAAAGATGTCGAAGTCTCCACCAGTATCACTTGGTTAATCAAATGGCTAGGCGACCACGATCCGGTTCTGTCTTAAGCTATAATTAGGTCAATGAAACTTGGCTTTATTACGGTTAACTTTCACAGTGACGAGGATACTATCGGAGTTGTCTCTCAGCTGGAGGAATGCCTATTGCCAAAAGGAGTGGAGATAATCACATACTGTGTGGACAACTCCCTCTCAGAGAGTCTCCCCAAAAAATTAGCTCAATATCCCCACGCGGTGTATCTGAATTCTCCTGGGAATGTCGGTTTTGCAGCGGGCAACAACATTGGTTTCCGGCGTGCCCTCAAAGACAAGGTCGATATAGTGGTGCTAATCAACAACGACACGGTAGTTCCTAAAGATTTAGTGAAAAATGTTCTCTCGTCGCCCATTTCCGATGAAAAGGTTGGCGTTGTCGGGGGACTCATCTATTTCGCCAAAGGGTTCGAGTTTAGAGGAAATTATTCATCTTCAGATCTGGGGAAAGTAATTTGGTATGCCGGAGGTAAACACGACTGGGACAACGTCTACGCTACTCATCTCGGTGTCGATGAAGTTGATCACGGGCAGTTCGACGGTATAAAAAACACCGACTTTATTACCGGCTGTCTTTTTATTATCAGAAAAGAAGTCTTGGAAAAAGTGGGCCTATTCGACGAACGCTATTGCCTTTACTTTGAAGATTCGGATCTGTGTGTGAGGATTAAGAGGTTGGGTTTCCGGTTAGTTATCGATCCCAATATCAAGCTTTGGCACAAAGTAGCCCAAAGTTCGGGTATTGGTTCACCTCTGAACGACTATTTTCTGACGAGAAATAGGCTTCTCTTCGGCACCACCTATGCCACCACTCGCACCAAGTTTGCGCTTCTTCGTGAGGCAGTCAAAAAATTATTTATCGGTACACCGGCCCAGAAAATTGCCGTGAGAGATTTCTTTATGAGGAACTTTGGCTGGGGTAGCTGGAACAAAAAAGTATCCGTACCGGGGAAACAATAACTATGAAACTATCTGTCATCATACTTACATACAATGTCGAAGACGAGATTATTCCCGCCATCAAGTCATCTCAGTTTGCCGATGAAATTATCGCCGTTGATACCGGCTCTACCGACGGGACCTTGGATATCTGTCGCAAGAATGGAGTAAAGATCGTCCATACCACCACCGATAGTTTCTCCAAGTGGCGAAATGATGGTGCCAAAGTGGCCAAGGGAGAGTGGCTCTTATATCTGGATTCCGACGAAAGAATCCCTGTCAAATTAGCCAAAGAAATTCTGGCAACTATTCAAAGTCCCCAGCACTCCGCCTATACCATCAGTCGCTACGAGGTTTTCTTGGGAAAGCATCTAAATCACTGGGGGGATCCTCGTGTCCTTCGGTTTATGAAACGGTCTGCTCTCAAACGCTGGGAAGGGAAGCTTCATGAACAGCCCAAAATTGACGGTACCATAGGGGATCTGAGACAACAGATGGTGCATCTGTCCCACAAAAATATTGACGAAAAACTACCCAATACTCTTCTCTGGTCCAAGACCGAAGCCAAAATGCTTTACGATGCTGGGCATCCTCCTATGGTCGGTTGGAGATTCATCCGCATAATGTTTACCGAATTTTGGAACAGAGCGGTCAGACAAAGGCTATGGAGAGACGGTACTGAAGGCTGGATCGAGATTATCTATCAGATGTTCAGCAAGTTTGTCACTTACGAGCGGCTTTGGGAGATGCAGAGAAAACCTTCTCTCAAAGAGACCTACGATAACATAGACAAACAAATATTAAATGAATGGTCCGACAAAAAACTATGAAAAAAGCGTTAATATATGATCCATATATCGATACCCTCGGGGGAGGGGAGAGGTACATCCTCACTTTCGCTCTGGGACTAATTAAAAATGGCTATTCTGTCGTGCTGGCCTGGCCTAGTAAAAATGAATTAAAGTCCGCCGAGCTCCGCTTTGGTCTGGATCTTTCAAATATATCGATTGATGAGGAAGCCTACAACCTCTGTAGCCAAAAATCCGCCTATACCGAGAGACTTCAGTTTACCAAAGAATACGATCTAATTTTTTGGGTCAGCGATGGTAGTCTCCCCTTCCTATTTTCCAAAAACAATATTATTCATTTCCAGGTTCCTTTCAAGAAGTTGGGTGGGAATCCTACCGTAAATAATCTAAAGAATGTATTTGTCAAAAAATTCGTTTACAACTCTGACTTCACCCGAAACGTACTTGAAAGAAATCTTCCGAAAGACAAGGGATTTGTTTTATATCCACCTATTGACGTCGACAGTATCACTCCTGGAATGAAAGAAAATATAATTCTTTCTGTGGCGCGTTTTGACTCTCCATCACACGGAAAACGCCAAGATGTTCTCATCGACGCATTCAAGAAACTTGTCTCGAATGTTAAAAATTACAAGCTTATTCTCGCTGGAGGTCTCAAAGGAGATGAAATAGTTTTACAAAAGATAATTAAACAATCAAAGGGGTTTCCGATCGAGTTTGTTGTCAATCCTGACTTTACCGAATTAAAGAAATTGTATTCGAAAGCAAAATTCTTTTGGCATGCCGCCGGTTACGAAGTAAACGAACAGACAGACCCCGACAAGGTGGAGCATTTTGGCATGACTACAGTGGAAGCCATGGCTTCTGGATGTGTCCCGGTGGTAATAAATAAGGGTGGTCAAAAAGAGATCATCACTCCGGGAACGGGCTTTTTGTGTGAAGACCTCATCGAAATAGCGGAAAAATCCATAGAACTTATAAATACCCCCGTGGTACTTACTGAAATGTCCAAAAACGCCGTCATTCGTTCCAGATTTTTCTCAACCGCAAACTTTTACGAAAAAATCAAGACATTATTATAAAGTGATTCGATCATGAAGAAGACCCTGGGTTTTATAACAAGAAATGTCTCATTAATTTTTCTTATAATTCTACTTTTTGTTAGCTCGGTGTTAAAGATATTAGAAGTAAGCGGACACAATTTCCCATTTACCACGGATCAGGGTCGAGACATGGTGGATATGCGCCACATGGTCGCCACCCACACTCCTCGCCTTGTCGGTCCCACTACCAGTATCAATGGGGTTCTATTGGGACCATTCTGGTATTACTTCAATCTGGCTCCCTTCATTGTCGGGGAAGGGGATCCATCGTACATTGTCTATTGGCAGATTCTCTGGTATCAGCTTTCGGTAGTTATTTTATGGTTTGTCCTAAAAAAGAATCATCCATCACTTGCGCTGATTGTTTCCGTTTTGTTACTTCTCATGCCTACGGGCTTTAATACTGCCAGATATTTTTGGAATGCCAATTCGATGGTCTTTTTCACTATTCTTTATTTTGCCGCCCTTATCTGGGCCCTATTCCCCGATTCAAAAGTAGAGAATCCCAAAGACGTAATCCCGAAGAATATTTCGTCATTGCGAACCCCGCCAACGGCGGGGTGTGGCAATCTATATGAATCATCCAATTTTAGGTTACTTATTCTCGGTCTCATTTCCGGTCTGGCCATGCAGATCGAAGCCGCCTTCGGCATTCTTTTCTTCCCCTTCGCCTTCCTCTATTTTGTGATCTCGTCATCGCTCCGTCGCACGGTGGGATGGCAATCTATAAAACATATCTTTAAAAATTCCATTCCTCTGATTGCCGGCTTCGGCCTTACGCTACTCCCTCAAGTCCTCTTCGAACTCAAACACGGTTTTATCATGACCAAGATTCTCTTGAGAGAATTTTCCGGCCAAGGCACCATGCTCGGCGAGAAAATTACTTTTGCCGAAAAAGTAGCTCAGCGCTGGGAACATCTCCAATTATTAATTCTGAGATCGACTCACTTACCGCCAAATTACGTACCCTATTTATACCTTTTTGCTCTAGTTATATTCCTATATGTCTACATCATTACCAAAAAATCAAAGTCCGAGGCTATCAAGCTTTGGTCACTTTCTTTTTGGTTCACCTTATTTGCCACCGTGTTTTATCTTCTCTTTCCTCAGAAGCTCAAGGAGTGGTACACGCTGGGTCTCTCCATCCCCTTAGTGTTATTTTTTGGGTGCTTTCTGAGCTACCTTTGGGAGAGAAAATCCATCATTATCAAGACACTAATAGTTGTTCTCATGGGTATGGCGGTTTACTATTCACTTAAGTCTCAGTGGGATTATACCCGGGACGTTGCATGGAAACCTTCAGATGACCGTAGTAATATGCGGAACGAAATTGCTGCCTTGGATTGGGTCTATCAAAACGCCGAAGGCAAGGGGTTTAAGGTATACAGCTACTTGCCTTCTGTTTACGATTTTCCCTATAACCACCTCTTCTGGTGGTACGGCAACCACAAATATGGTTACGAGCCCCTCGAGACAGCCTATTTACCCGGTCAGCCGGAATATATCCGGGATGTGGACAAAATTTGGATCAACAAGAGGGATTCAGGTTCTCAAGATTTAACCTTTCTCATCATCGAAGAGGATATGGATATGCCCAAAAGGACGGAAGTTTGGTTAGGTAATTTCTCGAAACTCTGTCTTCTCAAAGAAAAAATCTTTCCCTGGCATGCCTCAGTCCGCATGCTGTCCGCGTGTCGTAGGTAATGATCCCGTAGGCACGTAACCTATAATTTGCATTCATAGCTGCTATGTAGTAAAATACCCGCATCTAAGTTCATAGAAAAAGGAGTTTGCATGGACCAATTACTTGACCTTCACAAGAAAGTCCCATTCGCCGTCAGAGATGCGTTTTTACAATTTTCAAGAAACGGACGTTGGGGTACCTGTGGTGGATGCCCCAAAGACAGCAACGGCCACACTTACCCAGAGGCGTGTGCCGACACTATTCGAGGAGACCACCAACTAGATCTGCAAGCCCTTATGGAAACATATCTACGTTATCTGAATGACTAACCAATACTCCCTCACCGTTTCGGTGAGGTTTTT
>DQFC01000013.1:0-1901 GCA_003531665.1 Candidatus Collierbacteria bacterium
TTGGAAGGAGCAAAGATAACCTTGCCGTCGGGTAGGTTGTTCTGGCCGGTGACAAAAGCAAAATCTCCTTTGAGGATGTGGGTAACTTTTTGGCCTTCGAAGTTTAATTTGAACTTGAGAGTGCCGGATTTTAGATCTTTGTCAAATGAACACTTACCCCCGGTAGAACAACTGCCAAGAATGATGGCTTTCATATAAGGGCTGACAATGGGGGTTTCGAGTGTGGCCCTGGCGCCTTTGAGCAAGTCTCCGGACTGATACTCAAGGTCTAGAGTGGCGGCTTTGGCTTTGTTGGCATTGATGGTCACGAAAGTAAACAGTCTGTTGGTTGCATGGGGAACAAGAAGAGTGAAGGGTCTGTCAGCCAGAGGTAGTTCATTGACCAAAAGTTTGGTACCGACTTCGATGTCGGATGTCTGATCGGTGGTGGTTTTTTTGTTAAAAACGAAAATTAAAAGAAACGCGACAACGAGAATAATGACGGGAAGAATAATAATTAGGGGGTTTTTTATTTTCATATGACCTCTCATTATTGCAAGAACTGAGACTTGCCGTCAAGTTTGCTACTTTATTAGTGGTCCAATCAGTTTTTTGCTCATGATGGACTCAAAATAGGTGGTGAGTTTGGCGGATTGGGGAAGTTTGGGAAGAGGGTAGCCAAGGTGACGAAGTAAAAAGAGACCAAATTTTCGACCGAGTCGATTATTTTCTTTTGGGGAGTCCGACTTTTCAACGGCTTCTAGAAAGGACTTGAGGGAAAGGAAGATTTCCCGATCTTCGACTTCAATGGGGAGAGTGTTGGTGAGAATTTCGACGATGGTGAGACAGAGACCAACTTTGGCAAAGTCTTTTTTGATTTCCGGGAAGTACGATGTCGACTCGACTTGATCCAAAAAATGAGGATGCTCTCCCCTACCACTTTGAAACTTGACCAGATTGAAAAGATCAAGATGAGGAGCTTTCTTGGAAGTGAGACGTCTAGCACCTCTGGCAATAAAGTCTTGTAAACCGTGATTTTGGGTAATTATCGAAACAAATTTGTCTGCCTCACCGGAGTCAACGGATCTCACAATAATCCCGGTATCAGAAAATGACGCTCTCATTTTTTAGTTTAGAACCAGTTCCCTGTCTTGATCCAACTGAACCACGGTCTCGGTGCCATTGAAAATGATGGTGTGTTTGATGGCTGGGGTACCGGGTTGTTTTTGGAGTAACAAACGATAAGTGGTCAGGTCCATTGCGGGGAGGGTGTATTTGAAAACAATCTTACTTTGACTTTCGGGACGCATAGTAAAGAAGGCTTCAAAAACAGTTTTGTCTAAGTCTTCGGAAACTATTTCTTTGACTTCGGAACCGACAACGGAGATGAGAGTACTTCCTTTGGGAACCAAAAGACGGATGTAATCGCGGTAAGTACCATTTAAACAGAGCTGTCCGGCTTCCAGATTACAGTTACTACCTTTGTAAGGATTGTGGTAGCTAATACTGACTGTTTTGGTGACGGTGCTTCCTTCAACGGTGATTTCCTGTTCTACCTCACGGGTAATGAACATATCGGTTTTGGCTCCACCGAGATTGGCATCATTGATGTGAAGATAGTCGTAGGCTGTTGGAGTAATCCTGCCGGCGGCGTTAAAGTCTTCGGCAACGATCTGAGTTTTTTCTTCAAAGAAATAAAATAGTAGGTGTTTTTGTTTGATGGCGTCGAAAGCAACATTGAGAAGTTTGGGCCAGAGGTGTTTGGGACTGCCCATGGCATTAGCCATCATAGAGTGCATAAGAGGTCCAAGAACGGCTTTACGACCGGTGACTATCTTGTTGGTGGGACGATCGGCAATTTCTTCGAGAGCATAAACAACCTGGGGACAGTCGCAACGTGGGTCATTGTTGGCACTAAAATT
>DQFC01000013.1:1988-2584 GCA_003531665.1 Candidatus Collierbacteria bacterium
TTGGTAACTTTCATAAAAGCGTAGGCGGTCATAAAGCCTCCAGTTGGTCGTAACTCGGCGTCGTTTTGGAAAAGAATCATGTAGGTTTTGGCATTGGGATTACCGAGAAGGTCCGGAAGTAATTTAATAAGAGGTTTGGCTTGTGTTAAAAGCTGGGCAGACTCAGAAACAGTCGATTTGATGGCTGTGATCTTACTGCGAATTTCTTTTCCGAAGAGTTTTACGGGATAACGACCGTCTTTGATCATGTCCAGTTCTTTTTGGGCTTCGGCCATGTCGGCACCGATTTTGTCCAGATCGGGACTAATAAGATCCAGAGTCTGAGCCATATAAACAATTCGGTCTTCAATGGATTGAACTTTGGGTGTTTGACCGGAAGGGGTCGCCTCATCGGTTTTAAAGCCAAGGAGATCGGCATAAGGAGAAACGGAGACAATGAGGGTGTCGAGGGACTTTATCAAAGACTTGCCGGCGTTAAGAGCATGCTGGCCGTCTCTGGTGTAGTTGCCAACGACAGGAATAATAAAAGTCCAGCGAACCTTTTGGTATTTGGTATCCAGATCGGCCAACTGTTGCGAAAGGGTTTTGATTTCCGT
>DQFC01000004.1 GCA_003531665.1 Candidatus Collierbacteria bacterium
GGGAGGGCTAGGGCGGTAATAGAGGCGACACGCCTTGGCGTGAGATCTCAGATTTCAGATGTCAGATATCAGATTCCGGTGAGTGTGAAGACAAGAATTGGGAGCTCTAAACCGGATAAGTCTTGGTGGGAGTTTTTGGCATCTCAGGAACTTCCGGCGGTGGCAATGCACGGTAGAACCTTTAAGCAACTATACTCCGGTGAGGCTGATTGGGAGGTACTTCTAACGGCTGGGGAAATAATCATGGAGAGTGGGGCGAAGTTTTTGGGGAATGGGGACATAGGAAGAGTTCTTGGTGCGAAGTTATTGGTGCCTGGTGCGGGGAATGAAAAATGGGGAGTAGTGGTGAAAACGGGGGAGGGGGTGGATTTGACGGGGGAAATGGATGGAGTTTTGATCGGAAGAGAAGCGATTGGAAATCCTTGGATGCTCCGAAAGGACGGATATATCCCAACAATTGAAGAAAAGTTGTTAGTGGCAGTGGAACATGCATATAAATTTGAAGAGATGTTTAAATTTGCAAAACAGAACAAGGAACTAATTGGATGGATTCCTGGTCAAGCCAGGAATGACTTTGGTAATTTCCAATTTTTCCCAATGAGAAAACATTTGGCCGGTTATATCCGGGGATTTGAAGGATCAACCGGCCTCAGAAAAAGCCTAATGACGGCGGAAGGTTCGGAGCAAGTTGAAGAGATAATTAAGAACTTTCTATCTAGTCACTGATCTGGGCGATATTATCTGCTGGCAACCAAATGGCGAAAATGGCTATTTTGAGGCTGAAGTGATGGATATTTCACAAAATATGGGACAGATTTTTGTGATCTTGATTTCCTGTATATTGGGGTATAATCACGGTATAAGAGAGTTGGTTTTTATTAACTACATAAAAAACAAACAATGCCCAAAATTGAACAAACAGGAGCTCTTAAGACGGTTAAGTCATTTCCTGAATTCAGATCTGAGGATGCTAGAGTGAGGGACTTTAAAGAAGCAATGGAAAGGCTTCAAAGACTTGAAATGGATGCTATGGGGAGAGATAAAGTAGTAAGAAAAATTGAGAATAATCCAAATAATGAACCAGTTCAAGTGATTGTTTGGTCTGATTTACACCTTGGGAGTATAGCCGGGGATCTAGATGAAATGGAGAGAATAAGAGATTACATTCTGGAAAATGATAATGTGTTTGTAATATTAGCTGGTGACGAAATAGAAGGTTTGGTTGGCAAGTATTTAAGTACGAATGCGGCAAAAACGCCTATTAATGTCCAGCAACAGATCGAGTTCCTGAGAATAATGTTTTTGGAACCATTGGCTAAAAAAGGGAAAATTGTGGGAATGGTTTCGGAGTATTGGGGTCATCCCGGGTGGATTGCTGATGCAACGACCATCAATCCTTGGATATCGATGGCCGGCGGACTTGATATTCCGATTATTATCAACGGGGGAGACCTGACCCTCAAATTCCAAAATGGTTACGAACATACGACAAAGGTATGGCACAATCCACCAAAAGCAAGTGCTGATGATGAACTAACAGGTCAACGGGAGGTGATGCAAAAAACAAGCCAGAGTATGAGGCCAAAAGGTTCCGCAGCGGCTCACATCCACCGAATGGCGGTAGCTCAAGAGTTCTATGCCGGAGCCGACTCGACTACCTATTATATTTCCGCCGGAACCGCCAAGGGATCAAATCCGAACAAACCAAGGGATCTTTTTGGAATTCGACTAGGAGCCTCTCTTTCCGAGCCATCAGGTCAGGGTGTCAATATCGTCCCGCCTAGAGGGAGAAGAAAAGACATAAACATTCCTTTTGCTTCACTCGAAGAAGGGGAAGTTTCCCATGAAGCCCTGACACTTTTAAACCGTGCAGAAGCTCAGGGATTGAGAGAAGAACTGCTAGAGAGAATTCACAAAAAAGAGCCGACTCCAAAAATATCTTATTTGCCTCCTTATAGTAGATTGGCTCCTCGGTATAAAGAATCAAAACCTCTAGATAAGATAGTCATCGGTGGGGAGACGATCAAAAATCAGTTTACCGGAATGGAGATGGTTGTTCCATACGATACACTAGCATTTGAGATTGAAACTCAGCTACCAATTGCATTGAACTTGCTGGCAAATGCGAGAATTGGAGCGAGCAGCAGTATTGAAGGGTTCAAGGATCTAAGTAAATTTGTAAAAAATATGGCGGACAATCCCCACGCACTGATGATTTCTCTTCGTAACATGATTGACAAGAGTGCCGGTAAGCTACCAAATAGGGTGGATGTGCTGGATAAGCTTGTTGAGTTGCTTAAAGGTGAGTACGGGGACTCCAGGCAGACATTGGCCATTATGATGGATGAATCGCTAAGACAAGGTGATTGGAAGAACAAGGTTGGTAAAGGTCCGGAACACCTTGGAATAGCTCCGGCGTCGTACCTTGCAAGAGAAACTAAAGTTCCGCTGATCCACCATCTTTCGCTACTTAAGCTTTCTATCGGTCCAGTTAGAGGTCCAAAAACACTTTACACGGGAGTGTTGGCTGACAAGCTGGAAAATCACGGGTCTAAGGCTCGCCCGGAATGGGGTTTGAGTCGAATCTATGACTTGTACTTACAGGAAAAACCCGGATTTGTGGCCGGTGGACACATGAGTGCCGGAACGATGACAATCTTTGATCGCAGTAATCCCGAAACTAAGTATCCAAAACTAATAGCACCAGGATGGTGGGCCGGAGCAGATGACACTGGGGGCAAGGGTAATGTAAAGGTGGGAGCAAACCCCGGTCAAGCAATAATCTTTATGCCTGGACGAGGGCCTAAGGACTACAATGCTTTCGCTACTGCCAATGCCGAAGAAACTGAGTATATGCATGACGCTCTTATGATGTTGGAGGGACTGAAACTGTTAAATCTCGATCCAAAGAGGGTACTGAAAAGAAAGTAGAGGGAATTGGGAGTGTACTTACTTGAGTAACTATAGTTACACATATGTTCCTGTGTTATATTTGTTTATATGACAAAATTACTCATTGTAGAAGATGATTTACTGCTTGATGAAGCGTACAGAAGAAAGTTTGAGGAAAAATTCGACATTCGGGTAGCTACCGACGGGGAGACGGGTGTAAAAATGGCAGANNGATGTTGACTTGAATAAGATCGAAGAAGAAATACGGGCGGTGATAGTAAAGGAAACGATGTAGGTCTTATGAAAATTAAAGAAAGGCTCAGAATTTCCTTGCTTGTTTTGACAACACTCATTTTATTTGGAGGTTCAATTCTCTTTTTGATTTATGTAAATAAATCTTTGGTTGAGAAAAGAAATGTGGAATTGAATAGACATTTAGAAAATATTATTACATCAATAGTAAACAAAACGGATGAAGGAATTGACATATTGTTTGATCTGAGGGGACTATTTAAATTGGATAAGGGGGATACGTCGAGATGGGAAGATTATTTTACCGCTTTCAGCTCGGAACAGGCACGTCTGAATATATTTTCGGCTGCCTACATAGAAAAAGTTAGGCGTGATGACTTGCCGAAGTTTGAAAAAACGATGAGAGATACCGGGGATTATAGATATAAAAACTATTCAGTGTTCCCAAAAACAGAAAGTGAGACAGCTTTCCCTGTCAGACATCTTCGTACCAATGATGCGGATGTGAGTTTATTTTTGGGATTTGATTTTCAATATTCGGAGAGAACGATGACGGCCTTTAAGTCGGCGACTCTAACCAATGAACCAACCATCTCTGAACTGACTCACTTAAACTTGGTCATACCTAGCAGTAAGAAGATGGGATACGAATTGATGCTTCCAGTTTATAGTGTCGCCGAAATTGAGAATATTTCCCCTGAGCTACGGGAAAACTATTTGCTGGGTTTTATGGGTGTCTGGATAGAATCAAAATCATTGGTCGGGAATGGCATTAGATTACCCGGTATAAGGTATTCTATTTATGATAGCGGTGAGAAGGTGCTTGAGTCTGGATCATTAATGGTGGATCCAATCACAGCTATATCAAGAGATTTCGGAATACTGAACCGTAAGTTTAAGATTGTATTGGAGTCAGATAAAATATTTCACTTGACCCCTTTTGATGAGAACATTTTTTGGATATGCCTGATAATCATCGTTCTAATAAATTTGCTTTGGATAGCGAGTGTGTTTGCGATACTCTCTTCTAGAAAACGTGCTCTAGAAATAGCTAGCTTGGTAACTAAAGATTTGAGGAAATTTAAGCAGGTGGTAGACGGTGTTTCTGATCATGTAGTGATTACAGATCCGGAGGGGGTGATTACCTACGCCAACAGGGCGGCTTCCATGATCACGGGGTATTCGTTAGAAGAGATGATTGGCAAACGACCGTCGTTGTGGGGCTCCCAAATGCCGAAGGATTTCTACGACAAATTTTGGAAAACGATAAAGTATGACAAGAAGCCTTTTTGGGGAGAACTGACCAATCGGCGGAAAAGCGGAGAACTTTACGAAGCAGAGCTGCATGTTTCGCCGATATTGGATGAAAAGGGAGAATTGTTATTTTTTGTGGGGATCGAGAGGGATATAAGTAGAATGAAGGCAGTTGAAAGAATGAAGACAGAGTTTATCTCGTTGGCCAGCCATCAACTGCGAACACCTTTATCTGCCGCAAAATGGTTTGGAGAAATGCTTATTGATGGGGATGCCGGCAAACTTACCAAAATGCAAGAAAAATATGTTTTGAAAATTAATGAATCGAATGAGAGGGAAATCCAGCTTGTAAACGCACTATTAAACGTAAGTAGGATTGAATCCGGAAAAATAATTGTATCGGCGAAACCGACGAATTTGAGAAAGTTGGTGGAAGTGATTATGGGTGATATGAAAGTCAATATTACAGGTGAAAACAAAATATTACAATATACGATTGACAAAAATGTGCCGGAAGTAGTCGTAGATGCGAGCCTCATAAAACACGTTTACTTGAACCTGATAACTAATGCATTGAAATATACAAATGAAGGAGGAAAAATTGTGGTTAAGGTTTATGTTAAGGGTAATAATGTAATTACCGAAGTGAAAGATAACGGGATAGGGATTCCCAAGGAAGAACAAAAGAGAATAGCAGACAAGTTCTTTAGGGGGAGTAATGCTCTTAAGAAAGAGACTGAGGGAAGTGGTTTGGGGTTGTATCTTGCAAAAACTATAGTTGAGTCTTCCGGAGGTAGAATCTGGTTTGAGAGCATTGAGGGGAAGGGGACCACGTTTAAATTTTCTTTGCCGATTAGGGCTATCAGACATAATCGAATATCAAAATCCGTCAGAGGCAAAATAATAAAATAAAACCCCGTCGTTTGGCGGGGATGGGTGATTTAGACATTGTTTCCTTTGAAAAGAAAAAACCGCCCCCGTGAGGGGGCGGTGAAATGTAACTATGCCAAACGTTTCTTGGCGGTGGTGATACCAGCAATGGTTTTTTCTGAATCGAGACCGGCAAGCCAACCGAGCGAACCACCGACCATGGGTGAAGCCCACGCATCGTCGGTGTCCGGTACGAAGTCGTAAAGATCGTATTGCGTACCAGGGAAGAGATAGGCGACTTTTTGCTTTCCGGTTGTGGTCATCGGATCCTTTGCGGTCAGGCAGTAGTGATACTGACCTTGCAGGTCGCCGTGGAGAGCGAGGAAATAGGGCTTGACGAGTTCCTGAATCTGAAGCGCCATCTCGACGTTTACGATTCTCTCTTTATTCAGGAAAGATTTGAGAACTTCGTCGGAGAGGTGATTTTCGATGGCTGGTTCCAGGCGAGTGTTGTAGGAACTAATGGGGGCTTCGACGAAAGGGGACCATTTGCGAGCACCAAAGCCACGCATCTGAGTGCAACTTGTGTTGGTGACAATGACTCCGCCACCATTATTCTCGGACCAATATCCGAGAATGTAGGGGTACAAAAGTTTGTTGATTTTGATTAAAACAGTGTCCATGTTTTATCCTTCCATATAGATCTTGGCCAATTTTTTATATTGGACAAAGTTGTAGAGGGTTTGGATTGCAGAAAAAATCGTGTTGCGGGCACGGCTTTTTTCTTGCATGTCGAACTTAGATGGTTCAGGCAGACGTGTAGGGAAGAACATTCCGCCGCTGAGAGCTTGTTTGAATTTCTCAGTCGTAAGCAAGGTGATCTTTTGGAGATCAGCGTCTTCTGTATTTCCGGCAAGTTTTTGAACTTGTGATCCGGGACCGAAAGTGGCAGTCTCCAAATAGCAGATCGCAGGAGACTCACCCTTGAGCATAAGGCAGAGAAAGGCCTCGTCGTATCTCCTTTGTTCGCGTCCGTGATAGCCGGGTTTGTAGAACTCGTTCTTGCGCAGAACAGGAACAATTTCGACACCTTCTGCTTTTAAAACAGATAAAAGGTGTTGAAATTTCTCAAAAACATCATCAAAATTATACGGAGCCATTTTTCTCCTTCTTGAAAAGAGTCCACCGCCCCCTCACGGGGGCGGTGAAGATAAATGACAGCGACTTACTCGACGCCGAGGTTGGTTTTTAACTCGGGGAGCAGGTGCTTACAAGCAACCACCATGGGGTGGTCCGACGACTCGATTTCGACGTAGAGCAGGCGAAGCCATTGATCGTATGCTTCGTTGGCGAATTCGAGGCCGATGCGCCACCTTTCTTGCTCCTCAGGAGTCAGTTCACCCCAAATGTGCAGGAAGATAGGACGGGTCTCTTCGATGGATTCGAAGCAGGAGACACGACAGAGGAAGTTCCAGAATAAGTCGAGTGTGGAGAGGGTGGCTTGCGGCTGTGCCTCGCCGATCGACTGATTGACCACTTCGACTAGACGGAGACCCTGATTAGCTTTGTAAGCCATGAGGCGCTCCATAGAGGGGAAACGGGCGTCGTGCTGAGAGTATGCTCCGAACTTGAAGCTACTATTGGCGAAGTTCCCGATGTGCATCAAAGTTGAGGGAGCATTGCCGTCTTTGACCACTGTCGGCTTAACCATGACTGCCAGAGCTTTGCCGTCCAGCTCGTAGAAGGCGGCGGCTGAGAAATCTTTGCCGCCATAAAAACTACCTTCGATGTTGGCCGGGATGTGGCGGGCAAACAAGGTGACGCCATTGGTATCCAGACGATCCGCAAAACGGGTCAACCAGACAGCCACGCGAACCGGATGACCCATGTTGTAGAACATGCGATCGTTCCAAACTTCACGAACATAGCCGTTGTCACAGGTCACCGGACCCAATTTATGAGTGTGGGCGGCAATAGCGTAAGCCATTAAAAGCAGAATGTGTTCGGGGAGCAAATCTTGAAGAACCTGATAGGCTTGCCAGGCTCCCACTTCAGCATGGCCCTCTTCCCAAAGATTGTCTTCGTAACGAGGTTTGGCTACATTGCCAAAATCGTGCATAAAGTCACCCAGAAGTCCGGCGAACACGTCATTGGGGTAGGCAGTCTTCAGCGTGGGATCGTGAGCAATGATGGCGAGGCCATCAAGGAAATCGCGCCAGGAGTGCCCGCCGCCGAATTCATGACCGACGCCGCCACCATGATAGGGACGCAGGGCCGCGTAAATGGCAGTCATAATTTCAGGGGTTGGAACAAATTCTTCCATGGCGCAGAGACGCTCGTATTCGGCATCGTTTTCGAGAGGACGGAGAGTCTTTTGAACCCAGTTGTGGATCATGAGCTGGAAGTCTCGATCAAGTAACTTCACTTTCAGCTCTTCGACGGTATAGAAATCTTTCTTTTCAGACATGGCAACCTCCTTAGTGGTTTCGGTCTGGTTTGGGGTGGATCTAGGGGAGAAAAGGCGCAAAAAGCTTGCCCACAAAGCGAGCAGGAACGAACCGATTCTTTGAAGAAACATGGGTATACCTCCTAAAAGGTGTAGGTGGGGTGAGTCCCGCCTATGGCGGGAGACGATAGGAATGAAACCGGGTTAACGGTATAAAAAGGGGGAAGAGGCGGGAAGGGTTCGACTGCGCCACTTGTGGGAGCGCTGGGGGAATGTTTGGTTTATTAAGGTCGAACCTTGTAAGTCTGTGAGTATTATAGGAATCGTGCGTATAAAACGCAAAACCTATAGCGATTTGCTCAAAGGCTGAATACTAGTATTATGAGTTTTATATACCCAAATCTATCTCTTTGCTGGCCAATATCCTAGCGGCGGCACTAAGGAAATAGTTATCCTCTATTATATTTAAATAGTTCATAAACTCAGAAATAGGGACGATTTTTAACTCAAATCCGACAGGCTTGTGAGTAAGACGAAAATCCTCTTTGGTGACTAGATTGGGTAGATGGGAAATATCGACAATGGCGGCAAAAAGATCAGAAGTATTGTTGGTCATTCCATAATCGGGATGTGCGGATCCAAGATTGAACACCTTCTTGAATTCTAAACGATCCATTCCTAAGTGAAAACGGATTTCATGTTCGATCTTCTTGGGCAGGTTTTGAACCTTGTTGTCGAAGATGTGTAAATAAAGCCCTCCAATGGAATCGTAGGCCTCACTAGCGGTGGAAAATTTGTGCGTTTTGCTCACAATGAAATGGGAGATCCTACCCTCTGTCTCCAAGAAAATGATGCCTCTAGCGCCGGGATGAGAACCCGTTTTCCAGGAAGCATATTCAAAATGGAAGATCTGATTGGTAATGTTTGACCTAACTTCGAAGACCGGGAGAATGAGGTAATTGCCATAGCCCAATTTGATCATCTTGAGAACGTCAAGCTCACCGATTTCATCGGGTCTGGAGGCTAGATCTTCCAGAAAGCCTTGATAGTCTTCCGGTAAGNNNNGATTATGAGTTATGAAAAGAAAGAGAGAATATCTGTGCACCAATCAGATTTTGAATTGTCTCAAATGACAAAAGAAATATGGGAGTCGTGGTTTGTCGGATACGTAGAAGAGCTGTCCGTAGCCCTGGCAACTGTGACTTTTGTGGATAAATATCGCCATTTGTCAGGAAAGAACAAAGAGTATTTAAGATTGATACTAAAAGGCAAACCTTTGTTAGATTTGGGTGCCGGAAGTGGATGGAGACCTTCTGATACGGCAAAGCTGTTTATTCAGAAATTTGGTATTTCCAGATATGAAGGGGTGGATATCGAGTGTGTTAAGGGAGAGGAAGTCGTTTGTGGAGTTCAAGTGGAGAGGGTGGAGGAAGAGGTGTTGGGGTTTGTTAGCAAGTATTCGACCCAGACAAATGTGATGTCAAATGGGTTTTTGTGTAGTGAGCTGGTTGGGAAGAACTGTGAATATGTGAGAAGAGTGCTTCGACATGTAGCGCGGGTATTACCAAAGGATGGGGTATTTATTGCATCTCATTTTGATTTGGACAATGATGCTATTGAAGCAGGGATGAAGCTAGATAGAGAAATTGACTTTCATGGGGGAATAAAGGTGTGGGTGAAAAAATAACTCATCTCATTTGGAACGGACCATTGATCTTAAGTGGAACAATCTGTTTTTAGCACAAAAAACCGCCNNACGACTGATGCGTCGCTGAGTTCTGGAAACGGCATTCTTGCGGTCAATTGTACATGGATTCGTGAGGTCTTTGGCGAATGCCTTCAGAAAACTCACCAGATTCTCTACTGTGGCTTCTTTCTCCAAAATTTCTAGGTGAGAAGATGCCGCGGTGGCGACTCTGATCTGATATTTAGTCAGGTGGCAATTTTCCGCCAAGGCAAGCAGTATTTGCGTAAAGGCATGAATTTGATCCATGGTCCTCCTTTCGAATTCTGTGGGTGGGGTTTAATGTTCTTGAGGTGCATAATAGCACCTTTTATGTTATAAGTCAAGGTCTGTGTCCTGGTCACACACATTTGGC
>DQFC01000028.1 GCA_003531665.1 Candidatus Collierbacteria bacterium
GATGGTCTTTTTGAATTACCGGTGCCTACAGCGATATTTTCCGGTTTCGTTGCTAGAGCCGGTGAGACGAGTATCAGAAAAAGGAAGAACCCAGAGATAGCCTTGATCAAGAAAATTGATTTGTTCATATAATAAATGGTATGACTGTGTCGAGTGAATGTCAAATTAGGGTAAAAAAAAGCCCTCCCGGATGGGGAGGGCGAAGGAAACCAACTAATTAAAGAAAGCGTTGGGAGCAACGGTGCTTTGTGAGGCGCGAACCTGGGACTTGGAGAACTCACCCATCATCTTGCGAAGCTCGCCTTTGGTGGCGTTGTATTCGCGGACGTTGGGGAAGCCCATGTCCCGGGCGGCTTGCTGGGCAAAGCCGGTGCCGAACGCCATGAGACAGAAGTAACAGCCTTCGTTGGCGCTCGTTAGAGCCTTGATCTTGCTTGGATCGATCCGACTGCGGTTGTCTTCGCCGTCGGTGAGGACCAAGACGGTGACTTTGACGCGGATACCACTTTTTCTCAGACTGTCCGCATACGCGATGATGCCGGCGAGAGGGTCAGTGAGGGCGGTGAAGACGGTATCGTACAAGTTGGTCATATCTTCAGGCTGCATGTCGTAGTTTTGGTCGTCAAGCGGGGTAACATCTTCGAGCTTGACGAAGCCGTCGACAACGGTGAAGCCGTCGGTGGCGTTGAAGGTCCAGGTGGACATGAGCATCTCGTCGCCGGCCTTGGATTCGCGCAGGGCATCAACGTTGAGCTGAGCGGCTTGGATCATTTCCGACTTGTAGCGGAGAAGAGATCCGGTGCGATCAAGGATGCGCAGGATCAAAGTGACTTGGTCGCCGTTCAGATCGCTCGCCCCTGCATGCTGGACTTGGGCGAGAGCACTTGTATTGTTGAGGTTCGCAACGGTAATCACACTTTTTGAGGTCATGAGAAGTCTCCTTTTTGCTGAATTAGCGGATGGGGTCGGTGCTGTTAACGAGAACGACACCTTTTTGGACCATCTTGTCGAGAGCAATGTTGGCAATCGATTCAAAATCGATGGCGGGGTGCTTGACAGAGCTGGTGCAGTCCATAAGGAAGCGAATTTTCTTGATCGTCTCGGGTTGGGTTTTACCAAAATATTCCACCAACTGTGTCATAGTTTCCAAAACACAATGGCTTTTGGCTTGACCAGCAACGTAGATAAGATCGTGTTTGGCGATAGCATCGAGAACTGCGGTATTGAGCTGGGTGCTAACATCTTTCGGATCCTCGATTTCGGCTTTGAAGATGCCGTAATGTTCTGTTCGAGGGTTCATCCCTTTGGAGATCCGTGTCAGCTGACTTCCGCGTGCTGCTGAGTGATACAGAAGGGCTTCGGAAAGTGCTGGGATTAGTGCCTGTCCGGGTGTGCCTTGAAGGCAGTGAAGCGGCCAGATCATAAGGGGTTTCTTTGCTTGAGCTTCCAACTTCTTGACATATTCGGTGGACCACAGAGGGTCGATGATTGGTTTCCACGCACCGCTCTTGATGTCGGCATAGGTAATGGCAGTAAAATCATTGTTTCCAGGAGCTTCACCGTGTCGATTGCGCCACCAGGTATAGAAGAAAATGGAGAAGAGGGGGTGGTCGTCCATGGATGCGTACACGCTTGTTATGTCACCAAAGTTTGGATAAAAGAAGTTTTCCAAGAAGCGCTGTGAGTCTTCTATGGCGCCAGGGACGGGGAGACCGCCATCCAGATTGATGAAATCATTTTCTCCATCGACAAACAGTACACCCACTTTGCGTTTGTCTTCGAAAGCCGTCTTAGGGGTGCGGTTATTCATGCCGAGAGTCGCAAATTCAGGACGAGGTTTGTAGATCTTGCCAATGTCGGAAGCTTTATACAATGAAGGGGTCATGAGAATTCTCCTTTTTTTAGTTGAGAGTGATGTAGCTGACGTGTCTTGGATCCACGACGAGCAGGCCGGCGGCATAGGTAAATAATGATTGGCCGGAATTGACTACTTTATTGGTTGCTTGAAACTGAGTTTGAGAGCTGCTCTCCGGATCGTAGCGAATAGCTCCGGTGTCGGTTGGAAAAATTAATTTCCCCCCAGCGTAAGCTTGACCATGGAGTCTGTCCGAGGGCAACTTACCCGCTTCTACTCTGGACGAATACATACTGGTGCCTTTTTTGTTGAAGGCGTCAAAATGAACGAACTCGCCTCCTTTGAGCTTGGTCTTCCTGATAATAAGGAAAGAGCTGCCGGAGTGTTTGACAGTAATGTCGATGAGACTTTCTCCGAGTTCGAGTCCGGGAAGTTGAAGGTCGACAGAGTATCCCTCGCGATGCATCCAAAAAAACTGCTGACGTAAGACGCGATAGAACCCGACGATGGTTGGTGAGGTTTCCGAACTGACACTTAACCAAGATTGATGCTCGATGGTTTGACGTATGGGCCGGTTTAGCAGAGTTCCTCTCAACACTTCCGTGTCAACCAATTGTGAGCCAACAAGTCGGAAAAGATGGGACCCGTTTACTCTGAAAATTGCGTTTTGAGTAATGGCGTATGTGTCGGAGACACAGCTTTCAATTTGGGTCACTTCGTTGTAGTTGATTTCGTAGAGATCGATCTGTTCACTACCAGCGATGTTGACGGCAAGCAATTTGGAGCTGGCCTCGAACCTCATACCCACTTGATACGGAAATAACTCGAATGACCAGATGTTGCCTTGGCTAACAAGGTGCATAAAGGCACGATTGTTTTCCAAAGTAATCAAAATAAGGGTTTCTCCTTCCAATCTGTGATAGAGAATTTGTCCCTTGATGGCCATGAGTTGTTTGACAGTAAGCGAACCAGGAATCGAAACCGAAGTAACGATCTGATTTTGTTCTTTACAAACAGGGCACGCTCGTTTATTTGACGGGAAGGCGCTGTTGCATGAAGGACATTCGATGAGAGCTGAATGGAATTTGGCTAGTTCCGCTTGTGGGAACATACCACGCCAACCATCCTTGAAGTACTTACTAAAAACATGCAGAAGATCATCGCTAATCAAGTCAGGTGGAAGTCCAACGGCCGGATAGATGACTCCTTTATCAAAAACGGTGATTCTCTTCAAAGCTCGGTCTGGTAAATCACTTATTCTGGGATGAGTTCCCCCGTAAGGATGAACAAGCAACAAACTTCTAAACAGCATGGTTGCGTAGGAGTACCAGTCGTGAAGAGGAAGAAACACCGGTTTGATGGTTAGATCTAGACCATAGAGAGCCGGATCGAGATAGTTTTCAGTTGCCACTGGGCAGGGCCATTTATCGAACTGAACCGAGTCGAAATCGATGTAGTAGCTATTGGCTCCGGAAAACAGAACGTTTTGATCGTTTCGATCTCCGATGACAATTTTCTGCTGATGTATGGCATCGAGAACTTTGGCGTCGTTTAAGTGAAGAGCAACGACTTTCTTGTTGTTGATCTTCTGACGGATGCGGAAGTTCTTGTTCGATAAATCGCGAAAGGCCTTGGCCCGCTTGATGAAGGGCATGGTGTATCCGATGACATCGCCAGAACGATTAAAGTTTAGGGATTTTGGCGCGGCCACAAACTTGGGAAGGGAAAAACCTTTGGCAATAAACGCCTTTAGCTTTTTTTCGTGATCTTTGTCCGGATGCTCGTAGATCTTGATCAAATCATTGGGGTTAGTAGGGTCGGGAAACACAGTTCCTTCGCCTCCAGACCCGACTGCATCGTTTGGGTCTAAGATGACCCTCTCTCCGGTTTGCGTGAATACGGTGATGGACATGGAGCCTCCTTTCTAGATGGCTTCAACAATAATGATTGAGGCGTCGTCTGCCAATTTTTTTTCGTCAGACCAGATGTTCATGTTTCTTTGAACTTGATTGGGGTGTTTATGTCCCCAGACAAGAGGAACCAAGTCAAACTCTTGAAGCCAGGCATCGCTGCCGATCGCCAGTTTCTTGATATTCGCGGTTTTTACCATGTAAATATCGAATTTCTGGCTGATGGGTCGCCGATTCGGGTCAAGATACTTCTGATCGATCAGCAGATATCCCGGATAAGGGGATTCATCGTGAAAATCTCTTTTGTAAACTTCATCGTTGATGATTACCAGGCCGTCTCCATAAGCCATTACAGTACTATTTTTTGGGCCAATGATAAATCCTACAAGGGTAAAAAGAAGAAAATCTTTGATGTAGAGTGCCTCTTTTTGTGGAGTCTTGAGGAATTGACTCGTTAAATTTGACTTGAGAAACGTGAGAAGATCCTCAAAGAGAAAGAGATGAATTATCTCAAGAGGTATGTCATCTTCAAGATAGTCAATGGTACGGTTTAGAAGAAATTCGGTCGCCAGGTTCGAGCCGATTTCGCTATGGATTCCTTCGGAACAACCATCACTGATCCAACCAATGAGATATTGGCGGCCTTTGACTTCTGTGGTAGCTGTTTTAAGCGAGTCTTGGCAATTTCTGCCGGCTAGAATATGACTACGCCCAATTATCTTCCCCGTTTTGAGGGTAAACTGAGGCTGCATGAGTACTCCTTCCTGTTAAGTTGTCAATGAGCAGAGCTCCAAGCCCTAAACAATATAGGCTACTTAGTGTACTCAGTACACTTATGTTACCACTGAAATTCCCCTTGTCAAGTATCAGTTTTGAGGAAATTGATTGCCCATTGAGTTTGAGATGTAATATTTGTTATATTTTAAGTAGATGGAAATTGAAATACAGATACAAAACGTTGATCTCAAAGGAACGTTGGAGGTTCCTAAAAAGAATAATTTTTTGGTGATATTTACTCATGGAAGCGGGAGCAGTCGATACTCAAAAAGAAACAGTTTTGTGGCGAGTGAGCTTCAAAAAATGGGAATGGGAACCTTACTTTTGGATCTATTAACACCAAAAGAAGATGCGGTAACGGGAAATAGGTTTGATATTGAACTGCTGACCGAGAGACTTATTGCTGTAACCAAGTGGTGTATGGAAAATGAAAAAACCAGGAAACTTCGAATCGGATACTATGGAGCCAGCACCGGATCGGCGGCGGCGCTGTCAGCGGCGGCCTATTGGGGCACAAAAATCAAAGCGGTTGTTTCGCGAGGAGGTAGACCGGACTTGGCTGTGGATGTTTTGGATCTGATCGAATCTCCAACACTTTTGATTGTTGGTGGAGAAGATAAGCAGGTGGTGGATTACAATAGGTTCGCATATCAAAAGCTTGGTTGTATTAAAAAAATGGAAATCATCGCAGGGGCAACTCATTTGTTTGAAGAAAAAGGAGCGCTAGAAAGGGTGGCAGAAATTTCGTCTATGTGGTTTGTGAAGTATCTTTGAAAAAATTACCGGAGAAATCTGTGGAGAATGGTGTAACCTCCCAAGGATAGAAGTACCGATCCGAAAAGATTACTGACGACCGCCGTCCACATATAACGCCCAAACGGTACATGATAGACTCCGCCGGCTATGGAGACGATTTTTCCACCGACTTGAGGAATAAACCGACCGAAAATTAGAAAGATTATTGAGTCGGCAGGGAATTTGTCTAAACCGAATGGGAGATGCCGTTTTTGTTTGCTGAAATCCGCCAACGAACCGATTCCTTTACCGATGAAGTATTCTATAGCGGCGGCGAGATTGTTTCCCATCCAGGAGACAAGAATTCCAACCAGAGGACCAAAAATGGCCCCGTTCAAAATTACAATTGGGTCGGTGGGGATGGGGGTAGCGGATAGAATACCCATAAGAAGGACTGAGAATAGGGGGCCGGCGATTCCGGTGGTAGGGATCAACTTTTCCAAGGCCCGAAAATCTTGCCGGAAGTAGATGAGTAATCCGATAGGGAGGCCAAAGGTGAGTAATATTAAAAGAACATTGCGGAAAATTGTTAACACCTTGTTGCTCATGNNTTAGTTAATAATAAGAAAAAACATGAGAAGGCCTGCCAAAAGAAATAACAAAGGTTTGCTTGCAGCAATAGGAGCTGCGGTAATAGGAGTGGCCGCCGGAGCCGCGGCGGTATTTTTATCAAAGAAAGAAAACCGAGAGAAGGTTCAGAGAACAGTTGGCTCTGCAGTACGAAAGGGTAAGGTGGAAGTGGCCAAAGCCAAGAAAAAAGTGGTGGCTACAAAGAAGAAGTTGCTGAGAAGAAAGTAGTCCGCGGATTTTTCTTCAAGGTTTGAGAGTGATCCAAACTATGAAAGCTAGGATGATCCTGTATATGGCGAAGTAGGTGAAGTCATGGTCTTTAACGAACCGGATGAAGGTTTTTACCGCTACCGTGGCCGACAGGAAAGAAAACAAACAACCGGTAAGCAATATTAGGTATTCTTGTGGTGAGAAGTATAGTCCCGATTTTAGTAAATCATATCCGGTGGCGGCAAGCATGGTGGGTATGGCTAGGAAAAAAGAGAACTCAACAGCTTGAGATCTGGAGAGACCGGAAACAAGTCCACCAATAATTGAGGCGGCGGAGCGAGATACACCGGGAATAACGGAAATAGATTGGAAAAGACCAATCGAGAAGAGCCGGCCGACCGAAAGGCTGAGTGATTCTTTTTGTCCCAGCCGAAGTTTTTTTATTCTGTCGACAGCCAGGAGAGCCAGCCCCCCCAAAAAAAGAGCATAGACAGTGATGATCGGTTTCTCAAGGAGCACGTTCCGGATGAATTTGTACAGAAGGAAACCGACGATACCGGTGGGAAGGAAAGCGATGAGGCTTTGCCGCCAGATTCTTATAGAAGAAAACAGATTTTTTCGATAAAGCCATACTACGGCCAGAATGGCCGCAAACTGGATTACGATGTCAAAAGTTTTTGAAAATTCCGAGCTGGCGACAGATAGATATTGTTGGGTGAGGAGGAGATGACCAGTGCTGGAAACAGGAAGAAATTCGGTGAGACCTTCGACAATAGAAAGAATGATGGCTTGGAAAATGGTCATTGAATTCTATTATACGAGGAGGGTAGTGTAACATGGAATAGATGGAAATTACCCCTTTGAAAAGATCAATTTTGGCAGAGCCTCCTTCGTTTTGGAGAATGGTGGGTCCAAGCATTATCCTTTTAGGTTTAGGGCTTGGAATTGGAGAACTAATTCTTTGGCCTTATCTGACTGCAAACTATGGTTTGGGAATTATTTGGGGAGCAGTGGCCGGAATAACCGGACAGTGGTTCATTAATTTGGAGATCAGCCGGTACACGTTGGTAACCGGAGAAAGTGTTTTTGTTGGGCTTGCCAGGAAACTTGGAAAGATAATACCATTGTGGTTTATTGTTTCAACGATTGTGCCTTGGATGTGGCCGGGAATTGTTTTGGCAGGAGCAAGACTATTTACCGTAGGAATGGGGTGGGGAAATGCGGAGACTGTGGGAGTGGTAGTCTTGCTGGTTATAGGAATGATCTTAAGTCTGGGCCCGGTACTTTACGGAACTCAAGAAAAACTAGAAAAAATTCTCTTAATCTGTGGGCTGCCCTTTGTCTTAGGACTTGCTTGGTGGTTATCCACAAAAAATGGAGTTACAAATCTAGCTTTAGGATTGATTGGAAAAGGAGAGGATTATTGGTTCTTTCCTGTAGGTTTGCAGGTGTCGGCATTTTTAGGGGCGATTGTTTTTTCGGGAGCAGGAGGAAACTTGAACTTGGGACAGTCTCAAAATATAAAAGAGAAGGGTTATGGAATGGGACATGGATCGGGAAGGATCACCAGCCTACTGACGGGAAAAAATGAAGAAATAAGACTGACCGGAAAGGATTTTGAAATAAATAGCGGTAGTTTGAAAGTATTCTTCAAATGGTGGAAACTATCCAATTTGGAACAGGGTCTAATTTTCTGGATGACCGGGGTAATTGCGATGATATCCCTATCCCTTTTGGCATACGAAACAATTTATCATAAGACCGGGGGGCTAAAAGGAGTAGATTTTGTGATTGCGGAAGCAGAAATAATTGGGCACTATACTTCCCAAATAATCGGAAAAATATTCCTAGTGGTGCTGGGTTTAATGCTTTTCGCGACCCAACTGTCTGTTTTGGGTACCACCGGAAAAATATTAGCGGAGAATTGGGCAATACTTAATTTTGAAAAATTTGAGTCCAAAAAACTCCCCAAATATTTTTACAGACTTCTTTGGGGTCAGATCGGGCTAATGCTTTTGGTTTTGGCTTTGGGATTTAAGGAGCCTCTGCAACTAGTATTAGTAAGTGCAGTACTAAACGCTTGGACCATGGTAATCTATTCTGTTTTGATTCTTTGGCTAAACTCGACAGCTCTTCACCCAAAATTAAGGCCGGCTGCATGGAGAAAAGTGGTAATTGCAGGAATGATTATCTTTCTATCCGTATTTGGAATACTGACTCTTTCTCAGACATGGGGAGGATAATAACTATTCGACGATAGAGGCCAGATCTTTTAACTTCGCCAGATTTAAAACGGTGAATTGGGTTCTTTTGGTAGAGATGATTCCTAGTTTTTGAAGTTTGCTCATCTGGACACTGGTGGTTTCTCTCGTGAGGCCGATTAAGCTGGCAACGATACGGTGAGTAGCCGGGAAGTTGACGATCAACTGACCATTTTTTACATCACCATAATCATGAACCATTTGAAGAAGAACTGAGGCAACTTTGTTTATGGCACTGCCATTGATGATGTTTCCTTGGTTGGTAAGATATAGAAGAAGTGAGCCAAAGAAGAAATCCATAATGATTGCCGATACTTTCGGATTCTTATCTATTAGCTTCTTGAACTCTTGTTTGGGAACAATGTAGATTTCGGCAGAGGTAATGGCTCGGAGATAAAGATCATTCTTGGAACTCGTATAGAAATGAATAATGGAAATTAGAAATAGTGGTTTGAAAATATTAAGAGTGTTTTCTCCAGAAGGAGCTTTGGAATATGCCCGAACGTATCCGGATTTCATAAAATAAACGCTTTCAATTTTTTCTCCCGGTTTTATGACAAGAGAGTTTTTGGCGAATTTTTTGGTGGGAAATTGTGAAAAGAATTTTTTTAGCTGTGAAAAGTCGGCTTTGGTCATGGGTGCTATTCTAGCTTTCTTCAACGTGGTTTGTCAATCCTGAAAGATGTTTCTATGACTTGGGGGTGACCCCGTAAATCACCACCTTGGTTCCTGGATTATCTTTGTTGGAGACACCGGAAGTTTTGCCTTCCGGTAGTTTGGGATCTGCCCAATTGTAGAGTATTCCGGCTTCGGAAATTTTCATGTTGACACAGCCATGTGACATGGGGTGTCCAAAATTGTTATGCCAGTAGGTACCGTGAAGGGAGAACCCCCTAGAGGCGGGAATCTGGCTGTTTCCAAAAAACATGGTGTAAGGAACGTTGGGGAGATAGTAGTAAGTGTGTAGTGCAGCAGATCCACCACTCATTTTGATGAAACGAAATTTGTTGGCTATATTAAAGGTTCCCGTGGGGGTGCGTCCCCATTTTCCGGTGGAGACCAAAAAGTCATAGATAAGCTTGTCTCCTTCGTAGGCATAAAGTCTCTGATTGGACAAATCGACATAAATGACCTTTTCACCCGTTGAGTCTCCTAACACTTTTGAAGGAATGGGGAGATCAGCGATATATGGAGGCATACTAACCGAGGAGTTGTTAAAAATTGCTTCTGACAAGGAGGGATCGTAATCCGACTGAGGTTGAAAATGATTAGTTTGGTCGGTGGCTTGAATGACAAAAAGGGAAAAAACGATGACTGCGAAACAAATTAACATTGTTTTCTTCATATATTCAGTGTAACAAATATTATGATTTTGGACTAACGGTGAGAAAACGAGGAACGCCAAAAACATCCTTTTCAATGGAAACTTGAACCGCAGGCGGTAGAGAAAAACTGTCTAGATTGTGAGTGTCGTTTATCTCTAATATGGCCACCCCTTGAAATGAAAGAAATTCGGGAAGTTGGTTCAGAAACCGATTAATGATCGTGGTTCCGTTGGCCCCACCATCTAAGGCGGAAAGCGGCTCGAAATCCTTTACTGAAGGAGATAAAGAGGAGATGGTATGGGAGGGGATATAGGGCAGATTTGCGGTGATGACATCGAACTTGATGTGGGGAAAATCGTCTAGAAGGTTTGATTTTAGAAAAAATAAGTTGACAGGTGAGGGTAATAGACGATGGGCATTCTCTGTGGCTGTTTTTAGGGCTTCGGAGGAGGTATCAGATAAATAGATAGTGTAAGGTGTCTGTTTTTTGGCCAGTCTGGAGGCGATGGATATACCGAGACAGCCGGTGCCAGTGCCGATATCGGCAATGGCCGGATGTGACAACTGATGTTTTTCGATAAACTCGGTAGCAATTTTGATAATTTTTTCGGATTCCAGGCGGGGAATCAAGGTGGAGGAATTAACTAAAAAATCCATTTCACAAAACTCTGCGTGACCGGTGATGTATTCAACCGGTTTTTCACCGAAAGTGTTTGGGTCCGGATCGGGGAAGCCAAATTTCTTTAGATGATTAAGCTCGTACGGAGAAAATTGACGCTTGGGCATTTTGATATCTTAGTTTAAGGAGTGGTGAAGGTGTATGCGGAAGTGTTTATCGTTTTTACGCCAGTATCGATTGAGATGGCGTATATATATTGTGTACCGGAGGTTAGCCCTTCTACACTAAGAAGATGGTTGTTTTGGGGGGCGGGCGAAACTTCGTAGGTTTTGATCTGGCCTTTGGTAAAACGGATGGTAGTCTTTACAGGTTTTTGGGTAGAAAAAGAAATTAGAACTTGAGTGGGAGAAATGGGGGTGACAAGAGGAGGAGTGAGAATCTCCGAAGCCTTGATTCGAGTCTCCTGGGTGGAGCTAACTTGTTCTAGGATAGACGGTAGGAGGGTGGCAAGGGAAAAAATGATTAAAACGGGAATCAAAACGGCAAAAGCTGACTTCAGAGGAATCCCCCAGAGCTTGTGGTAATAAATTTTGGATTGTTGGGCCTGCTTAAAAAGAAAGAGCTGGTTTTTTGGAAAAAAATCTCCATGATTGTTGGGACAAGTAAAAACGGTGACCGTTTGGGGAACGGAGTCGTCTTTGATTCCGGGCATGGTTTGGCCACACTTAGAACATACGGGTGTTTCGATTGGTGTGGTGCGATTTTTGGGAATAACCGAGTCTACATTCCTGGCTGTTTCGAGGGTGAGAAAATTTGCAAGATAAGGTTCGACAAGATGACCACCACAACTGAGACATTCTTCGATGGAATGAGGATGTCCATCCGAAGTTTCGATTTCGAGGGTGGAGAGAGATTGATGGCAATGTGGGCAGTCCATATATTCATTCTAGCAAATAAAGAAGGTTCAATTCCTATTTTATTGGTTCGAAGTCCGCCAAAAACCGTACTCCCGCGTAACTATCTCGCCCGCCAATGGCGGGTTCCCTTCGGCTCGTCCCGCGGAGCATACCTGGGATTTCGAAGAAATACTTCTCAATATGCGCATGGTCCGTGCGGTTTATTGGCTAGACTTCTGCACCATGTTTAAAATAGAAATTATAATCTATCTGGTAAACTGAAATGTATGAAGTTGAAATTTTTAGGGGCAGCAAAGACAGTGACGGGATCGAACTTTTTTCTCACTGGTGTAAACACGGGTTTGATGGTGGATTTTGGAATGTTTCAAGGGAAGCCGGAGGAGGTGGGTTTGAATACGATTAAACCGGACATCGACTTTGGTGCGCTTTCGGCAGTACTTTTGACACATGCACACCTGGATCATTGTGGAAGACTACCCCTTTTGGCTCAGTATGGGTTCAAGGGGCCGATTTTTATGACTGAAGCAACGAAGGCGCTAGCCGAGCTTGTTCTTTACGATGCGGCCAAAATAGCCAAAGAAGCCGAAGCGAAGTCGGTTCTTTATACGGATGAAGATGTGGAAGTGATATTGAAGCAGGTATCGCTCGTCGAGTATGACAAGCGTTTTGACGTGGGCGACTTTACCGTTACCTTCCTTGATGCCGGCCACATCTTGGGATCGGCTAGCATCATAGTGGAAGAGAGAACGACAGGTAAGAGCGTAGCCTTTAGTGGTGATTTGGGAAATACTCCTGAGCCATTGCTTTCACCGACTGAATTTGTTACTAAGGCAAATATGGCGGTAGTAGAGTCTACCTACGGAGATGAGGTGCACGGACCAAGAGAGGAGATGGAGGATTTGGCAAAGATTATTAACAAAGCCGAAACAAACAAGGGAACGGTTCTTATTCCCTCGTTTTCGATTGAGAGAGCGCAAGAGCTTTTGTTTATTTTTGATCAACTCAAGAAAGATGGAAGAATGGACGTTAAGACACCGGTTTTTTTGGATAGCCCGATGGCAATCAGAGCGACAATGATCTTCAAAGATTTTCCGATTTTGTATAGCAAGAAGCTTAAGGATCAGGTAAAAACGGATGATCCGTTTGATTTTTCTGGATTGATGATCTGTGACACCATGGAAAAAAGTAAACAAATCAAAAATTATGATGGCGTAAAGGTGATCGTGGCAGGCAGTGGAATGATGAGTGGGGGACGAGTGATTCACCATGCCGTAAACTATTTGGGAGAGTCCAATACACAGCTAGTGATGGTGGGATATCAAGCCGAGGGGACCCTAGGAAGGGAAATCTTGGATGGAAACAGGAGAATAAATATTTGGGGTAATTGGATTACTATTAATGCCGAAGTGTTGGAAATAAAAACTATGAGTGCTCACGCGGATCAGGGACAGGTGCTTTTATGGTTAAAGAAGATTGATGGCCTAGAGGAAGTAGCCTTGATCCATGGCGAGGAGTTACCCAGGTTAGTCCTGAGTGAGAAAATTCATCAGGATCTTCCAGATGTTAAAGTAGTATTACCGGTAGTAAATCAAGAAATTGACCTAAAACTCTAAATGAAAAAATTTCTATATATAGTATGGGGAATATTATTATTTTTTTCTGTTGGCGTTGTGTTTGCACAAGACCTGATTCTAACCAGAGTGGGTGTATTGTCTACCGTTGGAGTAGATTACTCAAATATCAGCTATTTTGGAGCCATACCGGCATTTGAAGGAATAGCGTCGCCTTCTTCAATCGTCTATGTAAAAATAAAAACGTCTACAGACGCGACTTTGGCGGCCAGTCCAAGCGGTAGTTGGCAGTTTATTCCGGGAGTATTGGATCCGGGAAGTAGTCTGGTGGTGATTACTTCCGGTCTTCAATCGATTACTTTTAGCCTGAACTTCAACGCAACCCCGGCGGCTACTCCAACAGCCACTCCCACAGCGACCCCGACAGAATTGCCGGCCACAGGAGTATGGGAGTATTACCTGCCGATTATCGGGATGGGATTGGTAATTTTCTTCTTCGGGAAATTTCTTAAAAAACAGATGTTGTTTTGGGAAGGCAGGAAAAGAAGTTAAGAGTTTCTTGGGTATTAGTTCTGTGATCTATGGCAAAATACTGAGAGAAATGGTTTAATTAGGGTTCAAATGACACAAAAAGGGAACAGAGTTGAAGTGGTTTATGATATCGAGACAAAAAATTTTTTCAACGATACAGATTTGAGGAACCCTGAGGATTTGGGGATTTCGGTAGTGTCTGCTTATAGAAGGGAAATGGATGATGACTTGAGAGAAGTTTTCGGTGAGATGAAGAGTTTTTGGACGCCAGAGGCACTTACCGTGGTGGGAGCCGAAGAGTTCATTTTTGACCACATGTGGGAATGGTTTGAAGAGGCAGATAGGATAATCGGATACAACTCTTTTGGCTTTGATAATCCGGCCATGAATGGAATTTACGAAAAAGGAGATTTTACTAAATTGAAACATTTTGATGTNNGATGCGGTGATGTGGTGGGCGAAGGGCGATCCTGAAAGCTTGGCCAATCTGAAAAAATATTGTGAAATGGATGTGAAAGTAACCAAAGGAGTATATGACTACGGAATGAAGAACAAGAGATTGAAGTTCAAGGACAAATGGAATGAACTGCGGGAAATTGAGGTGGACTTTTCTTATCCAGCCGATGTAATTGTTTCGCCACCGGCAGAAGTTCAGATGGGCTTGTTCTAATGAACTGATACACTAAATATAATGCATGATACCAAGAAAGTAGCCGTGTGCGTGATTTTTGATGATTTTGGACGAATACTGTTACAAAGACCAAGTGATTTAAAAAACTTTGGTGAATACCAAATGGCTTGGTATCCTCCCACTGGGCATGTTAAAGAGGGGGAAACGATCGAGCAAGCACTGGTAAGAGAGGCGTATGAGGAATTGAATATTATTATTAAGCCTGTCGAACTAATTTCTGAATGGGAGCAGGATGTTCCTGGAGAGATTGCGTACTGGTGGAAGTGTAGGATCATAGGCGGGGAAATAATGGATGGGGAAGAAATTGGTGAGCACAGGTATTTCACCCTCGATGAGGCTAAAAAAATTAAAATGTGGCCAGCAGAGAAAAAGTTTTTTCAGAAGTTTTTCTGGAAGAAAACAGAGTAAGGATATCGATTTTCTGAATAGAGCTATAATATGGTATGACAGAAAAACTTAGTATGTCGGATAAAATTAAAGAAGTGTGGAAACAGACTGAAAGGGAGATAGTTGAAACTGAGGGAGATTTGGAGTTTGCGTTCTTGGAAATGATGTTGGATTTCTTACCTCCAGAATTAGTTGCTGATATGGAGGAGAAATGGACAGAGGTAATTCCATATGATGAGAATGAGCTTGAGGGAAGAGATATAGTTGAACTACCAGAATTGGATGAAATTATGATCATGACGAGGGAGGTAAGAGATGACGAGTTATATTATGCGATGTGGAAGAAAATTTGAGAGGGCGGGAGTCAAAAGTTGACAGAAAAAAGATACTTGGAGTATAATAGTCCAAGTATATGTTTACGCTCACAAAAAAGGCTGATTACGGAATGGCACTCTTGTCTGTGCTCGCTAAACGTGGCCGGGGAGGCAGGGTTTCGCTTAAGTATTTGAGTGAATTAGGCTTGCCCAGAGCGTTTATGGCCAAAATAGCCATTTCTTTGGTCGAGGCGGGAATTTTGAACTCAAAAGAAGGTAAGGGAGGTGGATTTAGTCTGAATTACGAACCGAAAGAGATCCAAGTCAAAGAAGCTTTGGAAGCCATCGAGGGTGAGGTGGCTCCGGTGGCCTGTGAGAGCTGCCCCGTAGAAGGGAGCTGTGGTCAGCAAAGCTTCATGGACCGGCTCACTTTCCGCATTGAGGATATGCTGGCAGAATATACTTTGGAGGATTTNNAATAAAAAATTTGAAGGTAAAAATAGAAGGAAAAGAGATCTTAAAAGGGGTCGATCTCGAGGTTAAAATAGGTGAGGTGATCGCTCTGATGGGACCCAATGGGTCGGGTAAATCCAGCTTAGCCAATACCTTGATAGGGAATTCCAAATACGAGGCTGAGGCGGATGAATTAACTTTCGAAGGAACAAATCTGCTTCAGTTGAAACCTGATGAGCGGGCAAAGCTCGGGATAATGATGTCCTTCCAGTATCCGGTGGCGATCCCCGGGGTAACCGTAAGAGAAATGCTTCTGGCCTCACTGCGTGGCAGAGGGCTGATCGTGAGCGCGCTTGATCTAAAAAAACAAATTGCCGAAGAAGGGGAGAGGCTACATATAGATGAGCATTTGCTGACCAGAAGCATTAATGAGGGCTTTAGCGGGGGAGAAAAAAAGAAGCTGGAAATACTGCAGATGAGAATATTGAAACCGAAACTGCTTATTTTGGATGAAGTGGATTCGGGGCTCGACATCGACGCGCTGGCACTGATTGCCAAGAATGTAGATGAAATGGCGAAAGCCGGAATGGCAGTGCTTGTAATTACTCACTACCAAAGACTTCTAAAGTACATGGTACCGGATAGGGTGGTGGTGCTGAAAAACGGAGAGGTGGTTGATAGGGGAGGAAAGGAAATTGTGGATAAGTTAGAAGAGCAAGGCTATAAGTCATATGAGTAAAAAGACTGATAATTCAAAACTAATAGAGGATAAACTTTATCCACTAGGCCATACTGATGACGTGGAGTATTCGTTTACGGCGGAAAAAGGATTGACGGAAGGTTTGGTGAGGAAGATCTCCTCCTTGAAAAAGGAACCTGAGTGGATGCTGGAGATCCGGTTGAAGGCGTATAAAAAATATTTGGAAATGAAAATGCCGACATGGGGCGGAGACCTGTCCCCTATTGATTTTGATGATATCCGCTACTATATAAAACCAAAGAATCAGGAGGCGAAGACCTGGGCGGAAGTCCCCGAGGCTATCAAAAATACTTTTGAGAAAATTGGGGTGCCGGAAGCCGAGCGGGAACTGCTGGCAGGGGTGAAAAGCCAGTATGATTCGGAAGTGGTTTACGGGTCCCTCAAGAAAGCTCTATCGGAAAAGGGCGTGATTTTCCTCTCGATGGATGA
>DQFC01000011.1:0-13625 GCA_003531665.1 Candidatus Collierbacteria bacterium
CAGGCAGGGTTATTATTTTGGACAGAATATGCAACTTTCACAGAATCCAATTAACAAGACATTAGAGAAACAGCTGGGACAGATGTTCTATCAGGTGCTGGCGGAAATAGATTCGCTGGATGAATTGAAGACGATATTTAATGACGTGCTGACGGATGGTGAAAGAATCGCAGTGCTGAAGAGGCTCGGGATTGCTCTGTACCTCGATAAAGGCCGGAGCTATGAAGACGTCAAAAATAATATAAAGGTAAGCTCGGCGACCATCGCCACAGTGGCGGAGAATCTCGGAAATCCAGGTTGGCAAGAGATGATCAAGAGGATCAAGGCTGAAGAATGGGCCAACGAGTGGACGGACAAGATTACCGGAGGGATAAAGAAGATTTTTAAGTAATTTTGTATTAATTTTTATGGATTCCCGATCAGGTCGGGAATGACAGGTGTGTGGAAGGGTAAGGTGGGGTAAAATTGAGAGATGGGAAAGTTTTATATCACCACTACGACCCCNNTGGAAGCCGGTATGGATCCCAAAGCATATTGCGATGAGTATGCGGCGAAATTTGGTTTGTTAAAAACGGCACTAAACCTTTCCTACGATAACTTCATCCGGACTACGGACGAACACCACCTAACGTCGGCTCAGGCATTCTGGAAAATATGTGCCGCCAAAGGAGATATTTACAAAAAGATCTACAAAATAAAATATTGTGTCGGCTGTGAGCTGGAGAAAACCGATTCTGAATTAATTGACGAAAAATGCCCAATCCATCCAACGCAGGAAATCCAGATAATTGAAGAGGAAAACTATTTCTTTAAGTTTTCCAATTATCAACAAAAGCTGTTGGATTTTTATGAAAAAAACTCCGATTTTGTAATCCCCGATTTCCGCCAGAATGAAATCAAAACTTTTGTGAAGGCCGGTCTGCAAGACTTCAGTATTTCCAGATTAAAAGCCAAAATGCCTTGGGGAGTCGATGTTCCAGACGATCCGACTCAAGTGATTTACGTTTGGTTTGACGCTTTAATCAATTATATTTCGGCACTGGGATGGCCTGAAGATCAGAAAAAATTTGCCACGTTTTGGCCCGGAGCACAGGTTTGTGGCAAGGATAATCTGAGACAGCAGACGGCCATGTGGCAGGCAATGCTGATGTCTGCGGGTCTGCCAACTTCGAAACAAATATTTGTCGGAGGATTCCTGACTTCCGGCGGACAAAAAATCAGTAAAAGTCTCGGGAACGTCATCAATCCAATTGAATGGGCAGAAAAGTATGGAGCCGATGCCTTGAGGTATTTTCTGCTGGGAGAGGTGAGTGTTTTTGAAGACTCGGATGTAACGGTGGCACGATTTGAAGAAGCCTATCAAAGCAGTCTGGCCAATGGAATCGGAAATTTGGCCGCCAGGGTGGCAACGATGGCTGAGAAGATCGGCCTAAAAGTACCGGAACAGAGATTGGGAATACGGGAAGCGGTTGTCAACAAACTGTCTGTGTTCCGGTTTGATGAGGCAATCAAATTTATCTGGGAAGATGTGAAGACGGCGGATACTTTGATTAACCAAAGAGAGGTGTGGAAGTTGACCGGAGAGGAGCAGGAATTTGTCTTGGCCGATCTTGTCAGAATCATCAGGCAGATCGCGGCGGATCTAGTGCCATTTATGCCGGAAACGGCCAAGAAACTAATGGCTCAATTCGGAGGAGAGGTAATAATACGGGGAGACAACTTATTTCAGAGAATTGAAAGATGAATATTTATTTATATGGATTGCCACCCTTCGGCACCGCTCAGGGCAAGCTTGGTCGCAATGACGAAATATGTTAATTGATACACATTGCCATCTAACCGATGAGCGATTCACCGATATAGAAAAATTATTGGAAGAAGCAAGGATGGCCGGGGTAGAAAAGGTGATTATGCCGTCGACCAGTTTGTCAGATGCGAAGAAAACGATGGAGATTGCTGAAAAATATGAGCAGTATTGTTTGGTGGGAATACATCCGGAAGAAGTGGTAAATTTGTATAGAGTCCAGATTAACTCTGGAAAAACATTGGGTGGGGTGATAGAAAACGCAATGGAGGATCTGGAGAAAATAATCAAAAGATCCAAGAGAGTGGTAGGGGTGGGAGAAATTGGATTGGATTACTATTGGGATAAGGAAAAAAGAACCGAGGAAAGACAAACAGAACTGTTTCGAAAACAGATAGAGCTCGCGGTTGAAAATAATTTGCCCGCGGCTATACACATGAGAGGCGCAGAAGAAGAAATGAGAAGAGAACTCCTGGCCATGAAACAACTACCCAGAGGACAATTCCATTGCTTTGCGGGAAGTGCTGATTTCTTGGAAATAATCCTGACAATGGGCTTCTATGTCAGTTTTTGTGGGAATATTACTTATAAATCAGCAGAGAACCTTAGGGGATTACTCAAGAAAGTACCCCAGAACCGCCTTCTTTTAGAGACGGATAGCCCATATTTGCCTCCGGAACCACTGAGAGGAACGGTGAATACCCCCGCAAATGTTAAAATAATAGCTGAATTTATGGCCTCCGAATTAAACCTGAGTACCGGAGAACTGTCAGAAATCACGAGTCAAAACACAAAATGTTTGTATTCCTTAGAAAACTGATCAAGAAATATCCCAGAGCAAGCCAAAGAGCCCTGGAAATTCTGCCCGGTTTTACCAGCTGGACCTTTATATTGTTCCCCGTATGGGGGTCAATTCTGTGGCCCATTGGGGTGGCGTATTTTATTATTGCCTTTAACGTGTATTGGCTTTATAGGTCGACGACCCTGGCTTGGGCAGGAGTGATGTCGTATTACCGGATAAAAGCATGGGAAAAGTACGATTGGATGGGGGACGTTTTTGGTTTTGCGGACTGGAAAGAAGTAAAACACGTGATAGTGTTACCAACTTACAATGAACCGGTGGAAATCTTGGAACGAACTTTACATGCCCTTGAAAAGCAGACTATTGGACCGAAGCAGATCATCCCAATAATCGCTATGGAAGAGCGGGCAGGAGTGGAAATAAATGCAGAAAGAGAGAAAAATTTAAGGAAAAAGTTTGGCGGAAAATTCGCAAGTCTTTTCTTTACCTATCACCCCATCAACTTAATTGGAGAAGTAATTGGAAAATCCAGCAACGCGTCTTGGGCCGGTAAGGAATTTAAGAAAGAATTGTCGAAACGAAAAGAGTGGAATATGGATAAAATGACCATTTCTTCCGTTGATTGTGATGTCTCTCTCCACCCGAACCACTTGGCGGCTATCACCTATATGTTTCTTGATGATCCAAACAGGTACCGGAAAATTTGGCAAGGAGCAATTGTCTTCTACAACAATATAGAGAGAATTCCTTGGCCGATGAGAGTGTTCAATCGGATGAGTAGTGTCATCAATATGGCCCAGCTGTCACGGCCAGACAGATTGATTAATTTTTCAACTTACACTCTAAGCTTGAAGCTGATGGATGAGATAAATTATTGGGACACCGACGTAATACCGGAAGATTATCGAATATTTTTTAAGACCTATTTTGCCACCGGAGGTGAGGTCGAAGTTGAGCCGATATTTATTTCTGTCTCGGCAGATGCGGCTGAAGCCAACGGTTTTTGGAGCACATATACAAACACATATGAACAGGCCAAGCGATGGGCGTGGGGAGCGAGCGATGATGCATATATTATCAAAGAATTCATTCTGGATGAAAAGGCACCTTTTTGGGATAAAACAATCAGAGTTTTCAAGGTCATCGAAGATCATTTTATGTGGCCGGTCAACTGGTTTATCATCACTGTGGGTGCAAATATGCCCCCGTTATTGAACCCAACCTTTTCCAGAACCGTGATTGGAAGAACTTTACCTCAAGTATCATCAGCCATATTGACCCTATCACTAATAAGTTTGGCTGCAATGGTATTGATCGATCTCAAAGCCAGACCAAAGGTGACTAGCCTGCCTGTTTGGAGGAAGATCATGGCCCCGTTTGAATTTGTTCTTCTACCAGTGGTGGGGTTTTTCTTTTCCGCCCTGCCGGGGCTGGATGCCCACACACGACTAATGATGGGTAGATATATGGAGTATAGAGTTACCGAGAAGTCCTTCGGAGGTGCTCACAAAAATAAATAAAATGACAAAAAATAAATCCGCACAACAAATGCTGATCGCCGGATGGGTCGTAATTCTCCTAATGGGGATCATGCTTGCGTGGCTCTGGAAAAGTTTACCGCCCCAATTACCTTGGTTTTATTCTCTTCCCGGAGGAGAACAACAATTGGTGAATAAAATGGTTTTGGTAGGTATATTACCGGGAACAATGGTTATTTTGGGAATTACTAGGGCGTTGGCCGGATGGGCCGGAAAAGGAGACGCTCCTGTAGAAACGACTTTGATGGCCGGTTCCTTGTTGGCAGTTGGAATTTTGGCTGCAGGATTTTTTAGAGTAATGCAGATATTTGCTCTATGACAAACCCGACAATCACAATCCTCCCTTTCCTAATTTCATTTTTGATTAGTCTGGTAATTACCCCACTAACTATAGTGTTGTTTTCCAAAATGGGATGGGTAATCGACCCAAAGAAAACACTACACCCGGCACATATTCACAAAGTGCCGGTTCCAAAAGGGGGAGGAGTGCCGATTTTTGTGGCTGTTATTTTGACACTAGCTATTTTTTTGAAAATAGACAAACATCTAATTGCCATCGGAATTGCCTCGCTGTTAATAATGGTCACCGGTTTGGTAGATGACATTAAAGGCCTAAACCCATACTTGAGACTAACGATCAATTTTTTGGCAGTGGCGATTATTGTGGCCTCGGGAATAGGAATTGCTTATGCCTCTAATCCTTTTGGAGGAATATTTGATCTCTCCCAACCTCGAATTGGCTTTGAATTTTTGGGGAAATATCATGAAATTTGGGTTCTCGCTGACCTATTTGCTCTATTATGGATCCCTGTATTAATGAATGCCATAAACTGGTCTTCCGGAGTTGATGGACAAATAAGCGGAGTGATAACTATTGCGGCAATTGCTCTGGGGGTGATTTCTCTTAATTTCAGCGCCGATATTACACAGTGGCCGGTAGCCACATTGGCTTTTGCACTTTCGGGGGCCTTTGCCGGTTTAACGATTTTTCATTTTTATCCGCAAAAAATAATGCCCGGATATTCGGCTACTTCTTTAGCCGGTCTTCTTTTGGGAGTGATTTCTATCTTGGCGACTGCAAAAGTGGGGACAGTGCTCGTAGTACTGGGGGTCCCATTGGTAGATTTTGTATATCTCGTTATAAAAAGGATCCTCTCGGGAAAATCCCCTGTTTGGGGGGACAGGAGCCATCTACACCACAAACTGCTGGAAATAGGTTGGGGAAAAAGGCGAATAGCCTTGTTTTATTGGACAGTCACGGCTGTTCTGGGACTGGCGGCGGTAAGGTTTGAAGCCAGAAGCAAACTAACGATCATGATCGGACTTATATTATTAATGTTAACATTTGTATTATGGCAATACTCCTGGCGCTTCTCAAAGAAGTCCGTCCGCGGCAATGGGTAAAGAACCTTAGCTTGTTTGCGGCTTTGATTTTCGCTGGCTATCTTTTTCACGAAGGTGCTTTTGTCATGGTCTTTCAAGCTTTTTTGATATTCACAATATTCAGCAGTGTGACATATATTTACAACGATCTATTGGATATCCAGGCGGACAGGAAACACCCGTACAAAAAGTTTAGACCAATAGCTGCAGGGGAGTTGCCGATTCCAACTGCGATTTTTGTACTTATATTAGGAGTGGTGGTGGGATTGGCTTGGGCATTTACATTGAACTACTTCTTATTCATTAGCGGGCTAGTATATTTATTGCTTCAAGTTGCCTACACTCAGTATCTAAAGAATGTTCCGATTATAGATGTGATCGTGATTGCTTCCGGTTACCTGATAAGGGTTTATGCGGGGGCTTTTACAATCTCAGCCCATATGGATGTGTGGTTTCTTATGACCGTAATCGCGGCTTCACTATTTCTGGCCGTCGGCAAGAGAAGGGGGGAGATGACGCTACTTCTCAGCTACACCGACAGTGAGACCAGAACCACTTTAAAACGTTACACAGAGCAGCTTTTGGACATATACACCGGAATGTTTGCCACGGCCACATGGATCACCTACGCGCTGTTTACTTTCAATCAGCCCAAGATAGTTCCTGATGGCAGAGCTCTACAGCTTATTTCCATCCTACCAAGGACGCTGATATCCGAAAAATGGATGATGATTACCATTCCTTTGGTAGTGTACGGAATCATGAGGTACTTACAAATCATTTATGAAAGAAATGAAGGAGAAAGTCCTGAGAGAATCCTGCTTTCGGACAAACCACTGATGATTACAGGAATTTCCTGGGTAATCATGGTGATTGGAGTACTGTATTATGTGGGATAGAAAAAGAACTCCAGAACTCTAGGAATCAAGAACTTAAGATAAGGAATTTGCTTACTTGACGAGCTTGGCGTATTGGGCATGAACCCTAACTACCAATGCGTTGACATTATAGGATTCTCGTGGTATGATTTCACTTGTAAGTTTGCACGATAAAAATCTATGCTGCTAGGAGAATCTCATGCGTAAACCGTTTGGTTTGTTTGTCTTGCTGATTGTTCTGTCTTTATCTCTTGGAGCTTGCGGCCCCAAACCGTTCGAGATCGGGTCACTTCTGGTTTGTCCGAAAAATTACGATCCGGCGACCTCGGTGTGTACCGAGAAGAAATCCGCGAACGAAAAGGTTGATTCCGAACATCAGGAACTGCCGGCCGCAAAGCTAGGAGTGGATGAGGTAGGAGTCTACCGCGTCAACACAGAGATGTATGGCATCTACGAGAGGGTGGGGTATCACCCAACCCCAAGTGACTATGTCCGCGTCTATTCGCGACAGCAAATCCACGTCGTATCGGACATTGATCCGAATGCTTGTGGTGGCTCCTACAATGACTTCAACTGCGTCAAGGCCTTGAGCAATGTGACCCTGAAAGGTTACCAGAAGTTCGGCGCCAGCTATGCCCTGGATGTTTCAATGGACTTTAGCTCCCAGCAAAACTTACGTTTGCTGTATGAAGTCGGTGGAGCGGCCCAGCTGATGGTGAAGTTCAATGACCGTTCGCGGGATACACTGCGAGATTCAACTGATATTGATCCGCAAAAGTATATTAGCGGCGAAATCAAGAAGCCTGATGTGGCCAGAATATGGCTCAGCAAGCTGGAGTCCTCTGACTACATGACCAGCTGGCAGTACTTCCGCCTGTTTAAGTTTGAAGACCTGGCGGTCCGCTACTTCGAGCCGGAGAAGAACGACTCGGCGAGCTCAAGCCAAGTCCTGGAGGACCAGGAGTTTCAGGACTTCCTCCGTCGCAGAGACTTATTTTGTGCTCAGTATGAGCCGGGTACTTCGCTGCGAGCAGAGTGTGACCGCACATTTGTCTGCTCTCAAACCGACAATGTGTGTTACTTTGGCGGAGCGATCATTCCGATTGATCAGCTCCCCACAGCGACACCGACAGTGACTCCTTAATATGAATGCAAGCCCCGATATAAAGTCGGGGCTTTTTTGTATCTATTTGACTAGTTTGGCGTATTGGGAGGAGACGTAGCCCCAGCTCCCTTTTACGTATTCTATGTTGTACCAGCCGGTGGTTTCCGATTCTTTGTAGGTGAACTTATCGCCCGGATTGACCTTGGCTAACTCAACTCCACCGGTTGAAGGCGTTTCACGGACCTTTAGCCAGCCGGTAGGCGTACTGAGGATCTCGACATATGGCTTTACGACTGCCGAAGTAGTGGCTTGTTTGGGTAGAGGAGTAATAGAAATGGTATTTGTGGGTTTGGGAGTAAGTGTGGCAGACGGGGTGGCAATCGGTGTCGGAGTGGGAGTCGGGACAATCTCCATGGTGGACATGGTGAAATTTAGAACCAGCCGGTATCCAATTTGGACCGCGCCATTAATAATTTTATCCTGATAGCCTGGGGCGGTGAAAGAGAAAACGTGTGGACCGGGAGCGATATCGGCAGTGGCTGGAGTAAAGCCAGCCGGTTTGCCATCGATACTAACGGTAGCGTTGGACGGGAGACTAATAATACTGACGGAAGAATCTTTATTGTTGGCTAATTTTTCAAAAGAAAGAGAATAACTGTGGGATTTGTCCGGGGTTGAGCCAAACTCACGGTGAACAGTAGTGAGAGTTCCGCTGACCAGATTCACCTTACCCTCCCAAGATTGACCGGAGTCGATAGCCGTCATTTGAATTGTAGTCATGCCTGGAGTTAGATTTTCGTCGTAGAAAGGGGTCTTGCTAACAGATTTGCCATTGATAATGACATTGGCGTCCGGGTGGGAGGTAATTTGGATACCAGCTTTTTTGGCAAAGGGATTGAATTGACAACCTGCAAGAAAGACAGAGAATAACAGTATGGGCAGTGTATGGATTAGTCGTGACCTCATAATATCCTTAGTTTAACACAAGGAGGCCGGAGCGGGAATCGAACCCGCGCATGAGAGTTTTGCAGACTCTTGGCTTAGCCACTTGCCTATCCGGCCAGGATCAGGCCTATTTTAACATTTCTCCGTACACTATTCTTGCGTGGAGGAGGGGGGGTTGGATATTATGAATGAATGAGGTTATTCTTGTCATTGGTGTTTTTGTTGATTGTCTTACCTATTTGTGGCTTATATTTGTTGGTTTGGCCGAATACGTATCTATCCCAAATCAACATTTCTTTCTGGCCCAAGCCTTTAGTCAAATCGCTTTTGGAGAAGAAAAGCACTGAATATATCGATGTAATTGTAGAAGGACGAAGAACAAGAATAATTTATAGCGACTTAAACATCACCTTGCGTGTCGATAAAACAATGGAGAGTCTGGAGATGAAAAGTATTTCCGATTTGCTAAGCAAATGGATGACCGCATCTAGAACAACTATGATCCAACCTGTATTTGAATTTGGGGAAGGCTTTGAAAATAGAGTTTCTGAGATATTTTCCGTTCGACCACTAAAAAACGAGTCAACCCACTATGATAATGCTGCCGGTCTTTTTGTTTATTCTGCGGAAGGAAGAAAGGCTAGGGTCGATGCGATGGAATTGCAGGTAAAACTCATTACTTTTTTCGATACCAAGAAAAAACAATTAATCGTGGAAATGGTCAGTGAAAGTAGCGATCTTGAAAAAAGGGTTGCTAAGGTTAACAGTAATCTAAAAACAACATTTAGTTATCCTCTCGAGCTGAAGATTCAAGACAGCAAACAAAAAATATCACTTGGATTTGATGGAATAGTTAGAATGATGCACGTGGAAACCGAGGATTTTTTACAAACGATAAATTTTTTAATAGATAAGGGTAAAGTGTCTGACCTCTTAGCCGTTAATGGATTAAATAACATTTCACCGGAATGGGCGGCAAAAATGATAGAAGACAATCTTTCCTCAAGATATGAAGGTAAAAAACCGAAACAGCTTGTGTTAGGTGCGGATAGTGGTCCGAACACTGATGGTAAAGTGGCTAAGACATATATTGAAGTAGATTTGTCCCAACAAAAAATGTTTTTCTTTGAAAACGGCAATCTTTTCAAGACTTATATCGTATCAACCGGCCTAAACTACCCCACTCCGGTAGGGAACTACAAGATAATAAATAAACTACCCATGGGATTTTCGAACATCTTTCACGTCTGGATGCCTTGGTGGATGGCTTTCGACTATAGAGAGGATTTGGGAGCATATTTGGGAATTCATGAATTACCATACAAGTTAGTGGAGGGAGAAAAGATTTACCGGTTTGGAAACTATATCGGTAGTAGAAAAACGGGAGGTTGCATTGCCTTATCACCAGGTGACAGTAAAGAAGTTTTTGACAGATCCTTTCCGGGGATGGACATGGTCGTATATCAGTAAATTTTTTATCTATTATTCCAAAGCTATTCCAACCTTGATAGTTTCTTCGATAAGGCGATTAGCATAGCCCCATTCGTTGTCGTACCAAGCGAGAACTTTCACCATAGTGCCGTCAACAACTCGAGTCATATCTAGATCGATGATGCTGGATTCCGATCTGCCAATAATATCGGAGGAGACAATGGGTTCGTCAGTCACTGCCAAGATGCCACGATAGCGTGGTGTTCTGGCGGCGTCGATAAAAATTTGATTCACTTCCTCAACGCTAGTGGAGTGTTGCGTAATAAAAGTAAAGTCGGTAATAGATCCGGTAAGAACGGGAACCCGAAGCGAAATGCCGTCAAATAGACCTTTCAGTTCCGGGATGGCCTGAGTGGCGGCGATGGCGGCTCCGGTGCTGGTGGGTACAATATTCATGGCAGCGGCACGGGAACGGCGAAGGTCTCGATGAGAGTTGTCTTGTAGATTTTGATCGTCGGTATATCCATGAACAGTGGTAAGCATGGCTTTTAAAATACCAAGTTTTTCGTGAAGAATATCCGCAACGGGAGCGACACTGTTGGTGGTACACGAAGCGTTGCTGATGACGGAAATGACATTGACTCTGTCCTTATGAAAGATTTCTTTGTCATTGACACCCAGGACGGCGGTGGGGACTCCAGGCCCTTTGGCTGGAGCAGAGAGGACAACCATTTTGACGCCACCACAAATATGAAGAATAGCTTTTTCTAAAGAAGTGAAAGCACCCGTAGATTCGATGACAATTTCAGTACCGTATTTGTCCCAAGGGATACGGGAAGGTTCTCTTTGGGCGAGGACCGGAATGCGGAGATCTTTTTGAGGATGTTTGATATTTAAATAACCCAGTAAGGGATTGGCGTCGGTTGCCAGATCCGGTTTCTGAACTTCTTCTGATGTAATGTCATAGGGGAGAGGGCCATAGGAAGTGTCGTATTTGAGGAGATAAGCCCAGCCGTGGACTCCTTGCGAACCGGATGTGTTAATAGCGACCAAATTGGACTCATCTAGATGACTAGCGAGCCAAACGCGGGCAGCTGAACGTCCAATGCGTCCAAAACCATTGATGGAAAAATTTATCATAGGGCAGAGTAATAGTAACTATTTAAACTGTAGCACAGAGAGATAAAAGCAACAAAAATCCTCACCTTTGGGGTGAGGATGGAATTCATCTCGGAGAAAATAATTTAGAGACGAAATAGCCGATAACGATGGGGATGATAATGATAGGCCCGATAGCGTAGGAAGTGGGGTTGTACATGATGAGGGGGAGAAAGTTCATCCCAAAGTTGAGGACGTTTCCCCAAACGAGAACAAAAATAAGTAGTCCTCCTAATAGTTTTACAAACCCGTCGACATTATCTTTCTCCATGATAAGTTTGATATCCAGAACCAGAAGAACAACTGAACCTAAGAGAATCAGAAATCCAATTATCATTGTAAAGTGCCTCCTATAGAAGTCTTTAATAGATTATATCCTATATGACGTAATTCATAACAAATGACGTCCTCCCCGGATTGAAATCCGGGGTTTCCTCTATTCTCGAGAGAATACTTGTGCATTCTCTCGTTAACCACCATTCATCCCCGGATATATATCCGAGGTTTCCTGGAGTAAAAAAAGCTCCCTCAGAGAGGGAGCGGGGTAAGTAAGTCTACCTCCCCGATGAAGATTTGATAATAGACCCAAGCTGCACCGTAGTAGATTGCCGCCGCGATGCCCAGAACGAGGGTCAGATAAGCGGTATGCCAACTGAAGATAAGACCGATAGCGATAAGCAAAGCAAGAAAGAGAAGAATTCCGAGCCAAATTTTTTTCATTGTTAAGGATCCTCCTAATAAAATATTTGTTAGATTCTAACTCCAATCCGGCTGAGTGTCTATTTAGGGCTATTTTTTATCGACTATCTCAAGCAGGGGGTGGGTGCCGGTAGCCAAGAAATCGAGCATGGCACCGCCGCCGGTGCTGACAAAGCCAAAATCGGAGTAATGGAAGCCCAGAGCGGGGATTGCGGCGACGGTATCTCCGCCGCCAAGGATGGTCAAAGCAGAGCTGTCTTTGAGGGCCCGGAAGACCTCTTTGGTGGCTTTGGCGTGGGTGCCGTCCTCATAATAGCCTAGGGGGCCATTCAGAACGATGGTTTGAGCCTCAGAAATGGCCTTTTTGAATAGGGAAGTGGCCTCTTCGTTCATATCCAGTCCGTCGGGTGTCAGGTGGTTCGGTGAGGCAAATTTACCACCGAGTAGAGCATGGTCAAACTTGGACATGATCTGCTTGATTGTTTTGAGCTTGTCAGGCTTGGCTCCGGAAGCTATCAGCAAGGTTGGATGGGTAGGATTTGTGAGCACCCCGCCGAGAGTGGTGACTTCTCGATCAAATTGGAGTCCGGTGACTGTAGGAAGGACTTCGGGAATTGTTTGGAGGCTGGTAGAGGGGTTATATGAAGCAAATGCTTCGTAGACGTATAAATCAGCACCTTGGCTGAGTTCCTCAGCGAATTGCCTATCTATGGATTCTTCTCTTGGGTCGAATCTTATATTTTCCATTAGTGATATGGGGAATTCCCCTGTCCAACACTCCCCTGGAGAAAAACCCGAAGATATGAATGAAATATCTTGATCGATCAATCTTTTTAGCTCATCTCTAACCGGAGCGAGGCTAAAGGCAGAATCTGGGCCTTCAGGGCGACCCAGATGCCCTATCAAACAAGTACGTCTGGCGTTTTCCAGACAGAGTTTGAGGGTTGGCAAAAGAGCTTCGAGGCGGAAACCGTTTTCTACTCTACCATGCTTGATAGGCACGTCAAGATCGGCTCGAAGGAGAACATTTTTACCATTGAGGGTGTCGGCTGTAAGCATAGATAAAGTGTAGCACTTAGGCACAATATCCGGTCGTTGGGAGGGCTGTGGACTTGACTTTGGGGGGTCTGATATGGTATGATACCGTTCTGCTTGAGAAGTCGAGCATTTTTTGTGCCTATGCGGGTTTTTCCCGCGTATATGATACAAATACTACCTCAAAAAAGAACATCGCATCCAATCTCGAAATTTTTTAGGCCGATGTTCGAAAAAAGAAACCTTAAAGCCGCCTTGGGCGGTGTTATTTCTATTACTTCCCTGGCTTCGGGTATGTTTGTGTTGCCTGGTGATCAATCCATAATGGCTTCGTCAAACATCCAACCATTTGATGAAAATATTGTCATCGAAACCAAAAAAAGTATTGTGACGATAATACCAGAGAATACCGGGGTGTCACAAGAGTTCCACATGGGACATCCAGGTTTAGATATTACAGCTAAGCTGGGAGCAAAAATCTATCCCGTTAAGAACGGTGTGGTTGAGCTTATGAGTTCTACCAGATGGGATTATGGACGCTCTGTGGTTATTAACCACGGAAACGGCATGCAAACTAGATATGCCCATATGGGAAAGATTTTTGTAGAAGAAGGCGAAAAGGTAACCACCGATATGGCTATAGGTGAAGTAGGACTTACCGGAAGAACTACCGGACCACATCTGCATATTGAAGTGCTGAAAAGTGGCAGAGCAGTTAACCCGAGATCATATTTGTCGCTCGCTAAGGTTAAGTAAAGATTTCAACAGTTTTGTATGTAACTTAGATTGATTTATCCATTGATTTTGTCGTGTGGATAACCCACTTTTTTTGTGGATATGTTGACTA
>DQFC01000011.1:13689-22163 GCA_003531665.1 Candidatus Collierbacteria bacterium
TTGAAATACTGTCGAAGCAATTTAGGATGGTTAATAAATAATACCAAAAGTCCGCTGAGAGGCGGATTTTTTATTGGCTTGGATGTGAAAGATGGATCTACCCCTTCGGGTACCAGGGCCCTGTCAAGCCCGGAAGACAATGGGCGGAACGGAAGCTCTAGAATCGTGCCATGGTGAGCAGCGTGATAACTATTTTAGAGACTTATCCCCAGGTCTTTCGTAAAACCACTTGCGATTCTTCACCTTCATATCCTTCAAATATCCCAGATAATTTTGAGCCACATCGAGAATAACCACCCTCCCGTCTCTCGTAGTGTATCTGGCCCAAGCGTGCCCACCTCGGCCTTCGACAAAATTTCTGTCTATGGAAACTTTGCCGGCTAAGTATTCCTCCTTTACGAGTCTTTCTAACAAATACCCACACAGCAATGCTTGATGTCTGCACTCACCGACACCTCTTCTCAGATATTTACTTAATGCAATCTTTTGGTCTGGGATGGCCCCGGTGTCCTGAAATATTTTTTCAACCCCTTTTGAGCTGTATGGAAGCGTTTTTGATACAAGATCAAAAACAGCTCTCAGAGCATAACTTTTAAAATCACCACCATTGTCCCCAATATCTAACAACAGCTTTTGATAAAGCTCCTCAAGCTCTGGCTGCTTTTCATCATCTATCACAATTGCTTCCCTGACCCCTCCCCCCAAATACACCCCACCATTGATGGCGACATCACGGCCAATTATTTTTCTTCCTTGCCACATTCCGTATCTATTTTCTGGAGTAGATTCTTCAAAAAAGGGACTGTCTTGTAGCCTTTCCAACATTAGAAATGTTTTTTCAAAATGAACATTTTCTTCAGGAATTGGAGCTGATAAAGATTCAGAAGGACTGTCCGTGAATAATTTTTTTGCGGAGAAGACTGCTTTCTTAGCAATCATTTCAAACTCAGCGAGGAAGTCCATGTCGATATTTTAACAAAAGACCCCACAACAGTGGGGTCTTTTGGATTTCTGGATTGCTTCGGCTCGATTACGAGACTCGCAATGACGACACTAATCCATGCCCATGCCACCCATGTTGGGCATGTCTGGAGTCTTCTTTTCCTCCGGAATGTCGGTGATTAGGCACTCGGTGGTCAGGATCATACTGGCGACAGAGGCGGCGTTCTGGAGAGCTGAGCGAGTCACTTTTACCGGGTCTAAGATACCGGCCTTGAGCATATCCTCAAATTCAAGGGTAAGGGAGTTAAAACCATATGCGGCATTATTATTCTCCTCAACCTTTTTGACTACCCAACCGTCGTCGGCTCCGGCGTTTTTTGCCAACCAGCGGAGAGGCTGAGAAAGGGATTGCTTCACGATTTCAATTCCAACTTCTTCGTCTGAATTATCAGCCTTGATGTTTTTTAAGGCCTGACCGGCGCGAATGAGAGCAACGCCACCGCCAGGAACAATTCCCTCATCAATGGCGGCTTTGGTAGCCCCAACGGCATCCTTAACCCGTTCTTTCAGTTCGTTGAGTTCTATCTCGGTCGCGGCGCCTACTTTGATCACCGCTACTCCACCGGCGAGTTTAGCGACTCTTTCGGCGAGTTTATCTTTATCAAATTCGGAAGTGGATTTTTCCAGCTCGTGGCGGATCTGATCTAGTCTGGCTTTGAGAGCTTTTGGATCACCCTTACCACCGATGATCTGAGTGTTATCCTTATCGGACCAAATCCGATCGGCTCTACCAAGATCTTCAATTGTTACCGAGTCTAATTTACGTCCGGTATCTTCGGACACAAGAGTTCCACCTGTAAGAATAGCAATGTCTTGGAGAAGAGCTTTTCGACGATCACCAAATGCCGGAGCTTTGACAGCAAGGATATTAAAAGTACCACGCATTTTATTTACAACCAGAGTAGCCAAGGCTTCGCCTTCGATATCGTCGGCAATAATGACAATGTTCTTGCTGACTTTCATAGTGTTTTCTAAGAAAGGAAGTAGTTCACTAATAGCAGAAATCTTTTGATCCGTAATGAGAATGTATGGGTTTTCGATTGCAGACTCCATACTCGCCGGATCGGTTACAAAATAGGCGGAGGCATAACCTTTATCAAACTGCATACCGTCTTTGTGTTCGATCTCGAACTCCATACCCTTTGATTCTTCGACAGTAACAACTCCGTCTCGACCAACCAGCTTAAGAGCTTCGGCAATTTTGGCTCCTATTTCCGGATTTTGAGCCGAGATGGTAGCAACTGATTGCCAATCACTTTCCGAGAGATCGGTTTTTATCTTTTGCAACTGCGCCACTATGGCCGTAACGGCTTTGTCTATTCCGCGCTTCATTTGCATGGGGTTAGCACCGGCGGTAATGTTTTTCATGCCGGCGAGGACTATTTGCTGAGCCAAGAGAGTAGCTGTCGTAGTTCCGTCTCCGGCAACATCATTGGTCTTGCTGGCGGCTTCTTTGACAAGCTGGGCACCCATATTTTCGAATGGATCCTGTAGTTCGACTTCTTTGGCGACAGAAACGCCGTCGTGGAGAACTGTAGGGGCGCCCCATTTTTTATCAATAGCGACGTTGCGACCCTTGGGTCCAAGTGTAGTAACCACGGCTCTGGCTAGTTTATTAACTCCACTAACTAATTTGGTACGTGCTTCTTCGGCGAAAAGGATTTGTTTGGCCATATTTATTGTATTAATTTATTTGCTGACTGTGGCGAGGATGTCGTCGAATTTGAGAAATTGGTATTCAGTGTCACCAATTTCAACTTCGTTGCCACCCCATTTTTTGTAGAGAACTGTATCCCCCACTTTGGCAGGAGAACTAACTTCGACGCCACGATCGTTAATTAATTTGCCGCCAGCGGCGAGAACTGTTCCATATTGAGGCTTTTCTTCATGAGAATCAGGGAGATAGAGACCGGAGGAAGTTTTCTTTTCTTGTTTGGCTGGTTCAACGAGTAGAAAACCTGGAGCCGGCTGGAGTTTTTTAACGGTAAGGGTGTTAACCATGTTTGTTTAGATAATTAATTAATAAATATTCCCTAGCATCTGACTTGTTGAGTATACGAATAAAATAAGAGCTTGCTCGTTATGATGCTTGATTATAGCAGTCTACCATCTCGATTGCTATTTTATAAACCTTGATGAAATTTTGTCAAGACTCAGAGGGCGGCGCCTTTGAAGTCGGAACAGTTTTCTTGAGCCCAAAATAGGAAATCATCAGTACATTCAAGTTTGACAGTACCCGGTCCAGGCTCACAATCGACCCATTCGGTCGACGGGCAGACGAAGGAATCGCTTTCCGGAGGTGGACAGGGGGCGCAGTCTGCCATTTTACACTCTTCAGGTAATAGGCTGGCGTAGTTTTTGCCTTTTTCATAAAGAACCCAGCCGTCCTGCCCAATGAGAGTAGTGCTCACTAACCTCGGGCAAGAGCAACAGGTATTTATTTGTATTCCCATCGTCTGACCTTCCGGTGGTAAGAAGTTGTTTCCTTGGTCATCAATGGGAGGCACAAAAACTGTGGGCTGGGTGATTTTGGACAAAAACGACAAAGGTAAATAAACAGAAACAATGAGACCAACAAGAATGCCTGAAAAAAATGTCACAAATCCAAAAATAATGAGTCGCGATCGGGCTGGGGCGGACTCGAAAGGTGCGGTTACCTGATCTTCCATCTACTTTAATATAACAATTTTTTCTAGAATGTAGTTAAATTCGTCTATCGACTGTGAATCAGTTAATCCACCAGCCAAGATTTCGCCTATTTTTGTAGAAGTAATGAAAGTTCCTGCCGTACTCATTTCACAAACCTGATAGCCTCCGATGATTTCTGGCGACTGAAAGGAGGCGAGCCTCCATGTTAAGTCGTCTTTGTTTATACCAACATACTCCTTGAATTGTAAAGAATTCGCCTGGTCTGAATCTCCAGGGTAAAGACAAGTTAAACTATTACCGTTTGTTTGAAGAATGGAGATCGTGGTTAGGCCTTTTGAAAGGGTCAAGCTGGAACTTCCGTTTCCATCGGCTGGGGTATTTTTGTATTGTTGAATGGACCAAGTGGTGGGGTAATAAATTTTATATGAATCAACTGAAGTAACAGGAGACTTGACTGTCATCATATTCCATTTGAGATTGAGTAACGATGACGGTGTCGCGGTCGGGACTAGAGGTGTTATTAGTTCTTGGTCGTTGGTTATCGGTTCATCGATTATGGTAGAAGGAGAAAGAGAAGGTGTTTTTGGAATAACAGTTGAAACACCGGAAGACATAGGGAGAAAGCGTGAGGCCAAGACACCAAACAAGGTGCCTAATAAAACCAGAGCAAGGCCCGAAAGCAAAGTCTTTAAGAGCGAGGGTTTTGGCGAGGTGTCCTCAATAAGATTTGGNNGGAGCTGGTGGGTACGTCGAGGGTACGTTTGATGGAGGGGTTTCCAAGGAGATTTGCGAGGGGGTCATCAAGAATTCCCTCGGAGAGGCCGTTTGGTCTTCCCCCCACGATTGGGGTGGTGTGTAGCTGACCTCCTCGGTTGACATCGGAATTTGGTCTTGATCTGGAGTCGTGTGGTCGGTCGTTTCCTTTGATAGGATTAGAGAGTTTTCCGGAGGAATCATGAGCTCTTGATCTTTCTGGTCTTGGTTCTGGTTCGGATCCATTTTTTGGTGGTTGATTGGTAGATAGAAGACCTTTTTCCAATAGGACTCGAAGGAGATTGGTGATCATTCTTAACCTCCCGCCGGTGTTGGTCTCTTTAATTAGTTTATACGCTTCGTCGTAATTTAGCCATTGGACATCATCGAACTCTGTTGCCCCGATGGTAATATCGGTATTTTTCGCGTCTGAGGTGTAAAAATAATAATATTTCCCTTTCATCACTACCGGTTCCCCTGAATCGGTAACCATATCTCTGAGTCCTTGTTTGCTTGGGGGAAATTCAATTTTGTCGACAGCGACAAGTTTGATATTTTCACTACATGTTTTGACAAAGTCCTCGGTGACCTCCTCTCCCATTTCCTGAAAGAAAGTTTCCTTAATTGTTTTTCTGTTGTCCACTCCCCCCTGAGGAAGGGTCCATTGATTAAACGATTTCTGATAAGTTAGAAGAATTTTTTTATCATTTAAGAAACAACCGACCACACTGGGGCGCAAACCCTGTTTGCGAAGCTGGTCAAGTTCTGCGAGAGTGGGTTCCTTGAGAGGGGTTGAGGAGGAGATCTCAGTTCTCAGTTCTCGGTTCTCAGTTAGTGGTTTTGTTGGGTCGACCGGTTTTGTGGGAGGTGAAACGGGCAGGCCACGACCATCCACTACGGGTGGCGAAGAAACCGGAGGAGATCCTGATGGAGGAATTTTAAAAGGGTTGGGTTTGGATAGTGCTGGAGTTGGAGGAAGTTGGGGAGTGTAGGGCATTTTTGATGGAGTGAGACCCGCCTGCCGGACGGGCAGGTTGCCAATGACGGGTGCGGGTGGTGAAGATTGTTGGGTATAAGGGGGTTTGGGTGTGGTCTGGATGTCGGAGGACTGATCTCTTAGTGCCTTGGGGATGTAGGCTGGCTCAGTAAATCTCTTGGCGGCCGGGGTCATAATAGAGGTAACTAGAGACATATCCATAGGCTCTATTTTGCGATAGTATTTCTCATAAGTAGCGGCGAGAACCTTTTCTTTTTGCTGAGTTCTGGTATCAGGTAACGGTAATCCATAAGAGGAGAAGGGTTGGGTCATTTGAGAGTCGACAGACATTTTCATGGCCAACTGATATTTACCCAAACCGACAAGATCGTCAGCTGTATACAGATTGTTTAGTTCTTTTACGATTCGATCGGCATCGGAGGCACCAACCACGTAACTCATAACAGTCCCGACGTTACCAAAGATGGCATTCTGAATTTCTTCAGGTAGCTGGGCAATATACTGATTGGCGAGGATCAAGCCAAGCTTATATTTTCGAGCCTCGGAAAGAATCTTAACGAAAGAAGAAGTAGCAAAGTTTTGAAACTCATCGACATAAAGGAAGAACTCCCGGCGTTGTTCTTCAGCCACATGAGCCCTATTCATAGCCGCAATTTGAATTTGAGAAATAAACATGGCACCAAGTAAAGCGGCATTATCTTCTCCGATCTTTCCCTGCGGTAGATTCAGGATAATAATCTTGCCGGTGTTCATCATGTCCTCAAAGTCGACGGTGCTCTTGGGATGATTGATGATGTCACGGATAGTAGGTGAGGTAACAAACTGACCAACTTTATTTAAGATCGGAGCAATAGCTTCGGTCTGAAACTTTTCTGAATATTTATCATATTCATCACGCCAGAAATTGACAAGAATAGGATCGGTAACGTGGATCAGGCATTCCTTTTCCCGAAAATCTTTATTGGTGAGAATGCGAGGAACATCGGCAAGAGTAGTTTCCGGTTTGTAAACCAAAGTCAGTAAAGTGTTTCTCAAAATATATTCCAGGCGAGGACCCCAAGAGTTGCCGTAAAGCTTACTAAAAATGGAGACAATGCTGGAAGCAACCATTTCACCCTGAGCAGGGGTTTTGACAAATAATGGATTCATCCAAAAAGACATTCCAGGAACTGAAGGATCAAGATAAGCGACGTCTTGGATACGACTTTCGGGAATGTAGTCCAATAGTATCTCCGCCGCATCGCCGTGAGGATCAACAAAAGCAACCCCCTCACCGTGTTGAATGTCGTTAATGGCCATGCGACCGATGAGGGTTGATTTACCGGTACCTGACTTTCCCAATATGTAAGTGTGACGGAGGCGATCGATCCCCTTCTTCATACCGAAGATGGCCATGTGATTCTTGTACTCGGTCTTCGCAAAAAAGTTGTATAGATGTCTTTCATTCTCCGGAAGATTCTCATCGACTGGTAAATTGGTTGGGGCTTCGCCTTTTAGAGTTTTGCCCCAAGCTATCCCTTTGATCGGCGCAAGTAAAATACCCGGAAGATGGAAGATGGCAGCTATCTCCCCATAGTTTAAGTACTGATACTGATTTGAGTATTTGGCAGAGCGATCTAACATCATTTGTCTTAACTTTAATAGCGTTCCTTGGTACTTCGGAACTTTCAAAGCAAAACTATTCCCCTCAGAAAGAGAATAGGTTCCAAAAGCGGCCGCGAGTTGAGAAAGAAGTTGTGACGAAGTTGATAGGTGTGGGGTGATGGCCGCGAGGCGAATGTCGCAACTAAAAGCTTGGAATAATAGTTTCTTCTCGATAATTGCCTTGTAAGGACTTGGTTTGCTTTTGGCGGGATCGGTAGCGGTAGCCGGTGTAACAGTTTCAAGATTTGAACGAACTGATTTTTGCCAATTTTTTGGGGCAGCAAATAAACACACCTGAATAATGGCGGCTTGACCGGCAGGAACCCTGGCCAGACCCCCTAAAATGGAGGCCATTTGATCTACCTTATCGTCCAGGGTGCTATTTAAGGATAAGTGTGAGGGTGCCGACAGGACCATCTGACCAATTGCAGGCTGTCCGTGGTTGAGCCAATCAATAAGGTAGTCTTTCATTGGTGTAATAAGAGCGGTTGGATATTGGGCGGCGATTTGAGCACGAACAAGATGTTCTATGCGTTCCGGACAGGAAAGAACGAAAAAGGTGGTTTGGTTTAGATTGACAATCTCAAGGCAGATGGTGTCGTAAGTTCCCAGAAGACGGTCAAAGAATCCTGCCTTGAGAGAAGTCCGGAGTGATGCTAAAAATTCAATGAAGGCTGCCTGTCCCGTAAGGGAGTCTTTTGCGGGACGGATCTGCAAAACAGAATATTTGGGCAAGGCCATGAGTTAAGTATATAAAAAACTAAACAGTTGGTGTAGCAGAAAGAATGCTCTGCCCTGAACGACGAGCATCAGAATCAAGAATCTTGACTTCGGAGAAAAGAACATTTTCGATGATCAAAGCACTGCTGTGGAAAAGATCGTTTAATTCAGCTTTCAACATTGATTCTATTTTAGATCTCTCAGCCCCGATTTCTTTTGAACTGTGTTTGCTGAAAGCTGAAGCAATTCGACTTCTGGAATATGGACGAATTACCTTTGAGACAAAATTGTCACCAATGTTTTCCCAAAGAAGAGGAGCGTTGGCCTTGTCTAAACGAAAAAGGATAGAGCCTTCGATAGAGATTGTCTTGTTATCCTTGGTGGTGGCAATTACCGGTTCATCCCCAAGGGCCTCTTTGATAGACAAATCAAATCCGTGTCTAATGGTATATTCCAAAACCTGGGCATTGAATAGTTTGGCAATCTGCCAGAAAGGGATCTTGAGATGAAGACCAGGACCCCAGACACGCTTAAGAACTCCGGCTCCCCGATCGTAGACACAGGCAACATGTCCGGGTGGGACGGAAATAAAGAAACCGCCAACGACTTCGTCGACGAGGAAGGACACTACCAATTTATCAAAATCAGCCATAACTTGGTCTATTATAACCTTTTTTATACCGTTGGAGGGGTGGTCGTGGGAGCGCCG
>DQFC01000011.1:22195-31553 GCA_003531665.1 Candidatus Collierbacteria bacterium
TGAACTATTTCACTGAGACAGATCATTATTGACTGAAGGATGTTCAAGGCACTGTTGGTATGAGACAGGTCGTATTTTCCAAGAAACATGAGATTTATGGGCTGACGAACCGTAGGCATAAACTTATAGAGCAAGTGCATATCAGCTCCTTCGAGACCGGTAGTGAAGATCCGGTAAAGAATAAGAATAATTAACACTTGAATTGTAATGGTGAAGATCTCGGAGAAGATTGCCCCAGGGCTTTGACGCATTAATTTTTTTATCTCCTCCTTCTGCTTAACAGGGTCATGAACAAATTCTTTTTTGATCTGTTTGACTTTAAGCGACACTTGAAGCTTCTCTTCGTCGGACCGCTCACCCACAAAATCTATGGGCAGTAGAATAAAGCGGACGGCTACAGCAAAGAGGATAACGGCAATACCCATGTCGGGTGCTGCAAATAGTTGACCAACCAGCCAATAGAGACCGACCAAAATGTTGAAGAAAGGCTGATAGATGTAGAGTGTGAAGAAGTCCATGGTCAATACTGATTATATGTCCTAACCCCCTTTTAAGTGTTGACTAATGGCAGATGCAAAATCGGTGGTATGAAGAAAGGCGGCGTGAAGACGGACTGTTTCAGAGGTTTTTTTGGGATACATATAGAGGAGTTGGATGAGGTAAAAAAGATAATTTACGGGAGCGAAAAAATGACACAAGATCTCAGATTTCAGATGCCAGATTTCAGCTGGTCTCAATGGTTGGTATGTTGAAGCAAGGGAAGAAAAGGCGTTGGCCAGGAATCTTTTAGTCCACCGGTTCTCATACAAAAAAGCCAGATAAGTATCTCCCCTATCCAGGAGCGGAATGGTTTGGAGTACCTCGTGAGCTGTATATAGATTGCGTTTATTTTCAGGAACGGCGAGAGACAAAGAGTCGAGCCAGAGATTTGGACAGAAGGCATCGGTGGCTTTTGAGTGATCCTCTCCCGGATGTCTGCGACGAAAAAAAATGGAAATTATCATTAGAACTACCGGACGAACTAACCAAAGAGTGTGAGGTGAAGTGATAAAGAATAGATCGATGTCGTCATCGGAACGCGAGTTTCCTGCGGCGACTGAACCCGTGAGAGCTATAAGTCTCAGACCGGGTATAAACCTAAGGATTTTGACTAACTTTCTAGCGTGAGTGGTTTTTTGTTTCGAGAAGCGAAAGGCTTGAGTGCGAATATTTTTCTCTCTTTGAGACATAGATTTCTTTAGGAAGGGTTTAACCAAGGAAAAAGTGGTCAGCTTATTGGTGATCAACCAATAATGAACCTCCTGAGGAGAAAGTGGAAAATGAAAAAAATCCGCGTATTTAATGGTGGCGCAGACAGACTGTCTAAGATCCATATATTATGGAGTAGGTGTCGCTGTAGGAGCTGCCACTAAACCATATTGAGAGAGAACTTGAGTAAAACCACTATTTAAGGTACCTACGATTTTATTGTCTTCCTGATTAGTGGCGGTGCTATTAACCGCATCCTCAAGATATTTGATTAGACGTGAGTTTAGAGCTGTTTTGGAATCTTGAGTCATTGAGGCCGTATAAAATGTCCTGGCTGAATTCAAACTTGAAACAAAGGGAGCAATTACAGGGTTTTTGGAAGCAATTTCGGCGACCGCCTTATTGGCCGGAGGTTGGGGGAAGCCTCTTTCTTGAGTGGCTGAATCAAAAAGAATTTGCTGAGCATTGGCAGAGGCCAGGAAACTGACAAATTTCCAAGCCTCTTGCGGGTGAAGGCTGTTTTTGGCAACACCTTCGAACCAGATAGAAGCCCAGTTAACCGGATCGATGTCCGGAAGCTGAGGAACAGGAACTACCTGCCAAGAAAGCGACGGGTTGATGGCTTTTATATCACGGGCTACCCAGCTGGGAGCAATAATCATGGCCACTTTTTCGTTGGCAAACGCGACAGTTGAAGGAGGAAGGGTTTCATCCCAGACTTGATGTTTGGTAACAAAATCGGTGTAATACTTAAGAGTGATGCCAACCTCAGATCCTTTGATATCAGTAAGCGATACTCCAGCCTGAAGAAGCATCATAGACACAATATCCGGCCAATATTCTACATTTGTGGTATTTCCTAAAGCGACACCTGCTCGTCTAATTTTCCCGGTTATTGGTTCCATTTCTCTCACCGCTTTGGCAGTGGTAAGAAGGTCTTCCCAGCTTTTGGGTGGTTGGAGCTGTTTTTGCTGAAGGATAGCCGTGTTGACGAAGAGTCCGAGACTTTCCGCGGTCATGGGTGCACCAAAGACCTGATTGCCGGAAATAAGCAGTTTTCCGATAACGGGGTAAAAGTTGGTGGATAATTCGATAGCCGAAAGAGTATTTGACGGCGCAGGCAATAGATCTGAAGCAAATAAGGGTAACCAAGTGGTGTGTAAACGAACAATGTCCGGAGGAGACTGTCCTGAAAGAGCCGTTTTGACCCGATCCTGATAATCCTGAGAAGATTGAAGTTGGTAATCAATCTTGATGTTGGGGTATTGTGCCTCGAAAGCATCAATCACCGGTTTCATAACAGACGATGGCTCCCATAGTCCAAAGTAAATTAGAGTAACCGCTTTGGTTGGGGTAACCGATTGGTTTTTATTTCCGGCCGACTTACCAAAAATCCGAAACAGTAGGAAGGCAACCAAGCCGATAACCAAAAGACCAATGACTATTGGAACGACAATTTTTAGAGGTGAGGAGGAGATGACGGGAGGTGTCATCGAGGCTGGTGGCTGATATCCGGGTGGTGGAGGTGTTGCTTCTTCGGGACTAGGTAAAGGTGAGACATCAGGCGTCGAGGGAGGAAAAGAAGATGGCTCGGGAACGGAAGCAACCGGACCTGGTAGTGGAAATTGATTATCCATAAATTAAGTAGTCAAGTTAGAATATATAAACGGGACATCCGATTACAGTTAAAGTATATCAAGAATGGAAAAATTAAAATACCTTTTGGGTTCACTGATGATAATCCTGCTGATGACAATTACTGTCTATGGCGGTTTTAGGTTGGCTTTTAGGAAGTTGATTTTTCCAAAAGTAAACATTGCCGGGGTAGATATGACCGGAATGGATAAGACGACGGCACTGAAACTCCTGACCTCATATTTTGAAAGTGATCCAAGCAAGGTTACTTTAGAATCTGACGGAAAGATTGTATCTAAATTAGCCGGAATAAGAGTCGAGTACGATCTGGTTTGGGCAGTCGATCAGGCCATGGGTGTGGGGAGAAACGGAAATATTTTGACACAGATCACCGAAGGCTCGAGAGCGATAATATACGGTCGGGTTATTGACGTTCCGGTAAGTTATGACAAAGATGATATTCTGGGTCTGACCGAACAGGTTTCCGAAAAGTTGAATCAAAAACCAATATGGCCAGAGTTACGAAAAGAACACGGGAAATATATTCTTGTTTCCGGTAAAAACGGCGTCGAGGTTAAACAAAACGATTTATTTGGGGAAATTATTAAGCAATTTGGTAGGCCCGGTAACCATGTAATACAAGTACCAACCAACTTGGTCGAAACAAAGGAAAATGCTGAAATGGTTAAAGCTGCCATACAAAGCTTAGAAAAATGGGGCAGTAACAAATTGATAATTCGTTTCAGGAGTTTTGAGAAACGATTAAGTGCCGACGAGATATCCCCCCTGTTTGGACTCATTAGCGAGCAAATTGATAACGGCAGATTCGAATCTTTAGTAAATGAAATAAAACCTTCTGTGGAAGTTGAACCGAGAGACGCAGTTTTTGTTTTTGAGAATAACAAAGTTAACGAATTTCAACCGGAGATTGTTGGAGCCACGATAGATATCCCACAATTCAGAGCAAAACTAGCACAATCTCTCCTGTCAGCAGAAGACAAGGCCTTGGAAATTCCGGTAATCCAAACATATCCAAAGATTAAAACCGGTGATATTAATAACTTGGGAATTAAAGAATTAATTGGAACCGGAAAATCGACCTTTTTCCACTCGATACCAGGGAGAGTCTTTAATGTCAATTTGGCAGCGTCAAGAATAAACGGGACATTGGTGGCACCAGGAGAAGAATTCTCCTTCGTAACTGCAGTAGGCGATATTTCGAGAGCTACCGGATATCAAACAGCCTACATAATCAGTGCCGGAAGAACAGTCCTTGGTGATGGTGGCGGTGTTTGCCAAGTATCTACCACTACTTTCAGAGCGGCGCTAGACGCCGGATTGCCAATTACAGAGAGAAAGGCCCACGCCTATCGGGTTGGCTATTATGAACAGGATAGCCCCCCAGGAATTGACGCCACCGTCTATTACCCGACGGCAGACCTAAAATTTCTGAACGATACCGGTCACTACATCTTGATCCAAGAAACAGTGGACACGAAAAATTTATCGATGCAGGTGGACATTTATGGAACCAGCGACGGAAGGAAAGCGACAATTTCGAAACCGCAAATATCGAACCAGACACCACCACCAGCTACGATGTATGTAGATGATCCTACCTTACCACTAGGCAGCATGAAACAAATTGATTGGTCGGCTTGGGGCGCTAAAGTGGTCTTTAATTATTCTGTGGAAAGAGGAGGAGAAACTATTTATGAAAAAACTTTTGTAAGCAATTACCAGCCATGGCAAGCCATATATTTAAAAGGCACCCGCCAATAGCTAAAGCAATTTCGGCGGGCCGGCGGGAGACTTGGCCACAAGGTAGAAGTTATTAGTTCAAGGTTGTTGGTTATTAGCGCAAGGTGCAAGTAAAATACACATATGAAAGTTTTGGCCATTGAGTCCACTTGTGATGAAACTGCTGCTGCAGTGGTGGAAAGCTTTGGGAATGGTGTGAGAGTAATAAGAAGCGTCGTGGCTAGCTCGGTGGAAATGCACGAAAAATATGGCGGAATTGTCCCGGAGGTGGCGGCTAGGGAACAGATTAAAAGTATTATTCCGGTAATCATGGAAGCGATCGGCGATGAAAAAGTCGATGCAGTAGCCGTAAGTTATGGACCTGGCCTCATGGGGAGTCTACTGATAGGCGTTGAAACAGCAAAGGTTCTGGCTTGGGCATGGAAAAAACCACTATTAAAAGTCAACCACATGGCGGCACACGTGATGGCAAATTGGATAGTTGAAAGGAATCAAGAACTCAAGGAATCAAAAACTCAAGACTTTGGAGTGCCGGAGTTGCCGGCGGTGGGGCTGGTGGTCAGTGGAGGACATACCGATTTGATTCTTATGGAAAGCTTACAGAAATGGACTTGGATTGGCGGGACGAGAGATGATGCGGCAGGAGAGGCTTTTGACAAAGCAGCGAGAATCTTAGGGCTCCCCTATCCAGGTGGACCGGAAGTAGATAGGGCAGCGAATAAGGTAACAAATGAGGAGTGGAAAAAATATAAGAACTTACTCAAGCTTCCCAGGCCATTGATCCATGAACCCCGATTAGAAATGAGTTTTTCGGGCATCAAAGCCGCAATAGCCAGGATGGTGGAAAATAGATATCAGTTATTAGGTATTAGTTCACAGATATCGGATGAGAAGTGGGTCAACTTGGTAGCACGCGAGTTTTCGGAGGCTGTGACAGAAGTGTTGGCGAAAAAAACGATGTTGGCAGTAGAACAATATCAGCCGAAGAGCGTCGTTCTGGCCGGAGGGGTGGCGGCAAACAGAAAGTTGCGGGAGACTCTCCGACAAGAGGTGGAAAAGACCGGACTAACTTTTCATGTTCCGGAACTTAAATATTGTGGAGACAATGCCGCCATGGTAGGAGCGGCTGCCATTCTGCGACCGAATGAAGCTGGAATGGATTTGAAGCCTGAGCCAGGGTTGGCAACCGTTTAGAATTTTTACGGTGACTGCGCCGGTATATGCTAAAATGTGCAAGATGGTGTCGATCGGACTAGTCAACCGGGAGCCAGGTGTGAATGAGTAAAATGCGAGGTGGTACCGCCCAAAAGGCCCTCGTCAGTCCCCCATTAGGGAGATTGGCGAGGGTTTTTTAAGATACACTTACTAAAGAATATGATGGATAAAAATTACGATCATAAAAAATTTGAAGATAGCATAAACAAACAATGGAGCGAGGCTGGTGTTTTTACGGCCAAGAGAGATCCTTCCAAAAAACCTTATACTATCGTTCTTCCCCCGCCTAATGCCAGCGGTAAGATGCATACGGGAAATGTATTAATGATTGCGATCGAAGATATTCTGATCCGCTGGCACAGGATGAGAGGTGATGAGGTGCTATGGATACCAGGAACAGATCATGCGGGTACAGAGACACAAATAACTTTCGAAAAAGAATTGAAGAAACAAGGCAAGTCCAGATTTAATTACAACCGTAAAGATTTTTACGAAGAAATATGGAAGTTTGTACAGAACAACAAAAATTTGGTGGAAGGTCAGATCAAGAAAATGGGAGCAAGTGTCGATTGGACAAGGAATAAATTTACACTCGACCCAGACGTAGTGGCAATGGTCTCAAAGACTTTCGAAAAACTTAATAATGATGGTCTTATTTATCGAGGTGATTATATGGTGAACTATTGTCCCAATTGCGGTACAACTTATGCAGACATCGAAATCGATCATATTGAAAGAAAAGATCCTTTGTATTACCTAAAGTACGGTCCTTTTGTTTTGGCGACAGTGAGACCGGAAACGAAGTTTGGCGACACTGCAGTAGCGGTACATCCCGACGATCCCCGTTACAAAGAATGGATTGGAAAAGAAATCAACGTGGAGGGCCTAAACGGACCATTTAAACTCAAGGTCATTGGAGATGAGTATGTAGATCCTAAATTTGGTTCGGGAGTGGTTAAAGTAACTCCGGCCCACGATCCAAATGATTATGAGATGGGTAAAAGACACAATTTACCGTCGATTAAAGTGGTTGGGTTAAATGGAAAGTTGACTCAAGTGGCCGGGAAATACGCCGGAATGACCGTCTTCACCGCCAGAAAAACGGTTGTTGAAGATCTCGAGGCCAAAGGATTGATTGAAAAAATCGACGAAAACTATGTTCATTCAGTCTCAGTCTGTAAAGCGGGGCATGATGTAGAACCGACAATCCTACCTAATTGGTTTATCAAAATTGATTCCTTACGAGCACCGGCACTAGAGGCGGTGAAAAACGGAGAAGTTAAAATTTTTCCAAAATGGAGAACTTTAACTTACGTTAGATGGATGGAAAATATGCATGATTGGGCTATCTCCAGGCAAAATATTTGGGGAATTAGGATACCGGCATGGTATAAGGCAGTGGAAAACCCTGAATTGGTAATTTCGTTCATTAATTCCGAAGGCAGTGTGGTAACCGGTCAATTGTCAGAACTATTGAAGAATAATAAGCTGACAGAGGTTAAAAAGGGTTTACAAACACTGATAGCACCGGCAGGAGCCAAGTATATTATTTCGACCAATGAGCCAGGTGAAGATTATATTCAGGAGACGGATACCTTTGACACTTGGTTTTCATCAGGACAGTGGCCTCTAGCTACACTTGGTTATCCAGATTCCGAAGATTTTAAATATTTTTATCCCACAAATGTTCTCGAAACCGGATGGGAAATCCTCAGCAAATGGGTCTCCAGAATGGTGATGCTGGGTATTTATTTAACAGGAAAACCTCCTTTTAAAGCTGTTTACTTACATGGTATCGTTCGAGCTCTTGATGGAAGAAAAATGAGTAAGAGCTTGGGAAACGTAATAAACCCTGAAGAATATATTGAGGAGTTCGGAGTGGATGCACTCAGGATGGGACTGGTGGCGGGAACGGCCACAGGCAAAGACTTTTCTTTCCCAAGAGATAGAATCATCGGATATAAAAAATTTGCTAACAAATTATGGAATATTGCAAGATTTATTGAGCCAATTCGCGCATCTGAAGTGGAAATGACCAAAAACGGTGATGATCAATGGATCTTGACCGAGCTTGAAGTGGTCGCGAGGAAGGCCAATCAGTACCTGGAAAAATTTAGATTCGCAGAGGCAGCGGAGTTGATATATGAGTTTGTTTGGCATAAATTTGCGGACGTTTACCTGGAGAAAGTAAAGGATAGACGGGAAGAGGCGTCTGGAACTCTACATAAGGTGCTATCTGACAGCTTGAAACTTTGCCATCCATTCATGCCATTTGTGACGGAAGCAGTGTGGCAGGAGATATTTCCCCAAGAGGAGGGGTTATTAATATCTCAAAGATGGCCCTTCTCGAATTAGATCTAAATAAAAGATCCCCCTTCTGGAGGGGGATCTTAACAGAGCTAGGATTTCTTGAAGTGTGTGATCCCCAAAATGGTCACTGTCAAGAAGGCCGCTGTTGGAATTTGAATCATTGAAGAGGACAGACCGGCAAGTCCTGAGATTAGAGCCAAGCCTGCAACGATTGAGACCAATAAACGGTTCTTGTAATATTGGCCATATCTTGCCCGGAAGATGAAATGAACTAGAGGGGACAGAATAAAACAGACTATAGAAACTAAAGGTAAATATTGCATCCGGATTCTCCTTATGAAGGTCCACTTGACTGAGATCTGCTAATTATAGGTCAATACCCTTGGTCTGTCAAATCGAAAATAGAATGCCGAGGAGACGGGATGGTGTGGCCCCCCTACAAGAAGGGTGCGAATACTTAATTTCGAATGAATTATTCGGCCTTTGGGACTTCTGCCGGCTTCTCGCCTTCTTTAGCTTCGCCTTCGACAGGAACAGCACCGGTAACTTCGGCCTCAGCCGGAACTTCTTCAACTAGCGGAGCCTCTTCCTTTTGAGGGGCACCAAGGGCTACTACTACCAACTCCAGATCGGTAAGTACCGTAACCTCAGGAGGAAGCTTAACATCTGATAGTTTGAGACTGTCACCGATTTCTTTAAGGATAGAGATATCAAAAATCACATTCTCCGGAATGTCGGTGGGGAGGGCTTCGACCTCTATTTCATGAAGATTGATATCTAACACGGCTAAACCGTCCTTGACCATTTGAGCCTCGCCAACAATCTCTACAGGCACATTGGCAGTGACCTTTTCTTTGAGGTTAACCTGGTGAAAATCGACGTGATACTTTTTACCGGTAATCGGATTGTTCGTCAACGCCTTGACGAGGGTGGGTCTTTCTTTGTCTTCACCTTCAACTTTGAGCCAGATCAAACTCGTTTCTCCGGCGTCTTTGTATACTCTTGTAAATTCAACCTCTGATACTTGGATAGCCTGACTTTTGACGGTATGGCCAAAAACGTTGGCGGGAATGACTCCTTGGCGCCGTAATTTCTTGACTTTACTTCCGGTGAGAATTCGTTTTTCGGCTTTTAAGACAAATTTGTTCATGACGTATTTTAGCCTACGCAGGGGCTTTTCTCAACCTCT
>DQFC01000017.1:0-8826 GCA_003531665.1 Candidatus Collierbacteria bacterium
CGGGGTTACCTTGGCACAAAAATCCCGACCATTAGGGTCGGGAAAACTTTTAAGACCAATTTCTGGGAAAGGCAGATTCTACCAAACAAAGAATAATCATGTGTGTGCCCCTGATGGTGGCGATCAAAACATCTTTGGAGGTGTGGTGGGGTTCTTTAGTAGGGGTTAGGCTGAAGTTAAAAACCCAAAAACAGTTTAAATAATGTTCGGTTATGAAGCATATATAGGTTAAATCTATTTTTGCAGAAGGACTGAGGTGTCGCAGACCCAATCTTAACCGCCCAAGTAGGATAAATGATCTGACAACTATATTGAGAACAATGGCAAAAGCAAGCAAGACTATCTTTATTACAAACCACTCCAATGACTTGTAAATATCGCTTAGAATCATTTTTTTCTCCTCCGGTTTATTTGTTAAAGAATTGTGCCCTATTGTATCCTAAATTCGGAATAGTGTTTAGACGAATAGGTACAAAAGGCAGTAGAATATAACAGTGATTAGAGAGGCAACCGAAAAGGATAAAAAGATATTTGACAAAGCGGCGAGACATCCGCTTCAATCATGGGGGTGGGGAGAGTTCCGGAAACAAACGGGGGTGGGTGTTTGGCGGCTGATGGAGACCGACGGAAAAGAGACCGGAGAGGTTTATCAGATCACCTGGCACAAGATTCCCAAGACAAAGTTCTTCATCGGGTACTGCCCCAAGTCGGCCATCCCCTGCAAAGAAGCCTTGGAAGCGATCAAGAAAGAAGCGGAGAAGAAGAGGGCGATCCTCGTAAAGTTTGAGCCGAACGAAAGAAACCGGGAAAAAGAGATCAAAAGAATCGAAGCCTTGAAGAATGATTTTTCATTTCCGGAGGGGAAGCCGCTGTTTACGAAGTATACCTTTCAGCTCGATATATCCAAAAGCGAAGAAGAGCTCCTCAAAAATATGCACCAAAAAACGAGATACAACATACGTCTGGCCGAAAAAAGAGGGGTCAAGATTGTGGAAGATAACTCGGAGCAGGGATTTGAAGAATACTGGAAACTGACCGAGGAAACCACCAAGCGGCAGAAATTTTTTGCCCACTCAAAAAGCTATCACCAAAAAATGTGGCAGACGATGATCAGGGACGGATCGGGACACTTGCTGAAAGCGATCCATGAAGGACAAGTTCTCACGACATGGGTATTGTTTGAATTGAACGGAGTGTTGTATTACCCGTACGGTGCCTCGACCGAGAAAAACCGAGAGGTGATGGCGAGCAATCTGATGATGTGGGAAGCGATCCGGCTCGGAAAGAAACATGGTTGCAGCATGTTTGATATGTGGGGCAGTTTGGGGCCGGTCCCGGACGAAAAAGATCCATGGTTTGGTTTCCACCGGTTCAAACAAGGATACGGAGGAGAGCTCACCGAGTTTGTCGGCACCTATGATCTGGTGGTGAGACCGACTCTTTACCAAATCTATATGATGGCGGAGAAACTCAGATGGGTGGGACTAAAATTAGTGGCAAGCTTTCGAAGATAATGGAGGACATCAGACAGACGGCCGGTTGGGGGAAATATCTTGAAGATAAGGGGTGGAAAGTGGTTTTGGTTCCATCTGAAGATAAGAAACACAAAATGAATGCTTTTATTATTCCTTTGGGACTTTTTGGATTCACCATGATGAAGCTGCAGAGATCCTCATATGATCCGAGCTGGAAGGAAATGAAGAAATTAAAAAGGAGTCTGAAGGTCGTGTCCTCAATTATCGAACCGATCAGAGTACAAGACGAAATGGGATTTAAGATGGCCGGGTACAAACTGAGCCGATTTCCGTATCTGGCTACAAAAACATTCATCCTGGATTTAACTAAGAGCGAAAGGGAGCTTTGGAATAATTTATCCGAAAATGCCAAAAGACAAGTTAAAAAGAACAGGGATACTTTGATTGAGGAATGTAGTCAAAAAAAATTTTGGGGGTTGTGGAAAAAAAACAGCAAAGTATGGACAATGAAAGAAAAAGAGCTTGGAAGTTTGATCAAAAGATTTAGAGGAGAGGCGAGATTGGTGGTAAGTCGAACGGGCGACATCTATCACTCGGGCCTATTGATTATTTATAGTACCGACTGTGCAAACTATTACCAGACATGGACAAGCGAGGAGGGGCGTATTTCCGGGGCACATTACAAATTGGTATGGGATGAGATTCTGAGGGCAAAGTCCAGAGGCATCAAGTTCTTTGATCTGGAAGGGATATTTGATGAACGCTGGCCACAGAATAGATGGCTAGGTTTCACGGAATTCAAGAGACGTTTTGGGGGAGAGCGGGTCAGCTTTCCGGGAAGTTACTTTAGATGGCTTTAACTCCTAATCTTGCACCATGCGGGGGCGTTTTGGGGCTGTTCGGAACAACACCCTTCTTCATTTAAGCGATCACACTTGATTACTCGGAATTCTTTCTTTTTCTTACCCACAATTTCTACTCCAACACCGATTACTTTCAAAAAAGGAAATTCCTTGACTATACAGGTGCAAGATTTTTCGTCTACAAAAAGAGAGAAACCTTCTTTACAGTGATTGGTACATTTGCCATGTAGGCTTTTTATCTTTGACATTCTTAGATGTTATCAGGCTAGGATACTATTTACTATAGCGCTGTCGAACTATTTCATCTGAGGTCGGAATTTGTATCCATAGTTTATTAGACCCCGATCCCCATCTTCCGAAAGTTTTCTGGTGACCATTTCTACCGGCATGCCGATAGATATCGCGTCAAGATCGATGTCGGTAAGTTGAGCAGTGATCAGTGGTCCTTCTTTGAGCTTTACCAAGGCGATGGCGTAAGGGACAAACTGTTCAAATCCCGAAGGAGCCTCGTAAACTATAGTAAAAGAATACACCTCTCCTTGTCCAGAAAAACTAAAGACCTCATCACCACGATGAACGTATTTTTCCATCTTTGAATTGTAACATCAGGGAATCTGTTAGAATTATTATAGTTTATTAATTATTTAAATAATATGGACGGTTTGACGAACACTTTAGATTTGTATCTCGTTAAGAAAGCCCCCGCTTTGCCGAAGAGTGTTAAAGAATTCATTGTTAGTGTGGCCCCTTGGCTAGAGGTAATCGGAGCCGTCTTTACTTTGCCGGCAATTTTTGCCCTATTCGGATTTAACGCGATGATGTATGGCACACCATATGGAAGCTATGTGAACGCAAGGGCCGGATATGGCTTTTCGCTCTCTACGCTATTTCTTTTTGTCGGGCTGGTACTGATGATACTTGCAATACCCGGACTATTTAAGAGATCAAAAGTGGGCTGGAATTACGTATTTTATTCCGTGCTGATAAACGCGGTTTATTCGCTCTTAAGCTATCAGCTATTTGGAATGATTGTGGGTACTTTGATTTCCCTGTACCTGCTGTTCCAAGTGAAGAGCTATTATAAATAACGAGGTTACCATTCGATAGGTGTTTGGCCTAGTTCAATTAGATAGCGGTTGGTTTGAGAAAATGGACGACTGTCGAAGAAGCCAGAGTGGGCGGAGAAAGGTGACGGGTGAGGGGATTTGAGAACCAAGTGTTTATTCGGATCGATGAAAGAGCCTTTCTTTTGGGCGTAATTTCCCCAGAGAATGAATACCAGATGGTCTTTCTTATTGGCTAACTCATGAATGATGGCGTCGGTGAAAGTTTCCCAGCCTTTGTTCTGGTGGGACCCGGCCTGATTAGCCCGAACGGTAAGGGTGGCATTGAGGAGGAGGACTCCTTGTTTGACCCAACGATCAAGATTGCCGGAGGCGTGGTGGGGGTGGCCCAGATCGGTTTCGATCTCTTTATAGATATTTTGCAAAGAGGGGGGTGGTTTGATGCCATCAGGAACGGAAAAGGAAAGTCCGTGTGCCTGACCCGGACCATGATACGGATCTTGACCAAGTATGATGACCTTTACTTGATCCACGGGCAAACTGTCGAGAGCGTTAAAGATGAATTTGGGAGGAGGATAGACGGTGCCGGATTGGTATTCCTGGCGGACAAATTCGGCCAGATCTTTGAAATATGATTTTTCAAACTCATCTTTCAATAATTCTTTCCAGGATGATTCAAGTCTGACTTCCATGAGATTATTCTACCCCAAGCACTTTTTGGACTTATAACATGGTATAATTCCTTTATGTTTAGAAATTTGTGCCTTATTGCTTCAAAACCGGCTACCCATGAAATGGGTGTCGATTTTGATACCCTGACGGAGGCATAAAACACACTTAGTTTGCTGTTTAAGCCTCCAATCGGAGGCTTTTTCGTTTTTTCGCCTTCCATTGGAGTTTTAGCCGGCCAAACTCACTATCTCATGAGTAGTGAGCCAGGCCGGAACATTAAATTGCTTGGAGGTAATCATGTACGGTATCACAATGAAAGTCACGCACAAAGAACGAAAGGTGACCCTGCGCGCTCTCTGTAAAGAGGATCTGCCTGAACTCGTAAAGCATTTTTCGTCGATGAAGATCCATATGTACACCAAAGGATTATTTGCCCAGACCCTCGAAAATGAGGTGGAGTGGTACGAAAAGAACCGCAAAGACCCGGATAGTTGTGTCTGGGGAATCCAGCCGCAGGGCTCTGACGTAGTGGTAGGAGTAACGGCTCTCCATGATTTGTCCGGAAGAAACAATTCCTGTTCTTCCGGCATTATCATTTGGGATTCCGCTTGGTGGGGTAAAGGGGTAGCCTCTGCCGCACACATGGGAAGAACCATGTTTGCGGCCGACTACCTCAATTGTTTTACCATCCGCAGTTCGGTGAGAGTCGAGAACGAAGCCTCCAGAAAGGCTCTGGAAAGAATGGGGTATTCTATCTGGGGGACGGAGCCGGTAGCGGTTCCTCGAGCCGGACGGTGGCTGGATACTCACCATTTGAAATGGATCCACCCGAACATGGTGGAGTTTTTCTTTCCCGCAGGTTTACCGGAAAAATACCGGGAGGGTGTGGAAAAAGCAAAAATTGCATTGGGGACAGCTAGGCGGGAAGTAACATTCCCGTAAGTAAACTAGTCCGGGTGTCATGAGCACCCGGATTTTTGATATCATTAGATCTGCAAAGTATATGCCACTAGCACCAGAGCTGGGAAAGTTGCCGGAAATCGTGGGTTCATTTTATAGAGCCGGATTGGTAAAAGAGTTGATCACCGGAATGATGAAAGGTGAAACAGGAAGAGATATGGTGACCGATGCAAAAAGACTACTGAGAGAGTTAGAGTCGGAAAATCAGGTGAATATCGTGGGTTTAGAAAATATTCCTGGAAATGTGGGATGCTTGATCGTTTTTAACCATCCGAATATGGACACTTTATTACCCGCGATGATGAAACTAATAGTAGGCATAAATGAAAATAGCGGGCAACAAATTAAACTGGCCATGGGGTCGGAAATTCCGATGACGACAGAAAACTATGTAGGAAAAAGAGCGGTGCCCGGATCGATCTCTCTCCTAAGAAGGTTTCATAGAATGTATTCAAATAATATTATCTCGGTTCCAAATACGGAAGACCGAAAAGATTTTGTATCCGGAAGAACGGTCGCAGTCAGAAAAATCATGAGAGCCTTCAAGGAAAATAATATCGTGGTCATCTCGCCCGAAGGCCATGTGGAAGATGGAGGGGCAATATCGCGAGTGGATACCTATCATGACGGATCGGGAAAACTGGCAGTACTGGCAACCAAAGTTGGAATACCGACAGTGCCGGTGGCATTTTGGGAAGAGGGAAACAAAGAGATAGAGGTGATTGTCGGACAGCCATTTTTAATTTCGACGAGTGACTCTAAACTGGCCGCTATAGAGGCCATGTCAGAGATCGCGAAGCTGATGCCAGAAGACTTGCGCGGGCCGTTTAGGTAAAGAGATCTTTTTGTTTTGGAAGAACTTCAAAGTTCTTTAGTTCGTCAGGGATCTCAAAAATTTTCATCTTGGCGGTGTGACCGGAAACGAGAGAAATCCCGGAGGGAGAAACCGCAAAGAACTTGGCAAGAGCTTTTATCACCGCCGCGTTTGCGCGCCCGTCTTCCGGCGGCTCGATAACGGAGACAAGGTAATAAGCGGCCTCAACTTTTTCGACATAAGCTTTTTTCTTCTTCGGTTTTACTTGCACGGTTATTTTCATCCGGTGTTAATTATAGAAACATTTGACAGTAGAGGCATTTGTGTTTATGATGGTTTTATTAGTAATTTATTAGCAATATGTTAGGTATAACTCCAAAACAGAAGCAGATTTTAGATTATATTGAAGAGTATTATCAAAATAATAAATTCTCCCCAACCCTGGAAGAGATTGCCAAGAAGTTCAAAAGAAGTGTCCCGACCATCCACCAGTATGTGAAGTCACTGATCGATAAAGGTCGGCTGCAACAAAACTCCGGTGCCCGAGGAATAATGCCGATTACGCAAAGTGCCAATATGAAAGCCAAAAGAAGCTTCCGAATCGGGATCATTGGATATGGGTTTGTGGGGCAGGCGGTAGAGTATGGCTTTTCCAATCACGAGATACATATTTATGACAAATATAAAGACTTTGAATCACTACCGGAAGTAGTGGAAAAGTCAGATTACATTTTTGTCTGCCTGCCGACGCCTATCAAAGACNNTCATCAAGTCGACGGTGGTCCCCGGAACCACGACCGGTTACATCAAAAAATATCCCAAGAGCTTAATTTGTTTTAATCCCGAGTTTTTACGAGAAGCATCCTTCTTGCAAGACTTTGTGAACACCGACCGCATCGTGATTGGGGCGGTGAATGATCAGGTTTCCCGCCGCGTCTCGGCCATGTATCAGGCGGTATTGCCACTAGCGCCTATCTTTCAAACCGATCCGACTTCGGCTGAAATGGTGAAGTACATGGCGAATTGCTTTCTGGCAACGAAAGTAATATTTGCGAATGAGATGACGGAGATTTGCGAGAAGCTGGGGATTAATTATCCTGAGGTCAAGAAAATGGTAGTGGCGGACAAGAGGATTTTGGATGGCCACCTGGACATTACGACACTAAGAGGCTTTGGAGGTAAGTGCTTCCCCAAAGATCTGTTGGCCTTAAGAGCGATGGCAAGCGGCAAGGGGGTGGATACCAAGATACTTGATGCCGTCTGGGCCAAGAATCTGAAGGTCAGAAAGGTAAAAGACTGGGAAGAAATTCCCTTTGCTGTTTCACCGGCCTTTGGAAATAGATCTTAAACTTTTGGAAAATGCTTGGGGCTGGTCGCAAATACACAAACAACGAAAGAAACTATGGAAGGAATGTGTATTAACTGTGAAAGGAGGTGAACAAAATGAACAAAAAAATAATATTTGCAAGTTCACTGGTGTTAACATTAATCGTTGGTGGAGTCTACGCATCTAGGGCATGGGCTTACAGAGGAAACCCAACAATCCAAGGCCCTAACTACAGTGCTGAGAGACACGAAGCCATGGAAAGAGCTTTTGAAACTAACAACTACGAAGCATGGAAGACTCAAATGGGTGGGCGTGGTAGAGTTTCTGAGGTTGTGAACAAAGACAACTTTGCTGAGTTTGCCAAAGCTCACCAGCTGGCAGAAGCCGGAAGGCTTGATGAGGCAAACGCGATTAGAACCAAGCTCGGGTTGAACCTACAGAGTGGATCTGGACAAGGAAGGGGTATGGGCAGAAATAGGTAAGACTATCAGAGCATGACGACCTTAATCCCGGGAAACCGGGATTTGGCGTTTTTGAAAGAAGTTGGGGAAGTTGATTGTATTATTAATGTGGAACATATGAAGTTATCTGACGAACAAATAGTTGGAGAAGTTGCCTTGGGCAACAAAACTCTTTTTGCTTCAATCGTGGATAGGTACCAGGAAAAACTATTGAGATATGCAACTTACTTGGTTCACGATCCTGATGAAGCCCAGGACGTCGTGCAAGATAGCTTTATAAGCGCATATAAAAACTTAAACGGATTCAGGACCGACAAAAAATTTTCCAGCTGGATCTACCGGATTGTTCACAATACAGCTTTGAATTCCATTAGAAACCGCTGGAGATTCCTACCGATGTTGCCGGATTTTGATTGGCCAAGCGGACAGGATCTGGAGGAGGAAATGATAGACAAAGAAAAAGTCAAAATGGTGTCTGATTGCCTAGGCAGCCTAAAGGTGAAGTACGCGGAACCATTAGCATTATATTATCTAGAGGAGAAAACTTACCGGGAAATCAGCGACATTTTGAGAATCCCAGAAGGCACAGTAGCTATCAGAATCAGTAGAGCAAAAAAATTAATGAAGGAAATATGCAAAAATCAATAAAAAATGAGGTGATGGAAAGAGTAGAAAGTGGCGCAATTAAGATTAGGCCGAAGATATATTTTATTCTGGGCGGAATATTTTCTATTATTGGGTTGGTCGGATCTTTGCTGTCCATCATTTATATTTCTTCTCTTGGAAGGTTCCTGTTGAAAAGTCACGGACCAATGGGCGTGTATCGATGGAATGAGCTGGTCAGCGCTCTACCACTTTGGTTTGTGCCGTTAGCCATCATTAGTGTAGCTCTGGGACTGACTCTCTTGAGACGGTTCGACTTTTCATACAGAAAGAATCCCATGTTGGTATTGCTCGGATTGATACTAACCATATTGATAGTGATCTATGCGATTGGAGTCTTGGGTCTGGATGAAGTGATGTTTCGCCGGAGAGGTCCGCGATATCAAGAACAAAAACCTGAAGGTGCCATACAAAGAGGCCTAACCGAATATCCTCCTCTATATGTTGTCGAGACTTCGCCAAAGATAGAGGCTGGCAAGTGACCGGTAAGGGCTCCACGTTTGAGATATTTTCTCGATTTTGAGTTT
>DQFC01000017.1:8900-16460 GCA_003531665.1 Candidatus Collierbacteria bacterium
GTACCGGCGGCTTTGACGGAGAGCTGTTGGCCGATGATAGATTCCAAGAGATCACGGAATAGATCCTCAGACACACCTCGGGCTTCAACCGAGTATCTCTTTAGAAGTGGTTTCATCCGAGGATCTTTTTTGAGATGTTTCCTACCCGCTGTAATATCCATAAGTAAGATTAATGATATAACGATATACAATAAGTTATGCCTGTGACTGTCGCTTTTGAAAGCGCCTACCAAAAATTAAATCCGACTCAGAAAAAAGCCGTCGACAGTATCGAGGGTCCGGTGCTCGTGATGGCCGGTCCGGGTACAGGAAAGACGCAGGTGTTGACGGTGCGGATTGCCAATATTCTCAAAGAAACCGATACCGATCCAGGCTCCATCCTGGCTCTTACCTTTACGGAGGCGGCGGCAAAAGAAATGAAAGAACGCCTGGTGCGACTGATCGGAAAGGACGGCTACAGGGTAAAGATCGGCACTTTCCACGCTTTCTGCTCGGATATCATCAGTGAGAATCCTGAAAGATTTTCCCGTACCAGAGGCCTGCAGAATGCTTCCGAGCTGGAAAAAATTCAAGTCTTCAAAGAAATTTTGGAAAATAATGCCTATCAACAACTGAAACCACATGGAGATCCACTTTTCTATCTCTCTCACGTTCGCGATAGTATATCGGACCTAAAACGCGAAGGAATCACCGTCACAAAATATGCCGAGCTGGTCAATATTCTCCGAGAAGAATTCGAGATCGAAAAAGAAGATATCAAAAAAACGGCTTTCAACGAAAGAGAAAAGCTGGTCCACAAAAACGTAGATCTCTTGGATATCTACGAAAGATACGAAAAGAAGTTGACCGAGATTGGTCGCTTTGATTTTAATGACATGATCAATTGGGTAGTGGAAGCTTTGGAGAGGGACGAGGACTTCGCTCTGAAATACCAGGAGGACTATCAGTATCTCTTGGCCGATGAATATCAAGATACCAATACGGCCCAGAACCGCCTGCTCTTTGCTCTCACCTCGCACTGGGGCGAGGCGGCAAACATTTTTTGCGTAGGCGACAATAATCAATCGATTATGCGCTTCCAGGGAGCGTCGAAAGAAAATATTCAACAGTTCAAGAAACATTTTCCTCTCCACAATCTAGTGACACTCACCGAAAACTACCGTTCGACACCGACGCTTCTCAACGCCTCAGCCAAGCTCCTGAACGAAACCCCATTGAACCCCACGGTTAAGTACCGGGACCTACCGATTAAAGTAGCGAAGTTCACCTCACCAATTCTGGAGGATGAATTTATTGCCGACTCCATCAAACAGAAAATCAAGAAAGGGCGAAAGCCCCGAGATATTGCCGTCATCGTCAAAGAGAATAAGGATATTGAAAATCTGGTTAATCTTTTCAAACAGAAGAAGATACCTTACCGGCTGCAGGGTGGGACTAATATTCTGAACACTCACATGGTCGCCCGGTTTCTAAAAATCCTCACTGTCGTAACGACCCTCCGGGGTCCGGTAGACGATCTCGATTTGTTCACCGTTTTAAACTACGAATTCTTTGACTTAAATCCCCTGTCTGTTTTAAAGATCGCGCGGACAGCGTATCAGAACAGAGAAACTTTGGCCGATACCCTGCTGGATGCTCACCCCGAAGTGGACGATAAAGTGATCGATGTTTTCCAAAGCCTCATTAGTTGGAACCGTATCAGCGTAACCCAAACTCTGACGGAAGTTTTTCAAACGATGTTACAAGAGTCCGGTATCTTGGCCCACATTCTGTCTCTACCCCAGCCGGTGATAGAACTGAACCGCTTTGGCACACTGTTTGAAGATGTGAAAGAACAAGCCGCCGCTTTCCCCGGAATTTCGCTACCGGAATATGTCTTTAATCTGAACGTCATGGAAGAGAACAACATCCGTCTGGAAGAGCAAGCACTACTCGAAGATATCGATGCGGTAACTCTAACTACAGCCCACAAAGCTAAAGGTCTGGAATGGCACACCGTTTTCATCTATAAATTTGCCGATTCTTACTGGGGGAACAAGCAGAAGAAACAAATGATCAAACTGCCTCCCGGCATTATTCAGGAAAAAGTGGACAGTGAGGATAAGAATGGAGAAGAGCGACGTCTTTTCTATGTCGCCATGACGCGCGCCAAGCAACAGCTCTATCTCACAGGCGCGGTGAAGTACCCCAACTCCGCCAAAATGATCTTCCCCAGTATTTTTTATGAAGATCTGCCAAAAGAAAATCTCAAAAAGCTGAAAACCAAAAAGTACGAGACGAGAGCGGAGAAAATTCTGGCGGATCAACTCACCCGGTCACCTCTACCGGTACTACACGAAGGAGAAAAAGATTATCTCAACGAAATTATTAAGAACTTCAAACTCTCACCCACCTCACTCAATACTTTTCTTACCTGTGCTTATAAATTTAAGCTGGATCACCTGTACAAAATCCCCAGAGCAAAGGCTTCGGCGATGTGTTTTGGGACGGCGGTACATAAGGCACTCGAGAACTTGTATCTCGAACTAAAAAATACCGGAAAGTTGGAAGCGAAAGAGGATTTTCTCCGGGATTTCGAAGCGGCACTCAAGAAAGAAATTATCTCCGAAGTAGATTACAAATCCCGGCTGGAGCATGGTCGCAAGGTGCTCCCGGCTTATTATGATAATTACAAAAAAGAGTTCGCCCCGGCGCTCTACACCGAGAAGAAGTTTGGTGAGTCGCTCTTCGAAATTATGCTTGACGATATTCCTCTCTCAGGGAAGGCCGACCGGATAGATTTGACCAGCAAGGAAGACAAGCGTGTCCGCTTTGTCGATTACAAAACCGGTAAGGTCCGCACCAGAGGAGAGATTGAGGGGACGACGAAGAATTCCGACGGTGGTTACAAACGCCAGCTGATTTTCTACCACCTCTTAGCAGAGCTCGACAAATCTTTTGACTACCAGATTGTCCAAACAGAACTAGACTTTGTCGAGCCGAAGAATGGAGAGTTCAAAAGAGAAAGATTCAACATTACGCCGGAAGAAGTGATGGACTTGAAACAAGTGATCCGCGACAGCATGGCGCAGATCCGCGCAATGGACTTCTCCAGAACGACCGACCTGACACCTTGTGGTCGCTGTGATTTCTGGACTCATTGCTGGCCGGAAGGATTGCCGGCCGGGGTGGAAGCATCTACAAAGGAAGATACCATGTAAGTTTTTTCTAGAACTACATCGCCCTCCTTGTATCTAAAGATATCCAGATCCCCGCCAGCCCATATTTTCCATTTTTTCATATCAGGGGAAATGGTTACAAAGTAGTTTATGTTATCAATCGGTAATCCTACGAGGTTTGTGCGCTCGCTTTGGGTCCAAAAACTTACGCTAAGCAATATTGGCAAACCCTTACTTTCAGGAGAGATTTTATCTACTAAATTATTTAGAGCAGTTATAAAACTGTCATCGGATCTATAAAAATTGAGTTTTTCAATATCTTTGCTCACTTCAGACAATTTATATGAACCTTTATTTTCGGTTAAATCAAGAAACTTATTTGGATAGCACGCCACAATGTCGATATACTTTCTTGATTGTCCTCGACCGGACCCTGCTTGGGGGAGAATAGCTCTGTCACCCTGCGCGCCCGGATAACTAAGCGAGATTATCTTGAACTGATTTTTCTTTAGCACCTGATGAGCAACAATATATGTTATGTCATCTTCTTCGATAAAGTTTCTTTCGCATATTTTTGTTTTTTGGGTATTCGAGACCTGATTTAATATACCAAGGTCATTTTTCCAAGATAGAGCAACTCTAGTATTTTCACTTTTATCCTGAATGAAAATTCCGGAGGAGTTTGAAAATATTGCATATAGCTGTTTGTTAAGTAACTCAAAATTTTCTTTAAGAAAATCAGATATATCTATCTTCATTGAGAGTTTATCTGTGGCGTCAAGTATCTTCTTCTTATTCAAAAAACTTGAAAACTTCCCGTCCTTGTCTAGACCGGTACCAATGGCAAAACACCTCAAATAATCGTAGTTATTTAGTAATTTTATGTTATTAAAAACTTCATCTCCCGTAGAAGGAAAAATCATTCGCGAAATAATGGGTTTATCGTAGCGATATCGATAGTACCAGATCATTCCTCGCTCCGGATCCATCGCATGCCCCATACGATTAAATTTGAACAGAAGAACTTTTTCGCCTTCAAGCCATTTTAATCTGGAACTTCTCAGACTCGAACTGTTATCGAAGAGAATGTGGGTGGATAGCCTTAAAAGCCAAGTATTGATATTCTTGTTCTTTATTAATAGAGGTAAAACACTCTTTGAAAGCCCGACCCTTCTAACCTTTTCGTCGTCACTTATTATGCACATAATTGTTTCTGTTATCAGGTAGGCGAAGTCATGGATTGGGGGCGGACATGAGAAATATTCCGGGTCTCTTTTAACAAAGGCGGGAGTTTCAAGGGGCCATTCGAAATGGAAGGAAGGCAACCCGAATTTTTTGTATATCAGGGCATAGGGCTCGAAGGTGTCAAAACCGGTATTTCCTCCGTGCCGACTTTGAGATTCTTTAAATGGAGATATCTTCACGTAGAAACATTTACCGGCAACCGCACCAAGATACCCATCAAATCTTTGTAACTCATGATCTTCTGTGGTTACTGCTTCGGAGAACTCAATTACAAAAAGGGGGGTTTCTTCCTCGTCAGAAACGTAAGAAATCAATATGTCAGGATTTTTGAACTTTAGAATCCTTGAAACCAACGACCCGTCGACGTAGCCCAAACCCTTGGAAAGATATATCAGTTTTATTTCAAGATCCACAAAAACACTTCTAATAATGGGCTTGATATAGTGAACTGCTTGCTCGTATGATTCGTAATAAATTCTTATTTCCTTTGCCATAAACTCATTTTTGTAGAAGCATTAGATGCTCCTCCTTTTTAAATAGTGACGCGAATCTTGGGTTGAACATTTTAGAATGCTTTGATAATAGAGTGGAAACACTACTGATGAATTTGAGTCCAACAGTTTTGGCCAGCATCTTAATCATTTTATCCATCTTGATTATCTTTTTGTTTATTACCGAATCCCCGATGACGATAAATATTTTTCCACCTGGCTTAGTGATCCGTTTCATTTCCTGTAAACATTTTTTAATATCTTCTTCCCATTTTATTGGATTTTCTTTTAAAGAAGAGAATTCTCGTCTGGAGCCTATTTCATTTAGTTGAGCGAATCGAATATCCATTTCCAGCCAAAACTTTCTGTGTTTGTGATAGAGATAATAATCGTAAGTATTCGCATAAGGGGGAGAGGTAATTATCAAATCGACCGAATTGTCCTTGATACCGGAGAGATTTCTGCTGTCCGACTGTAACATTTCTACCGTAAACTCTAGACCGTTAGTTTTTTTATAAAAATCAAGGTAGAGATTTTTCACCTCGATGGCCTTCAAAATAAAATATTTTATTGTATCCAAGTCTTTCAGGTTTTTGTTTATGGCGGCGTACCTGGTGTCACTTTCCTGATTGGATACACGGACGATAATTGAAGATAGCACAATCAACAACAAATCCATTAAATCCTGTTCTTTGATTGATAAAATTTCTTTTTTTAAAAAAGAAAGCTCCTTAATTACATTTCTTTGAAACCAATGATCGATACTGTCGTAATGAAACGAAATTCCGCTGGTTACTTTTGAATAATTTTTCAGCAGGGAGTCACAAAATATGTCAATTTCGTTTAACAATTTATCGCTGATGGGCTTGGCTTTTACTTTTGACAATAGGCAAGAGAGAGGATTTATATCGTTGCCGATAGAAGAATATCCAAGCAATGCTGCCTCAAGTAGAGTAGTTCCGGATCCTACAAATGGATCGCAAATGATATCGCCTGTTCTGGCGTATTTTTTGATAATTTCTCTAGGAATAAAGGCGGGGAACTTACATGGATAGGCATGAAAATTATGGAGTGCATTATCAGACGATTCTCTTTGATGATTGAAGATCTCAGTTAAGTCCTTTTTCATAGCAATGGTTTCCTAAAAACTACGATAAAGGAACAATTTTGATTAGTATAAAAAACACTTGGATATCCCAATAAAACCAATCTTCTTTGGCTATTTTGATCCCAAACAATTAAATCTTGATAAAGCCATCCGGCATCCTTTCCGGTGTTGGCTAGGTCGGAATGAAAATCGATGTAGGGAATTTTATTTTTCGTATCCCGGTAGTCTTTCACCACCCAAACACTATATCCTCCTTTTTTGGTAACCCGCAGGTTATCTGCCAATATCAGCTTGATTTCCTTAAGAAAAACGTGGTAATCCAGGTTTCCAAAATCTTCGACCTTTTCACTATATTGCTTAACAGTCGAGTTATTAGAGTATTTTATTAGAGAAGTTTTGTGAGTATTTTTCCTGTCCTTTACTGATTTTTGAATAAAATTGGCATAAGGAGGAGAGGTAAAAGTTAATTGAACTGAGTTGTCTTTTAAGTATTTTCTTAAATTGCGACAATCATCACAATGAATCTTGTGAAATACTTTACCTTTTACATTTTCAAACAGGTTAGCTTTTTCCTTATTTAAGGCTTCACTCGCAATTTCGTGGAACCTTTCGTTTAGCTCAATGCCGATTCCGGAGCGTTTTTGTCGGTACGCACTAACTACCGTAGTACCAACTCCAACAAAAGGATCAAGAACCAAATCGCCTGCTTTGGAATACATTTTTATTATTCTGTCTGCCAAGGCGATGGGGTAGGTGGCTCCATGCTCCAAATGAAAGGCTTCCCTGGGTGAACTGACATCATTCCAGACATTCTTGCTCAACAACGCCCATTCTTTTGGACTTAGGCCGTTAAAGGATTTTTCTTCTTTGCTGTCAGGATTATTCATGGTTCATGTTATCAGTTAATTCAGTCTAATTTTATTATTACAACCCACGTAGTTATTAAATACCGAAAATAATACGAAGTCAATATTTAATTGGGGATTTTTTATTCTTCCTTCTCTTCGGGGAGGAGATTGGACTTGAGCTGGTGGGCGGAGTCCAGCTTGTTGCCGATTTGGTTCATAGATTGTGAAGTGGAGTTCATGGAGTTGTAGGCGTTGGTGAGATGCTTTCCCAGGAGAGTAAAGTTTTCATTTAGTTTTTCGTAATCTTTTTGGACGGCACGGAGGAGGGTAAAGACCTCTGAGGTTTTGCCGGCGATTTTTTGACCTTCCAAAGAAAGAAGGATGGTTTGGAGATGGGCATAGAGGGTGGTCGGGGAAACGGGGTAAACCCGAGACTCACGAGCCAGATCCATGAGCTCTTGTTCGTTAACTATCTCGTAAAAGATGGTTTCGGAAGGGATATACATGAGAGCAAAATCCAGAGTTCCTTCTTCGGGAAGAATATATTTGCCGGAGATATCTTTGATGTGTTTTTTGACGTCGCGGATAAAAGCAGTGCGGGCAAGGGCTTTGTCGGTGGCGGAGGAAGCTTGATAAATTTTTTGGAAGTTCTCCATAGGGAACTTGGAGTCGATTGGGAGAATGCCGGCTTGGGTTTTGATGGCGGCGTC
>DQFC01000034.1 GCA_003531665.1 Candidatus Collierbacteria bacterium
ACCTCTAGTGAATGGCAGAGGTGAAACCTACCCCAAAAGATGCATTTTTGGGAGTCAAAACTAAGTTTAGGCTGTTTTTTCCAGAGGTTACCGCGCCGGTTATGATCGATGGTCTGAATACTTCTGGAAAATTGACCTCCAGCTCAATATTTTGGTCTATCATGCCTGGTTGAAAGTACTCTGAAAACGTGTAGGCCAAGGACATGTCGTCTGACGGGGTTAGAGGGGTAATAAAGTCTATGGCAAAATCATGGGTGCCGTTTAAGGACATCGAAAATGGAATCTGGAACCTCTCCATTTGATTATCTTTTTGTCGCAGAATGTTGTTGAGCAAAATTTCTCTGTTGTCCAAAGTAATTCGATCTAGCATGGAATTTTCCGGAGCATAAAGTTGGACTACCATGGATAGATGTTGAATCTGATTAATTATTTCTTCCTTTAATTGGTATTGCACTTGATATCTATGTTTAATTTGATTTTTTTCAATCCAAACCCGATGTAGAATCTTCCGCTGTGGTTTTTCCGTCAGAGGAATTAGAGAAAAGTTGGATTCGTTGTAATAAGTCGTTTGAACAACGCAGGATCCCGAATTGGACAATCCCCCATGACAAGCATGAGGGAATATTGCACCAGAATAACGCTGGCTGACAATTGATTTTTCAATATTACTATCTACCGACCAAAACAATATTTGATTTTCTGCCGATTGTTTAGCAATTATTCTGCCAAGCGAAGACAATGACAGCTGGTGCCCTAAAATTCGATCTATGTAGTGCGAAATTAGATCTCGGTAGAGCTCACTCGTTGATTCAGATGCAATTTCTTTGTGGAAGATATCAGAAGTTACGTTTCGCCCATTAAGGAGTATTCCCTTGTCTTCTTGTAGTAGATCACTTATGAACCTGTCATTTACCGCCAAAATTATATCTGGTTTGATTTTTAGAAATTTATCTAGGAACCAGGAAATATTAACAGCCGTCTGAGGAAAATCTGGGTTGTAGTTTAAATCTCTCGTCTTCCATTCTCCCTCTCCGGTCAGTTGTCTTACCATGGGTGGAGCAGCGACAACGCCTATTCCTAATGAATCAATTTCGTCATTTCTATAGAGGTTTTTAGATACAATTTTTCCCTGATCCATCACCAAAGCTAATACGTAATCAATAGTGCCACCTGTACTTCTGACCTCCTGACTGTTTTGAAAAAGGACAATAATATTTTTTGCCGAGTCTCCTGCCAAAAAAGCAGGTAATAGCTCTACAGTTTTTAGAAGGTCGGTGATTTGTTGCTCGATAAGCTCTATATTATTGAATTCGCTGTTTGAGTTTAATTTTTTCTCTAGAATTTGAGGGAGCTTTCCTCGGTTACTTAATAATCTAATTTGATTTAAATTTTCGTAAATCTGAGTTAAGTTTGATCTAAGTGCGAGACTAGAATCTTCATAGAAACGTGCCGAAGATTCTCCCCCTATCGTCTGATATATATTTTCTGCAAGCTGATAGGTTTGTTGAAGGCTTACGAGACTAGCCTGTGAGTAGTCTAAAAATACGAAGAGATTGTAGTTTTTTTCATGAATAGAGCCAGCAAATATTGAGACTGCCGGAGAAACTATAGAATAGCTACCCTTACCTATCTTTGAGAATATTTTTGATTGATTTAGATGAGATACAGAGAGAGAGGTGTCCCCCCTTCTGAGATCAGAAAGAGTATTTTCTAAATATTTTAAGGATAAAGTGGTAAAGGAAACGAAGATGAGAGACAGAATCAGATAAACGAAGGAAATCGTTGCTATCGAGTATTCAAGGATTTTTTTAAGAAGCTCCGGACCGGTCTCAATTTTTTCTCTAGTCCCCTTTTTGAATTTGAGATGATCAATTATTTTCTTTAGTGAATTTAGATATTTTCCAATTTTTTTCAATCTTGGGTATCGAGCTTCCTTTTGGTTATGATGTAGCTTGGTAAGTAAAAGACTACGATCTTCCTTTAGACGATAGACGGCTTCTTTTAGGACTACGGGAAATTCTTCTTTTGGGTCCCAATTTAGCAGAACCCTGGATTGATATCCTAATGAGTTTAGATCAAGGGATGATTTGTTGTTAGAGGCAGTGGCCTCGATCTCAAATTCCGGTCCTTCCGTATCTTCAAGGTATTTCTTGATTAGATAGGCAATTTCTAGGTCAGTTACAGGGTCTCCCAAAATCCAAAAATTTTTTCCTGCAGTTCCCTGAAGATAGAATATTTTTTTTAGACTAGTAATTAGATCAGACAACGAAATTGGGTAGTAAGTATTTTCACCTTTTTCAGAAATGATAATTTTGCGTGAATCAATCGCTTCCAAAACATATTTTTCCAATGAGGTTTCGGTGTATAACAGCGATGCCTGAAAAAGATCTTTTACAAAAACTAAACGATGGAGTGATTTGTCTGATCCTAAATCGGTAAGAAAGTCAGTGAAGTAGATGTTCTTCTCTGTATCGATTATTTCCCCGTGGATTAAAATTACTGTCAATTTTTGATCTTGTTTCCGAGCTTGATCGTAGAAATCTATAACTTTTTGACTGATATCCTTGAGATCCTTCAAGAGATCGATAATTATCAAGGTGTAGGGAGCGGAGGTTGAATCTTTGTAGTGGTTGAAACTTATGTCTGGAGAAGTTAATTGGCCGACAAACGACTCCTCCAGAAAAGAGTTGTTGCTCCATACCGCAATTTTCGTATTTCCAACTGTCATGAATTTAGTATAGATGATTTGCACTTCTCCTTTTTTTTGTTTCCTTGTTGGTACACTTTTTCTTTCTTTTTTCGGCCTCGTTTATTTTTATATTCTTGCGTGGTCTACAGGTTTTTTAGTTCATACTTTCTACATGTGAAAATTTGTACCTAGGTCGAATTAGACTTGTCCACATAATTTTCTGAGCGCATAAACTATCCGATATTTTATTTTTGGATCCGTGAAAAGATTGGGGGTTAATTGTCGAGAGCGTCGTTTACCAATTGGTCGGCTTCTTTGTTTTTGTCTCTGAGGACATTAACAAAGGACATTAATTTTATTTGACCCTTATCTCTTAGTTTTTTTATCAAAGAAATGATAGTTTTCCGTAATTCTTGCAGATGCGGTTGTTTGACTTTATAGAGACCCGTAATTTGTTTGACAATTAACTCAGAGTCAAGAATGAAGCGAATTTTATCGGTAAAAATTCCTTCCTCATCTATTTTTTCCAAGGCTCTAAGAACAGCCGTGTATTCGGCGACGTTGTTGGTAGTTTCACCGATTCTTTCGGAAAGAGTGAATATTGTGTGAGCATTAGCTTTAGCGATGACACCTATGGCAGCCGGTCCTGGATTACCTCGGGAGCCGCCGTCGGTGTTCATTTCAAGAAGTTCGATCGTTTCTGACATAGGCATAGTTTACAGTAAAATAGCTACAGCGAGAAGTAGAATCAACTTGTTCTGTGGAAGAGTCCACCAATAATGGTCAAAAGCCCCGGTGATGATGACGATCGCGAGCAAAGCCAGCAATTCCGGTTTAACGATTTTTTTCAGATTTTTTCTTACCAGGACTATAAGGAGGGTCAAACCCGTAAGGCCGGTTTCCAAGAAAATTAGAAGTGGCAGGTTGTGAACCGGTTGAATCTTGGCCGGTAGGAGAAAGGATCCGGGCAGATGGCCGACCAGAGAGGGGATAAACCCGCCAAGTCCCACGCCTAGTAACGGAGATGAGGAAAAAATATCTTTTACGGGAGAGAGGAGGAAAAGACGATCGGAGACAAAGGGAAACAAGCCGGGTAGGTTCGGAAGAAATATTTGAAATACGGAAATCAAAAGGAAGCAACCGATGAGAGCAAGGGAACCGAGATGAAAGGAGATGACCAAGACGAAGGCAAGAAGCGCGGCTTTGGAGAAGGTCAGGATCAGACCGAGAAAAACTACCAGCCGTTGCCACAAAGGAGACTTTTTGATATGAAACAGGTAGTAGACAACGAGAAGAAAACCGGCAAGGGAGTTGGGGTGGGAGAAGGTGGCTGGAGCCCTAACGAAGTCGTATCCAAAGAAAGAGAGATGCGCCAGCCCGGGGATGGAGGTGGAGAATGTTCTTTCGCCCAGCCAGTAAAATAATCCTCCGACGGAAGACTGTCCGGCGGTTTCCAAAGCTTGAAGCAAGATCATCAAGATGGTAGAGATCAACAAGGAAGTTTTTATTTGCGACCAGGTGACTTTTCTAAGTCGAAGAGTAAGAAAGAAGAGAAGATAGATGAGAAGCCGTAACCACCAAAAAATCGAGTTCGCCGGCGAGATACCAAAGACAGAGTTTAGAAGGATAAAGGCCAAAAATATGATTAGCGGAGAGAGGTGTTCTTTTGACCATTTAGTAATTTCTTTTAGATTCAGAAATATATAAACAATCAGAAGAATGTCGGTGAAGTAGAGGGTGGGGGAGAGATAGTCAACTTTGATGCCGGCAGCGCGAGCAAAGTCTGGCCAAAAATGAAGGCCAAGCTGGGTAGGGAGGAAGAAAACAATTAGTTGNNTTTATTCTGCGGTGGGGATGACGACCATTTGGCGGTAGGGGGCTTCGCCGCGGGATTCGGTCCGGACTCCCTTGTACTCCTCCAGAAAGAGGTGAATGATTCGGCGTTCAAAAGAACTGAGATTGGGAAGGATAATTTCTTTTTGAAGCGAAACCGCGCGGTCGGCGGCGTTTTGGGCAAGTTCTTTGAGAGAGTCTTCGCGACGCTCCTGATAGTCGTTGACGTTTAGATGAAGCTTGGGCCAAACTCCAAAGCGTTGGTAAATCATAAGAGAGAAAATCATACGGAGAGAGGCCAGACCCTCGCCATGATGTCCGACAAAAATACCGGCGGCATCCTCAGATGGAGTAAGAAGAATATTAATATTGTCCTCATCTGCGACTTCTATTTTGATTTGATCTTCATTCAGCTCCAGCTGAGTTAAGACGTTGGAAAGTATTTCGGTAACCTTTGATTGGTCCATGTTAATTACTGTTTGATAATCCTTAATTTAAGAAGGAAGGGTTTTACACCTCCCAAGCCGGAGAAATAGTATTGTTGAACAATCGAGAAAATGGTGGAGACGACCCAGTAGAGGATAAGCCCAGACTGGAAGTTCAGGGAGATGATAACCGTCATGATAGGCATCATGTAGAGCATCTGTTGCTGCATACTAGTAGCCATTTCCAGACTGTTTTCTTCTTTTTTCTTTTCGTCTTTCTGTTTGGGGTTCTGAATATGGGACTCGACGCCGGACTGCATCATAAGGGAAAAGATAAATTGAGTGACTCCTGCCAGCACGGGCATGATGTAAGTGTGGTCCGGCTTGGTAAGGTCCAGGTAAAAGAAATGGGGGTTGACCAGAAGTCCTCCGATGGAAGGCTGTTTGATGAACTCCATGAAGACCTGGTAGAGGGAAATGAGAATAATTATTTGTACTATCTGAGGAAGGCAGCCTGCAGCAGGATTGATACCTTGCTCTTTGTAAAGGGCCATTTGAGCCACTTGAAGTTCTTTTTTGTCCTTGTGTTTTTCTTTGAGCCTGTCCAGGGCCGGCTTGAGTTCCTGCATTTTTTTGGCCGACTTCATGGAAGGAAGAACGAAGGGGATTAAAAGGAATTTGGTGATAAGAGTGATGGCAATAATAGGCAAACCGAGATTGCCGCCAAAAAGACTATAAAAGAAGACTAGGATTTGATAGAGGACGTAGTTGATTGGTGCGAGCATATTAGTTCAAAGTTATTGGTTGTTGGTTCTTTGATTAGATATTTTAACTTAAATTTTCCGGAACGGGATCGAAGCCTCCCTTACTAAATGGTTGACAGCGGAGAAAGCGACTAACAGTGAGTTTTGTCCCGATAATGATACCATGAAGGCGGTAGGATTCTTTGGCGTACTCGGAGCAGGTAGGAGAGAAGCGACAAGCGAAAGAAGAGCCAAACAGGGAGTGGCCAATGGCGTGGTAGTAGGGAGAGAGATATTTTTGGTAAAAGGAAAGCATGCAAGAGAATTATATCTTGAACGTATAAATTTTTTCTATATTAAATTTTTCTGCTAAAATCTCTTCAAAACGTACACTGAAAGGAGAATTTATGAAAGCATTGATCATTGGTCAGAGAGTATCTGCTAATATTAATGACTTTATCCATGGTGGGGGAGCTTATGTGAAACGTATGGTCCTTCCCGATCAAGGGATCTGTGTAAATATCGTGGAAGATCAAATATATGCTTTCTTTGGTTTTGTCATTTCTGAACAAGAATTTGATTTGTTTGGACAAGTCGAGATTTCTCAAACAACATTTGATGAGATCCTGAAAGTGGCCAGATTAAATGACGAGTTGAATTCGGCTAGATCAGAACTGATTAAAAATGTGGAGTTGACGAAGATTTTGGACAGAGACGGAATTACCAAGAGAGGCAGAATAAGTTGAATTAAGCAGGGGAAACCCTGCTTTTTTGTACTGATAAAATTAGCCCATGAACAGAATAAAGGCGGTTATTTTTGATTTGAATGGGGTTTTCCTGCTGAGTAAAAATCTGAGTGAAAGGCTATCGGAAAAATCCGGGAAAGNNATTTTTATTTTTCGGGGGAGTCAATAGACGTCGAGATGTTGGAGTTTGCTAGGTCTCTGAAAAAGAAAGGGGTGAGTATTTTTATTCTTTCCAATAACTTTAGGGAGAGAACCGAGTATTACCGTAAAAACTTTCCGATGTTGTTCGAGGTGGCGAACAAGACTTATTTTTCTTGGGAGACTGGATTGGTGAAGCCTGATGTCAGATCATACTCAAGATTACTAGAAGAAAATAATTTGGAAGGAAAGGATTGTATTTATATCGATAACTCAATAGAGAATTTGGAAGTGGCGGAATCTTTGGGAATTAAGGGAGTGAAGTATGAGAGTGGGGAACAGGTGATGGAGGAGATTGACGAGATGGTCGGGTAAGATCCAATAAAAAAACAGGGTGGTGAGCCCTGTAGGTAGTTTATTCACCGGTGATACGGTTGGCTTTCTCTTTCAGACAGATGGAGATGAAAATTAAGGCTATTCCCACCAGGTAAAATATCAAGAAGAAAGGGGAGGGAATATTTAAAATTAGAGCCGAGACGACGATCACGGCTATAATCCCAATCCAGAAAAGACTTCTAGCCCAAATCATAAGTCTGACAGATTTCATGCTTACTCCTGGTTAGTGTACGAGTTTGTCTTGAGCGTATTATAGGGATAAGGGTATGGAAAAGCAAATAGGGCGGTGGCTATTTTAGTTTGGGGAGGAGGGAGGAGAGGTCGGCGAGAAGGTCGGGGTGGGGGGTGTTGAGGACGGAGCGTTTGGGGATGACCATGTAGTCGGCGGNNGCGGTTTTTTTGGAGAGGAGGATGGAGAAACGAGGGGCGGGCGATTCGTGAATCGCCCCTACAGGATGGGAAATGGATTGCCGCGCTTCGCTCGCAATGACGATTGGAGTGGGGGCAGTGACGAGGGTGAAGTGACGGGTGTGGAAGGATTTACCTTCATGGGTAAGGCGGTCTCTTTCTTTACGCAGGGGAAGCCGGTTGGCAGCCGGGAGTGGCATTTTTTAGAGCGCTAACTTGGTTCGGCCCTTTGCACGACGCTTGCGGATGACGTTGCGGCCGGCGGCAGTAGACATCTTGATACGGAAACCGTGTTTTCTGATGCGTTTGACTTTTTTGGGTTGGTAGACTCTTTTGGGCATAGGTCATTTTAACATGCGGGGAGGTGATGTGGATAGTATTATTCTTTTTGGGTAATTTGGGGGTTGTAAAAATGTGGATAAGTGGTGAGAATGACCGTATGGACAGTGAGAAGTTGTGGCACAGCATTTGCGGTGAGTTAGGAGTTTCAATGTCTCCCGCCAGTTTTGCGGGCTTTATCAAGCCTTGTTTCTTGCGATCGGTAACTCCGATTGATGATCAACATTTACTTTTGGAATTGGCCACTTCGTCAGCCTTTTTTAGTCACACTATCGAGACTAAGTACTACAGCCTTATCAAACAGGCAGCAGAAAAAATTACCGGCAAAAAATGTGACATAGCCTTGATAGTGGTGGAGCCAACAAAAGAAATTAAAGAAAGCAAAAAAGAATTTAAAACCTCGGAAATCAGAGAGGCAAATTTCGGACTATTTACGCCCCCGGAGGAGAACAGACAAACAGGCACCAATCTGAACCCGCGTTATATCTTTGAATCATATATGGTGGGGAGTTCAAATCGTTTAGCTTTTGCAGCCGCGAAAGCGGTAGTAGATTACCCGGGTACCAGACATAACCCACTGTTTATATATGGAGGAGTCGGGGTGGGAAAGACACACTTGATGCACGCGATCGGACATGAATTAGTGAAAAAAGGAGTCGGAAAAGTGGTCTGTGTAACTAGTGAGCAGTTTACTAATGATTTGGTTGGTTCTTTTAAATCGAAGATGACGGATGCTTTTAAAAAGAAATATAGACAAGTGGGGGTACTGCTAGTTGATGATGTTCAGTTTTTTGGAGGTAAAGACTCTACCCAAGAAGAGTTCTTCCATACCTTTAATGAACTGACGAATAAACAAGCACAGATTATTATGACTAGTGACCGAAAACCACAAGAGATTGTTGGACTTGAGGATAGACTGAGGAGTAGATTTCTTGGAGGAATGATGGTGGACATTGGATTACCGGATTACGAGATGAGACTAGCTATTTTGCGCCAGCGGGCAGTGGACATAAAAGCTGAGGTCGAAGATAGTGCCTTTGAACTGATCGCCAATAGTTATCCAACCAACGCCCGTGAACTAGAGGGAACTTTTGTCAGATTGGCAACTGTAGCCAGTATTGATGGGGGAGTCTTGACCAGAGAGATGGTACAACAAACGATGGGGCTTCCGGCCAATACAGTTAAAGATATTAAAGTGCGGCCTATCAAAGTAATCTCGACGGTGGCTAAGTATTTTGATTTCAGAAACAAAGATCTTTTGGGAGAGAGCCGAAAGGCCGACCTTGTGGTGGCGAGACATATTGCCATGTACATTCTGAGAGAAACACTCAAACTAAATCTGACGGAGGTGGCGGAATTGATGGGAGGTCGGGATCACACTACTGTCATGCATGCGTGCGAAAAAATGGAAATGGAAATTGAGAAAAACATGGATATACGGCGAAAGGTGATGGCTTTGAAGCAAGCGTTATACACTTAAATATCCACATCTTATCCACGCTCTGTGGATATCTTCAAAAACTGTGAAGAAATATTTGATTTTCAATTTAATGGGGGATAAGTTTCCAAGTTATTCAGAAAAGAATCCACACGCAAGGAGAGTTATTAGTTGTTAGTTAAGAGGGGAGTTGGTAGTTTTTGTTCCAAAAGGGTGGATGTAGGAGTCGAAAAAGGATTAACAACAGAGGTGGTAGGCAGAGAGTAAGGCTATTGTCCACTTGTCCACCGCTTCTATTACTATTCACTACTATTTTTATTTAAGATAAATATATTATTAATAACAAAGAGAGGTGATAATGGTGGCCGGTAAGGATTCACCTCGCATGACTACATACAAGGAGAATCCTTTGGTTCGAGAATCGAGATGAATGAGGTTATAGAATAAAAATACATATACAATATAGAACTGATAAGAGCTTGCTCGTCTTCTTTTCAATAACCTTGTTATTGAAATATCCAGACTGTGCTTCCTCTTATATTCGCTTACAACTTCGTTATAATGCTTGAATATGAAGATAACGGTACAGGCTACAGACTTAAAAAAATATTTGGGAATTGTAAATAGGGGCATTGGGGTAAGACCCCAACTTCCAATTCTTTCAGGAGTTCTTTTGAAAGTTACCAAAGATGAGGTCAATTTGGTTTCGACTGATTTGGAAGTGAGTTTTTGGGTTAAACTTCCGGCAAAGATCGATGAAGAAGGGGAAATGATAGTGCCGGCAAAACTCTTTGGAGAATTGGTGGCAAGTTTACCTATAGGCAATGTACATCTTTCGATTGAAAAGAATATCCTGACAGTATCATCGAAAGGAATCAATGCTGAGGTGATGGGACAGGGGGTTGAAGACTATCCGAGTATTCCTAGGGCCAAAAAAACTCAAATCACTTTGAAGAGCGGTGAATTTCGGCAAAAAATGGACAGAGTGTGTATTTCTGCGGCTCGGGATGATACTAGACCTGTTTTGACGGGTGTTTTGTGGGAACTCGAGGAAAGTAAAACTATATTGGCGGCGACAGATGGATACAGATTAACTGTCGACAAATTAGATGTTGTAAAAACCAGCATAGAAAAGAATACTCGATTTATCTTACCGGCCAGATCACTTCAAGAGATTTCTAAGGTATTGGCAGAGACAGGAGAGGACAACTTTGGAATTGAATTTGACAAAGAAAATCAACAGGTGATCTTTACTATTGCCGATATGGAAATATCTTCTCGCTTGATTGCAGGGGATTTTCCTCCTTATCAGCAGATCATGCCGAATACCTACTCAACAAAGGCTGTATTTAGTCGAGAAGGACTATTGGAGGCGGTCAAGAGAGCCAATTTGTTTGCAAGAGATAATGCAAACATTGTTAAAATGTCAATTGAAGGAGAAAAATTAATTGTCAAGGCAGAAAGCAGTCAGTTGGGAAGTAATTCGACCGAGATAGAAACGGAAGTTGAAGGAGAGGGTCTGACCGTGGCTTTTAACGCCAGATATCTCTTGGATTATCTAGGAGTGAACAATGCTGAGAGAGTAGTATGGGAAACAGAAGGAGAACTTAAGCCAAGTGTTTTTAGAAGAGAAGACGATGATGGTTGGATACAAGTAGTGATGCCGGTTAGGGTGCAGAATTAGACCACGCTTCCGGTGGTAACTTTAACTCGGGGTAGATCCTAGTGATGGCTTGATCTTTTGAAAGTATCCAAACCAAACCGTTGTTTTCTGAGAAAAGTACCATATCGTTTTTTTGATTCAATGACGGTCTTATCTTTAGATTTAGCCGATTGATTTGTGAGGAGCTGGTTATAATTTGTTTGAATTGTTGTTTTTCTATATCTACCAGCATAATAAAGTCGAGAATTCTTGGTTTTGTGACTTTTTCGACGAGGTACAATTCGTCTTTGACCCAAAAAGTGATAGATTCTTTGGTGGTATCGTCAAGCTTGATTTTGTTTAGCCCGTCGATATATAAATACAAGTATTCGCTGTCTGTAGCTGCAGCCGCTTTATTATTTGAAGTGATGGATACAGGGTTGAACTCAGTGGGTGATTTGGCTATCTCTGATTTTTGGTTGGTGAGAAGGTTGACTATGTACAGTGATTTCTTGTCCTCTGACAGAGCAATAATTGAATTTGGTTTTTCATACCAAATATAGCTAAAGTACTCTCTCTCTTTTTGGGTGATGTCTTTTTCGGCTAGTGTACTCAGGTTTAAATTTTTTTGTTTTTCCGGTGAGATAACTATAGCCTCACCGTTGTTGTTCAAAATAGCAATTTCTGTGCTTGTGAGTTTTCTTATTGTGGTGTTTTTGTAGGGATTAAAAATTTGTTGGTCCTTAATAACAATTGGGGTATCGCCCATCCACCCCAGTGAGATACTTTTCATAGAATTGGGTAAATTCCAAAACATAAATTGATATTGCTTAATGAAATTTTGAAAATCAGATTCTGTTTGTGTTGTTGCTTGGATGGCAAATGGCGTTTTTGTAGGTTCTTGAACCTGTGGTGGTGATGAAAATGGTTTGGGGCGTTTGGTATAGGAGTATTGAGAGATAAAAAGAAGTACGGCGAGAGTGATGCCAATTATGATAATAAATAAGGACTTTTTATTAAGGATATTTTTTATGGACATTGTTTTTTTACTTCATTTATAAAATAATTTAAAAACTCTACACCAGGATCTGTTTTTCCGGGATGCAGTTGGTAGTGTCCGAATATTTGTGTATATGGTATGTGATACTGTTTCATCATAAAACAGGTGGAATTTACGGATGATTTTATCTCATCCGTGCTTGGTGCTTTCTCTTCCGGTTTTAGAGAAAACGTTCCGGGTGGAATAAAATATGCTCCAACCATTTCATTGTTTAGAGAGTAATTGTTTTCATTGCCACCGACGCAGTAAGCGAGCTCAGCTTTCTTTTCCCACATCTGTTGCCATTGCTGAACTGAGCCGTCTTGGTCAGTACCTATTTGACAAGACAAACCTCTTTCCACAAGGACATTGTAAGTGACATCATTATTGGTCCAACCACCGCTCCAATGGATGACAATTTTTGTGGGAAATATGCAATATCCGGTTCGACCCGGACCTGTTAATAATTTTTTGACCACGGGGTAAGACCCGGCCTGTATCATTATTTCGGATCCGGCATCCTCACCACAGTCGAGATTGTAAACACCTCCTCCTGGTTCTGTTCCCGGTCCAGGACCTCCACCCGGACCGCCTCCTCCGCCATATTCTGCATAATCGACCTGACTGAGACTGTCGAATTGGACTAAGGTGGAGAGAATGGGGGCAATTAAATAAGCCATAGCTAAATATAGTCCTGTAACGATAAGGGACCCAACTACGATACCGATGGCGGAAACGATGGCAATAAGAATAGATCTTCTAATGATAACTAGACCGGCAAAAAGACTGGCTCCGGCAGTAGCAACTGCAGCTCCTACGGCTATGATGGGAATAATCAGATCTCTGGAGCGGAATTTGTCTCCCCAACCAGCTTCTTGCCACACTCTGTCCAAACCCCTTTTAACTAGTCCAACGGTGGCATCGATAATAACCGTGGCGACCATGAGTATGGCTCCGATTATCAAACTTAATCCCATAGTTGGTATTCCAAGGGCCGCCGCGGCGGCNNCCCCTGTTTTAATCCCTCTTTTAGAATAAAACTACCTAATTTTTGAGCGGATGCACTGCCAAAATTTTTAATAATTAGATTGCCTACGCGTTGGCCGATTTTTTTGTTTACCCAGGCATAGACGGTTCCCTTCGGATTAAGAATAAATTTGGTGGCAGATTGGACAATAGGGGGCTGGCTATTATAAAAACTAGTAATACTTTTGGAAATTCCTGAAAGAGGTTTGATGTTTAAATTTGCAGAAATTTCCTGACCGAGTTTTGAATTTTGGATTTTGCCTAGTTGATAGTGTACTTGTTGGTAAACAGATTTACCTTGTTCGGTTTCAAAGTAGGCTCTTAGCTCCGGATTCTTTGCAATAGCACTGTCTAACTGTGCAACATCTATTCCAAGACTGTAGAGTTTGAGAGCTTCCGGACTAATATTTCTATTACTACTATTGGTTGTTTGTAGTACGGAGATAGTTCTGGCACCCAGCCCTTCCGGATTTATTTGTACTGACGGATCGGCTTTGCGAAGAAGTGTCTCGAGTTCTTTTTCGTGAAGTTGAAGTGGCGTGGGTGGAAGTGGAGGAAGTTTTGCATTAGGAAGAGCCCTAAGGAGGGCATTCTGGACATTACGAGCTTCGATAGCCGCGGCTGTCATGTCGTTGTCAAGATCAAGATTTTTGTTGAGTTCTCTCTCGAACTTATTTAATCTATCAGTTTCAGCTTTTTCTCGGAGAACTTTTTCTGCTTCTTGATCGGCTAAAATTATTTGTTTTTCTAGTTCGTCAACCTTATCGGAAAATGGCTCGATCTCTTCTGCCTTTTGCCAAGCTTGAACTACTTCATTGACATTATTTATTGGTGAGGTAAATTTGATTCCTTGGACAATGAAAGCTAGCTGAGAAATAGTATTGAGGTCGTTGAAGTTGGTAATATCTACAGAACCCGATAGGCCAAGATAGGTTAAGTCTGCGGTTGCTTGTTTGATTTGAGCAGGGGTTAGTCCTATACCGAGATTGGCGGCTTGAGCAATAACCGCCTGTCGGGCAACACTTTCAACATTTCGATATATGGCTTGCCGACTTTCACTTTTGGGGTCTACAGTGTTGATAAAGTAGAGATCTTCAGCCTCTTTTTGTTTGTCTGAGCGATTCTTAAGGATAATTTCCGTTCGATTTCGTGCTTCCCACGTTTTTCTGGCACGCTTGACAGCGTCGGCGACGGTATGGGTGGTGTCGGCTTCAAGTTTGTCGGCTTGAGATTCTTTATATATAGCAACTAAAGTTTCGAGTTCGGCCGGGACGGTGGAGATTTCTTTTTGGGGTAAAGGTGCTGTTGTCTCGGATACTTCAGTTCTTGCTTGTAATTCTCGTTTTTTTTTCTCATCATCCTCAAATTTTTTCTCAAACCGCCTTTTATTTACTTCTGCTTCGGTTTCATCATCTTCAGTATGTGACTCATCTACTTCGTCCTTTTCCTCTTTTTTGGGCTCCTCTTTTTTTTGAGAAGATTCTTTTTCAGGAGACTTAGAAAGATAATCAATGATGTCTTGTAGTGCTCGTCTAGGTGCCAGCTTTTCTTCAAAGAAAGCTTCTAGTTGTGCTCGAGGATCTTTTTCCTCACTAACTCTAGGGTCAAGCTGAAAGAGAGTAAAGGGTTGTTGACAATACAAAAGATACAGTTTCAAACCCTTTGATAAATCGCTTACTTCATTGGGTGTGAGATCCGAAAAACTTTTTTTAGCCTTGGCATTATTTGCTTGTCCGAGCTCGTAGATTTCTTTTTCGTAGTTGGCCATGGTTAGGGGTTAGCTGGCTTGGCGACATCTTGGGGATTGTTCTGGGACGCGGCCTCGGCGGCGGCTTGAAGTTTGGCCTGTTTTTGGAGCTCAAGGATTTCGGCTGGTTTGCTAGTAGCTAGAGCATGCTCGTCTGCCGAGGAGATAATTTTGATGGCCACATGGTTCATGCCGGCAAAGAAAATACCTTCTCCGACTCCGGCGGAAAGTAGTAGTTGTTTTTCTCCCTGAGAAAGATAGAAGGTTTCGGAGATCTGGTTAATGGCGGCAGAGGATTGTTTGAGTAAGAGTTTGAGGGCTGAGTTGGTGATGATGGCTTTGCCATAGGCTGAACCAAGAAAGTCGTCAACGTTTTGTGAAATGATGGACACACCGAAGTAATACTTACGTGCGCGTTTGACAAAACCTTGTAGAATTTTGGCGGAATCTTCATAGCGCATAAGATACCAGGCCTCGTCAACGACGAGTATCCTTTTCCGAAGATTTTTTCGAACTTCATTCCAGACAAAGTCCAGAATCATGAACATCACGATGGGTCGGATTTCGTCGGCGGTATCTCTAAGAGTAAACACAGTAATGGGAGCATTGATGTCGATATTACTTTGCTGGTCAAAAATCCCTTTAACCGCACCCATGACGAAACGTTCGAGTCTGGCGGCCAGAGTCTTGCTGACGGCTTCTTCCATACCGATAAGAGAACGATAGAGATCTTCCATCCGAGGTGGTTCAAGAGTGTGAGTAGAAGGATCTTCGGTGATACCTTTTTGTCGATAAGTAAGGACAAGAGCCCTGTTCATAGTAGCTTCTTCGATAGGATCCATCTGCCCAATCATAATTTTCAGAAGAGACATGAGGAAGAGGTACTTGTAGCCCATTTCGTCTTCGGTGCTTTCTTTGGGGCGAGCGATCTGGAATGGATTAATTTTGTGAGAGGCACTGGCGGAGAAGGAAAGATAGTTGCCCCCGACAGACTTGGTGACCATCTCGTATTCATTTTCCGGGTCCAGGATAATGACTTGACAGTCAAACATTAAAGAACGGAGAATTTCGAGCTTGACGGCGTAGGAATTGTGAACGAACATGCCACCAAAACCAGCAAAAAAGACTTCGTTGTTGACGGTTAGGTCATAAACAAAAGGATGTTTACTTTTTAGTTTTGAGATTTTTACAATTGGATCCCAATATAGTTCCGAGTGTGCGAGTACTTCTAGGCGATGAATAATCTCATTTGCCTTTTTGACGTTATCCTGTATTTCAATATATTTTTTCAATAAATATTGACTGCCTTTATATATTCTGTCGTAGGCAGTATTGGCTTTGGTGGTGGCAAGAGTGGTTTGTAGGGTAGGATCAAAATCTTGAAAGGTAAAACCAAGATTCTTGGAAGTTGAATACAGACAATTAAATAGATATTCTTTGGTAATTTGTTGTCCTGAAGTGGTTTGGTAAACATGAAGAACGGTAGTAATACTAGGAATAACTGTTCCGGCTCGCATAGTTTGCCAAGTATGTCCGAGCTCTTTCCATAGTTGCTTGTTTAACTTTTTACTCTTAGACCCTATTTCAGCGAGATCTTGCCATTGAGGTAGGGCAATGAGCTCAAAAATAGTTTTTTCTTGATCTTTGATAGTTAGCAGACGCGATTTAATTTTTACTATCAATTTTTGGAGCTCTGAAATTGTTGGTCTGAAGGCTTTATTTTTTATATCTATAAGTTTTTGTGGGGCACCGACTTTCCCTGGGTAGAGATATTGATAAATTTCCGTCAGTGGCTGTTCAAGGTTGGGAATAATATCGTCGTTAGGGTTGGTTGTTTTACCAAGGAGGGTTTGCAGCTTTTCTTTTTTGCGACTTAGGTTGAAACTTATATGCTGAGCAAAATAGGAGAGGTCCTTTTGACCGGAGATTGTGATTTGGTAGTAAGTATCACCTTTGTGATTGGTGTTAGTGGTTCTTTTGAATTTTGGATGGATTCGAGCGATGATGCCGAAGTTAAAGAGTAAATAGCTGAGATCCGAAACGAGCTGTTTGGATTTGGTGGTACAAGTAACTTCGTGTTCTTCAACACATCCATCACCATCGAAATATGCTCTGAGGAAAGCAGATTTTGAATCATTTGGTTGAGAGAAAAGTGTGGTGGGGACCTTTTTTGTACCGGCTTTTCCGTAGCATTTATCCAGCTTGAGTTTTCTGATGAGTGGTTTCGAATTGATAGAAACTCCTTTGACGACATTGTGATTCATTAGAGGAACGGTTCGGAATTTAAGTTTGTCACAAAGATAGTTGACCCGGTCGATGACTTCTTGTTCCATGTTGCTTATAAAAACAGAGTATTCGGTACTGCATCCTTCTGCTGTGTAATAGCCGATGAGTTCGTAATAGAGAGATGAGTGTTTGGCGGTGCTGGAAGTCGATTCCTGGATAAGCCGAGGGAGTGGAATATAATCACCTGTTTTTATAGTATCGCTCTTGACGACCTGGATCTGAGCATTATTTAACGTCAACATATTATGGTCGGCTGTGGTGGTAATCATTCTTCCCGACTTGGTGGCGAATCGGTAAAGATAAGAAGGAGCATCTTTTTTGGCTGCTACCGTGACTGAAGACCACTCACCCTTGAGGGTGCGAGGATTAAAAGAATATACTTTAATTCCTGGATTAATATTGCCGATCATTTCAGCATCTAATTTGACCGAGCCTTTTTGTCGGATTATGTTTTCGACAAGGGGTCCTATTTTGGTTCTCTTAACCTCATTAGCAGAATTTTTTATAAGGACTGTCTCATTATAGGACACGGACTTACCAGCGCCACTGGTGGCGAGTATAAGCATGTTGGCATTCTCGAGTGAAAACCGGTCAAAAATAACGAGAGAATCATTGTGTGCATTGACACCATAAAGAATTCCTTGATTGTCGGAGAGCTCGGAACTGGTAAACGGAAAAGTGGTGGACAGGGCAGTGGTGTCCATGTTTCTCGTGAGCATGAGTTTGTCTTTGCAGTAGGGAAGGGTGGTCTTGAAAGCATCCTCCATAGATAAGGAGGCAATCTTACTTATGATCAAGAGAGACGCAAGCATGGATTGGATTTGGGCGGTAGAAGTATCCAATTCTTTTTCCGATTCGGCGGAGATACTGATATAGAGAGAAAATTGGAAAAATTTTTCGGCACCCTTGACAAGTTGGGACTGTAAAACTTTGGCATCTTCCAGCCCAGCCTCGGTGGCGGCACGGGGAATGCGACCTCTTTCGATGTCGGTGTTTATCTCGGCCTCCATCTCGGCGATACGCCGACGGAGACTGTCGAGAGTATCTTTGGAATCACTTGGGTAAATAAACATGGAAATATCCAAAGAATGATTGAAGTTAATCAGAGGTGAAAGCCAGTTGGCGGAGACATAACGAGGGTAACCGGTAACAAAAAGAGTACGAATATAAATATCGTCGATTTTGATGTGAGAAAAATCTACTTCGATGGCCGAGGGGGCGATGATGTCTTGGATTGATTGACTGGAAGTGGCGGATTTTTGACTGTCAAACGAAGGAGTTTTTGGTTGTTGGTTATTAGTTGCTGGTTGAAGAGGTGTAGAAACTTGTACTGCTGGGGCAGCAGAATTTTGTTGAGGAGGACTGTTTTTTTTGCCCAACGTAAAAAGGTTCAAAGCCATGATTTAAGTATAACTGAAGATCTGGTTTTAGGAGGCGTTGGATCTTCCTGGGGTGATAGCTTGAGTGACACTCCCTTGGTTGTAAATGGTGTAAAAAAGGGTGACCAATTCGCTGGTGGAAAGTTGACTTGCTTTAAGACCGATTCTGGCAAACTGTCGGATGATGTGATCACGTCGCGGATACAGGGCCATAGAGGCCTTTTCTTCGATATATTGCAGGTCAAAAGGTGGTTTTTGTGGGCTTTTGGACAGAGGATTGAAAGTGGATTTGGAAATACCTAGTTCAATTGCCGAAAATGAAACAATGACGTAGAATTTTTTTTCGAGCACTCTATTTTCTTTGACAAGGGACTTGACGAATTGGCGGTAAGAAAGAAGCTGTTCTTTTACCTTTTGGGATGGTGTTCCCTGAATCCGATTGTCCAAGAGATTAATGTAGTCCGAAATATTTTTACGTTGAGAACGAATGAGAATCTGAATGGAGAAGGAGAGTGAATTTAGAAGACCTGCGTAGGCATATATGGTGGCATCTTGTTCCTCTTCGGATAGAAGATTAAAGTTTATGGCGGTGGTTTTCAGGACAAGAGAGCAGGAGCCATCTTTTAAGAAGATCAGATGATTTTTGATGGTATAGATATCTAAGCTTTCTTGTGTAGAGGATTTTATTTTGTCAGACATGGTTAGATTGCTTGGATTTTGAGAGGTCGGATAATGGCACCGGTAAGGTCGAGGGAGTATGGTGAGAAAGAAAAGTCTTCTTTCTCGGCAAGTATTTGGTAAAGACCATTTTCGAGTGGTCTGGCAAACATGAATTGACCCAACTTATTACTTTTGGTAGCACGAGAAGTAATTCCGTTTTTTTGAATTTCGACCAAGACCCCTTCGAGAATTTTTCCTTCAGGGGTGAGGGTAAGACCAACAAGAGTGTTGGGGGAGGTGGGGGTGAAGGGGATGGGAAGGTGGGAGACGGGGGGAGTGATTGATTCAGTGGATTTCAGACCCGCCTGCCGGACGGGCAGGTCTCTGATCTCAGATGTCAGATTGGAACTAATTGATTTTTCGATTGGTTTGGTATCTGAGGTAGTAATAGATGAAACTCCAAGTGTGGCTGGTGCGGAGATGTTAGCTGTTTGTTCTGAACTCGTTATTGGGATGGGCGTGGCGACCGGTAGAGGGGAGGTTGAAGGAGAAACAGGGGGGATGGGCGTGGCTTGGTGTTCGACAAGTTGAGG
>DQFC01000032.1 GCA_003531665.1 Candidatus Collierbacteria bacterium
CCTTTATCTCTACCGGTAGCCAGCCCGTCATTGATCCAATTGTTGCACAAGTATCCGGGATGACTTTGGAGGAAAAGATCCGTCAAACTTTTGTCTGTAGTTACGACGGAAAGACTCTCGAAAAAGCTCTCAAGGTCTTGGAGAGTTGCGGCAACATTATCTATTCAAAAAGCAACGCTGAAGGATTAACCGAAAAAGACATTTTCAGCAACAACCAATCGATTCACAAACAAGACCCGCTTGCGTGGATTATGGTAGACCAAGAGGGAGGAAAAGTCGCCAGGATCAAAGATGGCTCACCTTCACCGCGAAAAATGGCGGAGGAGAACACCGTGTCCTACTGGGGTGAACAACACGGCAGAACTCTCAAAGATTTAGGTTTCAACGTAGACCTTGCTCCTGTTGCCGACATCACCAAAAATAATCCTGTAATCGAAAATCGCTCCTTTGCTGACGACCCGGCCATCGATGGCGCCAAAGCTACTGAGTACCTCAAAGCCCTACAAACACAAGGCATCGTCGGCGTCATTAAACATCTTCCTGGCCACGGACGCGTCGACACCGATACTCACCAGAAGACGGGATCCCTTGACTATAGCTGGGAAGAAATTAAGAACTTTGACTTAATCCCTTTTATAGACACCATCAACAATGGCGCCAGAATCGTTATGATTGGGCATATCGTCATCCCGGAACTAGACAAAAAGCCTGCCAGTATTAGCCCAGTAGTTTTAGACAAACTCAGATCTGCCCTCCCTAGCGGAAACGATCTAATCTTTCTGACCGACTCTCTCTCTATGTCAGGAGTCGGTCTCCCTCAAGACCAAGCCGCCATCGAAAGTCTTCGTGCCGGAGAGGATATGATTCTTTTACAGGGAATCGATCCTCAACCTCTTTATGAGCAAATTCTTGCCGCCTACAATATCGGAGTTCTTGATGAAACAAAACTAGATCAATCGGTTACTAGAATCCTAAGAATAAAAAGCCAGTTCAAAAATTGATTTGTAGTCTCTTTTGAATTTTTCTTTCTGGTCAACCAACATCTCCTTTATTTCTTGAGCGTCAAACCACCGAATCTCAGAAACTTCCTCAAGATTTGCATGAATCTCAGCACCGGACAAAACCTTAGCCATGTAAACTTTTCCAAAACAATAAAACCCGTTATTGGGATCCGGCTTAAATGAGCCCATTTCAGATACATTCAATCCAGCTAATCCCAACTCTTCTTTTAGGCCTCTGATAGCTGCTTCCTTGTACTCCTCTCCTGCCTGTAAATTCTCCCCACAAGAAAAATCAAATCCACCAGGTAAATATCTTTTCTTCAAGGATCTGACTGGAAGCAATATCTTTTTCTCACCATCAACGACAAAGATGTTTACAACTCGTGTGTTTGACTGTAAGTTATTATCCCAAATTACCCCTCTCGGTAGAGTCCCCACGACTTCGTCCTTGCTGTTCACAATGTCCTGAAACTCGCTATTATCAGAACCATTACTCTTACTATTCCCAAACTCTATCATCAATTCACTTACCTTGCTATTCAACTCCTCATCCGTTAACAACAAATCAGTCATGGTTAGTAGCTAGAGACCTTTCCTGTCAAATATTTTTCTGCATCTAGGGCTGCTTGACAGCCCATGCCGGCGGCGGTGATCGCTTGTTTATATTTGAAGTCCACCACGTCACCACAGCCAAAAACTCCATCCACAGAAGTCATGGTGGGATACCCTTCAAGCCAAACCTTTGCGTTCCCGTTTGTTATTCCCGTTTTCAAGAAACCCTTCTCATCCAACACCACCTGACCCCTAAACAGTTCGGTGGCGGGAAAATGCCCAATAGCCAAAAACAATCCATCAACTACCATATCGGTTGTCAATCCGGTCTCCACATTCTTAATTTTTATTCCTTCCATTTTTTCCGATCCCCTAACTTCCACCACTTCACTTTTCCAAATTATTTTTATTTTCGGGTTTGTTACTACCCTCTCTTGCATTATTTTGCTGGCCTTAAAAGAGTCTCTTCGATGAATCAAATGTACTTCTCTGGCATATTTTGCCAGCGCTAAAGCATCCTCCATAGCCGCATCTCCTCCCCCAACCACGACGGTCATCTTTTCTTTAAAGAAAGCCGCATCACAGACGGCACAAGTACTCACCCCTTTCCCCATCCATTGTTCTTCACCCAACCCAAGCATTTTCGAAGACGCCCCTGTCGAGATAATCACCGCCTTCGCTGAATATTCTTGTCCTGAGCCTGCCGAAGGATCTCCCACCCAAACTTTTTTGGTTTCACCAACCAACTCAACTTTTGCCACATCTTCATACCGTACTTCAGCTCCAAACTTTTTCGCTTGAGCCTCCATATTCATCATCAAATCCGGCCCCATCACCCCGTCTTTAAATCCCGGAAAATTTTCCACCAGAGTTGTATTCATCAGCTGGCCGCCTGCCTTCACTCCGGCAAGTACCAAAACAGACAGTGTCGCGCGCGACAAATACAAAGCCGCCGTATATCCACTTGGTCCACCACCAACAATAATTACATCCCACTTTTTTTCTTCAATCATTTTGCTATATATTTATATTGAAAATCTAAGAACACCGTAGACCGTGTTCCTTTGGGAAATTATCCGCAGGAGCAAAAGCTTGGTTCCCGCCAAAGGCGGGATTTTGCGACGAGGCTAAAACAACCGACGAGTGCTGGACGAGTCGGATTGTGGTTTCCACAAAGGAATACGGGCGAGAGGTGATCGATTTTCAATTTACTTAATAACTTTCTCAATCATTTGGATGTAGGCGTCCTTACCACCAAAACCCACCTGTCTTGCTACCTCTTTTCCCTTTTGATATAGGATTACCGTCGGGATGCTCATAACGCCGTAATCTCCAGCTATTTTGGAGTTAGCATCAACATCCACTTTACCTACCTTGATTTTTCCTTCATACGTATTCGCTAACTCATCGACAATTGGAGACACCAAGCGACATGGTCCACACCAGTCGGCGTAGAAGTCGACCAACACAGGCGTTTCCGATTTAAGCACCTCATCATTGAAATTTTGGTCGGTAAATTTTACTACGGTCATTGTATATATATTAATTAATGATTAAAGAAATCTCTTCAATAACTTAGCATATTCTTCTTTGTTACANNACCACCTGAGTTACCACCGCTTCACACTTTTTATCCTCAGAAATCATTTTCTCAATTCCACCCACCTGGCCTTGGATTCTCTTCAAAGCAACCTGAATTTTTTTCTTCTCTTCAATTGTCATATTTATTATCTTTATATTCTCGAGTTCTTGATTCCTTGAGTTCTTTAACTATACCCCCCACGGTATCCAACTGTCAACACTAAAAATTTATTGCCAGAAGTCCAAAGATAATTGGAACCAAAATGACGAACCATCTCTTCTCCTCAGAGCCCACCTCTCTTTTAATTTGCCAAAACCAGAGATCAAATCGGTCATGATTCCAAAAGTAGTCAAAAATCAGATCAAATACCAAGTGAATTCCAATTCCCAGCATGAACCCTCTTGCGAATGGGCTGGAAACACTGGTTACCGTCAATAGCGCCATAATCAGCCAAACAATCAAGAACAAAAAACTTCTCATTACCAGCTCCTTCTGCTCATGCCTTTCGTTTAACAAAGTTATCAGTCCTTCAGCAAATTTCTTTTCTCCAAATAAATCCTTCAACCGCTTGCCCAAAGCCTCTTCCGGTTTCATCAAAAAGCTATAAACAAATCGGTCACTAAAAACAAACAAAAACCCAATGATTGCTCCAAATAGCCACCACAAAAGCTCAATCCCAAAAATAAAATTTCCCGTCAAAATCTTAAGCAATATTAAAAACCCCATTACCCCTAACAACACATACTGATGCAAGGCCACTTTATCTTTAAACATACCTTGATTTAATTCTAGCACCTACTCTCTTACAGATGGGCTAGTCATCCCAAGTCTTTATCTCTGCCTGTGGTAATCGCAATTTCTTAGGAGTAACCACCAGCAAACATAGAGATACAAGTGTCAATACAATTCCCATAACCACAAACGTATTTTTCTCACCCACAAATTGTGATATCAAACCCGCAATGATCGGACCAACAATGTAGGCCACACTAAGTGTCGATCCGGACAAACCCACCATATGTTTCCCCTCACTCCCCATACGACTTACGATGTCTGAGTACACGGCGTCAGTCATAGGCCATGACACAGAAAGCATTGTCCCCACTAACAGCGAAACAGTCAGGGCAACTATCACGCTGTCACTTGGCCCAATCAACACTAGTAATAGTCCGGAAATCAACATAAATATTTCGGCTAACTTCTTTTTCCCTTTATATACTCCCCATCGGGCAATCACGACACCCACAAATACCATCGGCAAGGTATAGAGGGGCAAAAACAATCCTCCCCACCAGTTTTGTTTCGCTAAATTGTCGGAAAACACTGTGCCGGTGGTCCAATAGGTTGCATCGACTATCCCCATCATCAAACTGATAGCCAGAACTGGCCAGACACGCTCGGACAAAGTCCACCAGTGTTGAATTTCCTTCAGTAAGCTTACTCTCTCGGCAGGTTCATCTACCACAGACTCTCTGTTGCTCCTTCCCATAATCATCCAAACAAGATAACCAAGGGCAACGCACACAGTCGCCACCATCACCACCCAATAGTCCCCTTTACTTATTGCCAAATAGCTACCAAGTATGGGGCCAATGAAGTACGCTAGACTTCTAAACGCACTCATCACCGCCCAAACTCCCGATCTGGCGGTTACAGGCACAGATTCGGATACAAATGCCTGGCCACCAAATCCCAAAAATTCGTAATATACACCCCACACACCCATAGCCAACAAAAAGAGCACAATAAGTGGCCAAGCCACACTCCACAACAATACCCCACAAAACACTAAACTTGAGCCAATGGCCATCAACAATACTTTTCTCGTCTTAACATGTTTTAATAATTGCGGGAAGATCAGGTCGGCACCAAATCCAACCAAAGATGAAAATGAAATAATAATGCCCATAAGCAATGGACTATTTACTGAATTCTGAATAAAAGAAGGCACCCAATCACTCAAAATGCCATCTCCCACATAAACGAAAAACAGCATTACCGAAAGCATAACTGCTCTTCCCCAATAGCCTTTTAGCAAACCCCCAACATCAAGTTTCCTATTCACCCATCCATCTTACTAGATTACACCACTCCATTACTCTTCCCTTCCTCTTTGAGTTGTTTTAGTTTCCACATAAACATTTTGCCCTTACTTCGTGCTCCGGCATCCATTACAAAGCTTTTGGCCTTTTCGACCATTTCCCGAGGCAAACTTTTTACTATTCTCATATAAATGGCAGTGTGTTTTGTGTCATCCAGCGCGACGGCCAGTCGATATGCATAATCCTGCCACTCACGGCTTATCCTTTTTTGCTTCGTCTCATCCAGCTCGTATTTATCGAGAATGTTCGTCATCGAACTAAAGCCTGGTTTATTCATCACTACTCCTATTATAATGAAAACATCTCTTCTTATGTTCAGAAACTCAAAAACCGTCAACAATCTCAAAGAATTTTTTGTTACCTATATCTCCACAGTCAAAATAGTTTGGACAATTGACAAGAAAATCTTTCTGAAAATTACCCTGGCCAATGCCTTTAATGGTGCCTTAGTCTACCCTTCACTGCTGGTAAGCAAGGCACTCATTGACTCTGTGATAAATGCCCTCACCACCCACGATGTTTCCGGAGGAATCCGCACCATGATTATTGCCGCTTCAGTCGGTCTGATCATTGATCGCATTCAGCAAATTCTTAGTGAGATTGACGGAGTCTATAGCGACTTCATTTCCAGCTCACTATCGGAACGAATACAGGTCACCATTTCCAGAAAAATAAATTTGCTTCCGGTCTCCATCGCTGAATCTCCGGAAACAAGAAATCTCCAGCAAAAAGTAACGGATAACACCGGACGTTCTGTCTGGTCCCTTATTGTTCCTATCTCCACCTTTCCGGAGATAATTTTTACCATTATTGCTACCGCTGTTCCCATACTTTTCTTTCAACCTCTGATTCTTATCCCCTGTATTATTCTGGCTCTTCCAAATATCATGATAGGAGTAAATGCCTCCAAGGAGTGGCATGCTCTTAGTACCGAGTTTTCTCCAAAGTGGAGAGTTTGGAGCGCCCTTGAAGACTTTGCTATCAAAGGTCGATATTTATACGAAAACAAGATCCTGGGACATGTGGAGATTCTTCTCAATCGTCGTATCAAAATGGCCAATGAAAATTACAACAGACGTCGCGCCATCAGCACCAAGTATGCCAAGAAACGCCAAGTTTCTCAATTACCCATGTCTTTATTTCAGACTGGTACCAG
>DQFC01000019.1:0-58351 GCA_003531665.1 Candidatus Collierbacteria bacterium
AGCTTCATTGGCTGAGGGGAGCGAGATCGATGGAGCAGAAAAAAAGGAAAGAAAATCAGTGTTGCAATAACGTAGCGGTAGAGGAGAAAGAGCGAGGGAGTGGTGAAGTTTAGAGAGTGCTTGATGATAGGGGAGGCAACACCCCACAAGATGGTGTTGAGAAGCAAAAAAAGATAGGCGGTAGTGCGGGTCTTGCTTAGGGCAGGCATTGACTCATTTTACATAAAAAACTCCCCCGAGGTGAGGGAGTTGGATTTAGTGGAGTGTGTTCGTGTCTTACGGATAGCGAGAGCTGTCAAGCATGACAAGGCCATTTTCGTATAAGTTTACGTAGTGACCATCCTTGAAGTGGAGAGTGGACCAGGTCAATGGACACCCATATATTCCTTCCGGATTATTTATTACTGATGTGTCGCAGTTTCTGGCAACATAGGAGGTGTCGAAAGCCTGAATAACAAAGACGCCCACGATCGTTCCATCTCCTAACTCAAGAGTCGAGATGAAGATGTGCGAGCCGTTGCTCGCTACGTATTCATATTCTCGCCACAGAGTACAGGGTGGTGTCTTCTCATCACCGTCACAGTGGGATTCAGTCTTGACCAAAGTGATTTGGTCGGGAACTTGTTGGGCCATCGCTATAGCAGAGACCCATAGTAATAGAATGTCCCGGTTCGGCATTTTGTCGAAGGAGTTAAATCCAGGCGATGTGGACTTTGGGATTACCAGGTCGTAGCTCTTGAGATAAGCCTCTTGGGCATCAAGGAGTTCGTCTATGTCTGCCAAACCCGCTTTGGTTAGCGTTGCGGTCAGATCCATATGACAGAAGGCTTCATAATACTCTCGAATCTCTTTATCTGAGACATCTTCTTCTTTCAAATTAAGATTCCAGATGATCTGGTCGTAGTCGAGAGGGCAAACGTAGCTATTCTTGATGTTTTGAACTTCAGTGATCCTGGCTGGTGCGCAGGAGGCGAATGTGACCAAAATGAGAATGGAGAGGATCTGAGCCAAACGGTGCGTTTTCAATTTAAGGTCCTTTCCCGGACTAGCCGGAATGTTGGATTTGAAGATCCTATAGCATAACACGCTCGTGAGTGTCTGTCAAGCGCACGAGCGTGGGAGGTTTAAGGGGGATGGATTGCCACAGCACTGCGTGCTTCGCAATGACGAATCAAATTACTTTGGCGCGGGAGAGGAGGTCTTTGCCCTCAAATTTTTTGGTGATGGCGAAGATGGTGGTGCCGACTTTGATATTTTCCATCTTGATAGTAGATTTTTTGGTTAATCCGTAGACGACTTCCTGATTGTTGATAGTCAGTCCAATAAGCTTTTTCTTAATATCCACGGAAGAAACTTTGCTCACCATGGTACCGGAGACGATTAGAATGGGTTCATCGGGGATGGCGACAACTCTTTTTGCTAGAACAATATCTTCTTTTAAAAGAGTACCGATAACAATGATCTTGTCGGAAATGGCCATTGAGGAAATCTTGATGTTGGCGCCACCTTTGTAGATAACGCTTTTTTCGTCTGTGGTAATTTGCAAGATGGTGCCATCTTTAGTATTGATTGTAATGTTGCCGGAATTGATTGACTGTGTTAATCCGACAAAACCGACCAAGGTTTGCTGGTTGATTTTTTCTTTAAGGGTAGACTCGGTGGCGCTAAGGTTTTCCTTTACCAGAGCCTTGATCTTTTCTTGAATGTCTTGAGTCTGTGACGGAGTAATGGTGGTTTCTGTAGGAGTTGCAGAGGGAGTGGCGGTTTTGGCGGCGGCGAGGACATGAGATGGAATAATGGGATGGATTCCCGCCTGCGCGGGAATGACAAAGAGTGTGAGAAAAAAAAGTGAGATGTAGAATTTTTTCATTCGGGAAGGTTGGGTGTTTGGATGATGGTAATAGTTTCGGTTTTTGTAGTCAGATCGTTTTGCAGTTCTGTGATAGAAATGGTGTTTTCTCCACCTATGAGGTTTATCTGGGCTGAGAATGTACCCTCGGGACTGGCTTCAATAATTAGATCGTCCAGCTCGGAGATTATTGCCAGATTGGAACTTGGACCAGCTCTCCCGGTAAGAGATAAGATTTTATCGGAAGTGACGGAGTGGTTTTGAGGACTAACAATTGATAGTGATTTCCCGGTGACGGTGGGGGTAGGAGTTATTTGGGAGTCGACGGTTTTTTCTGTTGGAGTGTTGGAAACGGACTTGTTGGCCAGATTTATTCCATACAGAATAACTCCTCCAAGAATTACACCAAAAATGATTGCTAGAAGTACTTCTTTGCGCATTGCTTCTAGATTATATACCCTGGGTCTGTGGTAATATTGTTTCATGGAAATCACATATTTTGGGCATTCATGTTTTAAGTTGAAGAGTAAAGGCGGTTTGGTGATTTATCTGGATCCTTTTAAGACTGATATGGTGGGCATGCCTTTGGCGAAAGATGTGGCTGATGTAGTTACTATCTCGCATTCCCATGATGACCATAGTGCCGTGGAAGTGATTACCGGACCGATTAGTCGGCCCAGTACCTTTGTTATTGACAGAGAAGGGGAGTATGAAATTGCCGGAGTACAAATTTCAGCGATGAGGACGTTTCACGATAAGAATAACGGGGCTGATAGGGGGAAAAACTTGATTATGTTTATTGTGATGGATGGGCTTCATCTACTTCATTTGGGAGATATCTGCCACAAACTTACCGATACCCAGCTGGAGAAAGTTGGTTCTGTCGACGCTTTGATGGTACCCGTTGGTGGTACTTTTACTCTTGATGCAAATGAAGCAACGGAGATGATCAAAGAAATACAGCCCTCATATGCCATTCCTATGCATTTCAAAACATTGACGTCGAAAATTCAGGAGTTAACTACTTTGGAGAATTTCCTGGAGAAAAATAAATTTCCGGTGTCCGGAGAGTCGGTACACAAGATTAAATTAGACGAAGGTAGTTTGCCCGACGACACCCAAATTTTATTGATGAATGGCTAATCTCAGGCTTCCACCCCACGCCGATGACGCCGAAAAATCAATTCTTGGATCGGTTCTGATTGATAAAGATGCTATCGTGGATATCGCGGTGATTTTGAAGCCAGAGATGTTTTATAACGACAATAACGGCAAGATTTTTGAAGCGATGGTGTCTTTGTATGAAAACCGAGATCCCATTGATGTCTTGACGGTTTCCGATTGGCTGAAAAAGAATAAGCTTTTGGATAGAGTTGGGGGTAGGACATACTTATCTGAACTTTCGAATGAAGTCCCGGTAGCCTCTCACGTCCAGAAATATGCGCAGATCGTCCGAGATTGTCATATCAAGAGATTATTAATTTCGGCAGGAGCTCAGATGGGGGAAATGGGGTTTGATGAAGGGAAGCCGCTTGGGGAGATCTTGGATAAAGCCGAGCAGTCGATTTACGCCTTGTCTCAGACCCATGTACGAAAATCTTTTGTGCCGATCAAAGACGCTTTGGCTGAGAGCTTTGATCGTTTGGATTCACTTCACAACTCTCCTGATGGATTGCGTGGCGTACCTACCGGATTTTCGGACTTAGACAATATGCTCGCCGGTATGCAGGACAGTAATCTGATTATCTTAGCGGCACGGCCGGGTATTGGAAAAACAACTTTGGCAACCAACATTGCACAATTTGCGGCAGTTGAGAGAAAAATGCCGGTGGGTTACTTTGCGTTGGAAATGAGTAACTTGGAGATGGTAGACCGCATGCTCGTGGGCCAAGCAAATATTGATGCATGGAAATTGAAAACAGGGAATCTTAAAGAAGACGACTTTGCCCGCCTTTCGGAAGCTATGGGTGTCTTGGCAGACTGTCCTTTGTATATTGACGATACTCCGGGTCAGTCAATTTTGGAACTTCGTACCAAAGCAAGAAAGTTACATTCTCAAGTTGGGTTGAAGTTGCTGGTAGTTGATTACTTACAGCTTGTAGTAGGAGATAAAAGTTATGAAAGTCGGGTGCAGGAAGTGGGAGCAATTTCTCAGGGTCTAAAAAATTTGGCCCGTGAGCTGAAGATTCCCGTGTTAGCCTTATCTCAGCTTAACCGGGGAATTGAAAGCAGGACCGAAAAGATTCCTCAACTAGCCGACCTGCGTGAGTCGGGAAGTATCGAGCAAGATGCCGATGTGGTTATGTTTATGTATCGAACCGACGATAATAATTTGGAGGATATGAAACTTTCGATTGCAAAACACAGAAACGGTGGGCTGGGTTCCTTGGACCTAAAGTTTAGAGGGGACAGGGTAAAGTTTTACGGAGTGGACAGAGGACATCAGAAATAGACCTGGTATATTTAGATATGATAAAAACATATCCCTACTTGTTAGATACCTTACCTTATGCTTACGACGCTCTTGAGCCGGTGATGGACAAAGAGACGGTGATGATACATCACGATAAACATCACCAGACTTACGTTGATAACCTGAACAAAGCATTGGCAGAAAATGAACAGCTTCAAGTGAAGACTTTAGAAGAATTACTGTCTTCCGAACTTCCGGCGGTAAAAAATAACGCTGGAGGAGTGTGGAATCACGATTTTTATTGGGAAGAGATGACTACCCCTGGCGAAGGACACATCGGAGAATCGCTCATGAGAGAGCTGGAGAAATCCTTTGAAAGCGTTGAAGAATTTATGAAGATTTTTGAGGCGACGGCTTTGGGCAGATTTGGGAGTGGTTGGGGATGGTTGGTGCAAAACAAAGAAGGGGGATTGGAAGTATTGTCGACTGCCAATCAGGATAACCCATTAGTTGACGGTTTTAAGCCTTTGTTGGCCATTGATGTTTGGGAGCACGCTTACTATCTAAAATACAAAAACAAGAGAGCGGATTACGTGAAGGCTTTTTGGGAGATAGTCAATTGGGATAAGGTAGAGGAAAGGCTAAAATAAAAGACCCCTCGTGGCGGGGTCTTGCAGGAAATTGTCTAATGTTGGGTGTAGTACCACCCGCCTCCGAAGAGAGTGTGGTCGTGCCAAAGAACTAGTTTGGAGTCCTTTTCCCCGTACACCTCCCAGCGGCCAAAGTACAACGCGGACTTGGGAATTGCTTGAAGATCGACGGTTATGCTTTGAGCTGGAGTCCTGATTCCTAAGTAGATGGTCGTTAAGCCACTATCTAGTTCGACAAGGGTGGCCGGACCCGAAACCTTTGCATTGGTGTGGTAGACGACATAACGAAAATCGGCTCGGGAGAATATGAAGAGATACAGGAAACCTCCAAAGGCAACGACTCCGGCAATCGCACCATAGATCGGCACCCCGGAAGAAATCGTGTTGAGGGTCAAAATAAGTGTTGAAATCACAGAAAAAGCCAAAATAGCCAAAAAGGTCAAGTTTATCTTGCTTTTCATATCTTCTCTTCCTCCAAAAAGTTAATTTGCGAGCCTATGAGTGAATTTTAGGCTATAGGGCTGTAATAGTCAAGAAAAAGACGCCCGTTAAGTATTGGTCAAACTTGCGTTACTCGTTGTAAAATAGAAGAGTTGCCGAGATGGCCTGCCCGCAATCGCTGTAGCGATAGCTACTGCAGGCGGGCGGAATGGTATACGCGCGGGCTGAGCCAAATTTACCGTGCGAAGTGCCCAAGCGAAAGCATAGGGCGCTCAAAAACCATAAAATGTGAATGTGCTCTTTTGAAATATAGTTAGTAGCTGTGGAATATTGCCGAGATGGCGGAATGGTATACGCTCAGGTCTCAAAAACCTGTGGTCGCAAGGCCGTGAGGGTTCGAGCCCCTCTCTCGGCACCCAAAAAAATCTCTCCCTTGTGGGGAGATTTTTTATGGTCATAAGGGGGGATCGAATAGTCGGAGACAGTTTCGTAACGAACCTGGCGAGACAGGCCCTGAGGCTAGACCGAAGGCGAGCCCCCGCCACAGGCGGGCAGGCCTCTCTCGGCACCAAAAAACCCGCCTATGGCGGGTTTGAAGAAAGGAAAACTACTTGCTTCGGGTAATATACCGCCCGTACCATGGCAGGAAAATGGACAGTGCGATAATGCCGACGACGAGGTAGATAATCCAACCTATCGTCAAACCATCGCTGAGAAAAAACACGGCCAAAGTGAGCGCAAAGATGAGATTGATGGTATTTACGAAATTGCGAAACATTTTTTCTCCTTTTTAGCGTACTTTTTGGGATATGACCCATATTATATCAAATAACCTAGGGTTGCTAGTGGAGGCTCTTGGGGCGTAAAATGTAGGCATGATAGATGTAAACAAATTGAAGGTGGGTGTGACTTTTACCGAAGAGGAGGTCCCCTTTAGGGTCATGAAATACGACTTTACCAAGATGGGTAGGGGAAATGCAACGATTAAGATAAAGGCAAAGAACTTATTAAATGGAGCAATTGTTACCAAGGGTTTCATCTCGGGGAATATGGTGGAAGATATTTCTCTGGATAAGAAACACCTTCAGTATTTGTACAAAGACGATGAGAAGGGATATTTCATGGATCCGGTATCCTTTGATCAATTTGAGATTCCCTTGATGGTATTGGGTGACGATGTAAAGTATTTAATCGAAGGAGAAAAAGCTTGGGTGCTGTTTTGGGATGAAAAAATACTTGGCGTCGAAGTGCCTTCTTCAGTGATAATGAAAATTACAGAGAGTGAGCCTGGTGCCAGAGGAAACACTGTGAGCAATGTGCTGAAGCCGGCTAAGACGGCTTCGGGTCTCACCGTGATGGTGCCGCTGTTCATCAACCCGGGTGACACGATTAAGATCAATACCGAGTCTGGAGAATATACAGGAAGAGCAAATTAATTTTACGGAGGCTTATTTTAGAAGGAGGATAAGTAGCAAAACCAAAACTTGTGGAAGAAGCCCCCAGAATTTATTGGGTGTAGAGCGGTGCGACCAGGTGTGGAAGGCAGCAAACTTTCTGATCAGGAACCCACGATGATTTAGAAATAGGTAGGGGAACTCTAAAAAGTCAGGAACTAGGCTGAAAAACCAACCCATCCACGGTCGCCAATCAAAAGGGCGTCCAATTTGGAAGAAAAGATAGACAATCAAAATTGAAAGTGGAAAATCGAAAAACAATTCTTGCAAAAAGGCGGTTTGTCTTCTTTTCTTCTTGCTGGTTAGGCCTTGACCTACATCCCAGTGGGGGATACGATCTTCGATGAAATGAGAAATGATGATGAGAGGAATACTAATGTACGGGTTTGGAATCTTTGAGGCGATCAGGGCGCCGGTTGGTCCGTGGGCAATCGAAAGCATGTGATTTTTAGTATACTCTATCTAATATGAATGATGCTATTTACAGAATAGGAAATATCTCAATATACGGGTTTGGGTTGTTGGCAACCATCTCTTTTCTATGGGGTTCCTTTGTTTTTTTCAAGAAGGCCATCGATTCCCATTTTGAGGAGTTTCACGTATTGGATGGCATCGTGATGTCGGCTTTCTGGGCTTTTATAGTGGGAAGATTATCGTTCGTGATGTTAAATATAACGACTTTTTGGGATCATCTTCCGAGAATTTTTTTGTTTTCCAATTTTCCGGGAATTGATAAGTGGGGAGTAATTTTGGGAGCATATTTGGGGATATTTTGGACGGCCAGAAGAGTTCGGGCTAAGTTTATGGACTGGTTCGATCTGGCTTCGTTAGGGATTTTAGCCGGCACTGCTGTATTTTTTGCCGGTTTGGCTTGCCTGGCTTATTCTTGGCAATATGGTTTATTCGCATGCGCGTATCTATTGGTATTTATACTTGCATGGAACGCTGAAGATAAGTATCGAACGTTTGGCTGGTACAAAAGTAATAAAACTTCATCCAGATCAGGTTTGATTACGGGTCTTACGATATCCACGTGGGGATTGCTATCTTTGGTCGAGACATTGTTGGTGTTCAGACAGTTTTCAATAGGCAGCAATTTGTGGAGCGTCTTCTTGTTTGTGGGAGGAATAGTTTTGGTGTATATTAGGTCTGGCAGGACAGCGACGGAGGATATTAAAATAATTTTTAAACATGGAAGAAAATAAATCAATCAAATTTCCCATATCTGTACTAAGGCCACTGATTTCTTATTTAAAGGGTGAGAAAAAGAGACTCAAAGAGACCAAGAAGGAGCTCAAAAAGATAGACCCGTTTGTCGTGGGGAATAGAGACGACGACAATTCGGTTGATTCTGATGTGGCTGAAAACGTGGAGCACGATAGATCTTTTGCCATGAGAACTCAGATCAGTAAATCCATTATTGCCATTAGAAAGACGCTGACGAGAATTAAGTTGGGGAAGTACGGAATCTGTGCAAATTGTAAAAAGATGATTGATACAGATAGGTTGGCCGTAAATCCTACGGCAGAGTATTGCATGTCGTGTGAGAGGGAGATGGAGAAGAAGCTGGGGTGAGAATAAGATCTCAGGTCTCAGATTTCAGATCTCAGATTGGAATTGCAATGTTCTTGGTGCTGTTGGATTTGTTTTTGCAAAGCTATTTTCGTGGTAGGGGAATGGGAATGATTAATCAAGGTGTATCCTTTGGGCTTTTGCCCCGGCTTGGAACGACGGTTGCTGTTATTGTTTATATCGTTTTTGTTTTTGCTTATTTTCGGTTCAAAACTATGAGGGGTAATCTGGGCTTACTACCTTTAATATTTGGAGGGATGGGAAACCTAATACCTCGGTTGCTTTGGGGAGGTGTATGGGATTATCTTTATCTGCCGGTCATGCCTTTTTGGTTCAACATTTCTGACGTAATGATCACGATCGGCGTTGTTTTGTATTTAATTTCAAATACTCTCATACCTGCCCGCAGATGCTAGAGCATCAGCTCTTGCAGGCGGGTATACTTATGGGTAATGGAGATTCCAATTCTATACGAAGATAAGGACACTTTGGTTATAAATAAGCCGGTTGATTTGGTGGTAAATAGGGCACGGTCGATAAAAGGAATGACGGTTCAAGATTGGGTGGAGGAACGAGGGTGGTATGAGAGAACTCTAGAGCTCAAGAACGCAAGAACTCAAGATATTGAAGATTTGTATAGACAGAGGAGTGGGATTTGTCATAGGCTCGACAAAGAAACTAGCGGGTGCCTAATGATCGCAAAACATCCCGAAGCCCTCTCATATTATTTGGATTTATTTAAGAATAGAAAAATAATTAAAACTTACTTAGCCTTAGTTCATGGTAGGGTAGATCCGGATCAGGGGGAGACGATTTTGCCACTTAAGCGAAGTCTGTACGACCGAGAAAAGTGGCAAGTACACTATGAAGGAAAAAGGGCGGTTACGGCTTGGAAAGTTGAGAAAAGATTTAATTATCCTGGTCATGAACATTGGAAAGACTCACTTACTTTACTTAAGCTCAACTTAAAGACAGGGAGAACCCATCAGATAAGAGTGCACATGTCTTTTTTGGGGTGGCCAATTTTTTCGGATTACAAATATTTGAACCGAAAGTTTTCTAGAGCAGATAGGGAGCACCTTTCTCATCATTTTCTCCACGCTAGTAGTATTGAATTCAATTCTTATGGGGGTAAGAAGATCTCAATCGAAGCGCCCTTGCCTATGGATTGTGAGAAATTCTTATCGTCACTGACGTAGAATGTTAGAATGATTTATGGATGTTTTTTTAATGAATTTGATGGTGGTTTTTTCGACGGCAGTGATTCTTGGAATTGCCTTCCGTTTGTTTAAGCTACCCTCTATCGTTGGTCAAGTGCTGGCCGGCTTTTTGGTAGGACTTACCGGTATTATTGGAAACTCAAGCTTGGATTTTATGAGATTACTGTCAACTTTAGGTATCACCCTACTTCTTTTTTTGGTCGGCTTGGAACTGAACTGGCGTGAATTAAAACATGTGGGGAGTGCGGTTGTCAAAATATTTTTATGCCAGACCATATTCTTGATTGCATTATTTTATTTTTTCTCCATATCCATCCTAGGTTTTCAGCCCTTGAACTCTTTTGTGTTAGCAATTGCATTATCCTTCAGCAGTACGATCGTAGTTATTAAGATCCTGTCCGAAAAGAGAGATTTGGGGAGTTTTTCCGGAAAGTTAACATTGGGTTTGCTTTTGCTCCAGGATTTTCTAGCGATCATTCTCTTGGTGCTCATACCCGGGCTACAGAACGGCTTCGATCTTTCCGGCCTGTCTGTTTTAGGGATGAAACTGCTGATTTTATTATTGGTAATCAACGTGGCCGGACACCTAATTGTAGGAGTGATAATGAAATACTTGATCCGCTCGACTGAAGACTTGATCCTATTTAGCCTGCTATGGTTTTTTGTGTGTTTGTATTTTTCTGTTCAAATTCTAGGTTTGAGTGCGGAAATCGGTGGTTTATTGGCCGGAGTTTCATTGTCGAGTGGTTGGGCCCATTACCAGATTGTAAGTAAAGTAAAAACGTTGCGCGATATCTTTTTGACACTCTTTTTTGTCCTTTTGGGTTTGGAGGTGGGTTCAAGCGCGGTAAATTGGTCTTTGGTCTTTCAAATCACCACCTTGGCAATATTCGGCAAGTTTGGAGTTACCCAGATAAGCTGTTTCCTGGCTGGTTTGAAGCGCAAAATTTCTTTTGCCGTAAGTCTAAATATGACACAGTTATCGGAGTTTTCGCTTATTGTCATGTCGATCGGTTTTTCCAAGGGCTATTGGGGAAATGAAATTGTTTCTGCGGTTACAGTGGCTGGACTATTATCGATGGTATTATCGACATTATTGATGTTGGGAACTTCCTCGATCTACCGATTTATTGCCAAAGTATTTCCATCAGTATTCAAAGCGACAGAAAGAGATTCCCGTGTGGCGGGACTTAAAGATCACGTGATCCTCATGGGTGGCGACCGGACCGGCAGAAGTATTTTGGCGTCTTTGAAAAAGAACGGTGAAAAGGTACTAATTGTAGACTTTAACCCGGATGTGGTAAAAAACCTGCAAAATAGGGGAGAGTTGGCTATTTTTTCGGATGCATCCGATCCCGATGTGTTGGAACTCACAAACTTATCTGCGGCAAAAATGGTTATTTCTACAGTAAAAGATATTGATGATTCCATGGCGCTTCTTTCATTGCTAAAACAAAAGGGGATCACCGTCCCCACCATCGTAGATGCGGAGTCGGCTACCCAGGCATCCGAGCTTTATAAGGCGGGAGCAAGTTATGTGATCTTTCCTCATTTTGTAAGCGGACTACATCTTGGACTGGTGATGAAAAAATTTGGGAAAGATACCGACACCTTGAAAAAATACAAACTTCGGCAAAACGAAACATTAAAGGAGATCTATGAAGGAGAGTTCTAAAAGAAGGCAGATCGAGATTGTGGGGATTGTTTTTTTGATGATGATTTTGGGCTTAGTAGTAACTCGTGTTCTGAGCGAGGGGATTTTTTCCAATAAACTTGGAATAAATTTGGCGGTTGTGGGAAACCGTGGCAGCGCCTTGTTAGTTCTTCGGCCCGATGAAGATATTTTAGGGTGGGTCAATCTTCCGGAGAAATTGAAAATCAAAATTTATAATTCTCAGGCACAGTATCCGATAGGTTCACTTTGGGATTATGGCGTGTCGGAGAAACACCCATATGAAATTTTTGAGAAATCCCTTGGACTGTCAATGGGTGTTGCGGTGTCCAGAACCATCAAAGTGCCTGGTGAGGTATCGGTTGAAGAAGTGTTGGCAAGTTTGCACAAAATCAACTTAAGAACTAATTTAAGCGTTAGAGATAGATTTCTGATCCGTAAATATTTGGATGATGCAGTTTCATCGAAGAAAGTATTAGAAATGGACATTCCCAATAATGCGATGGAAAAAATTACGGAGCCGGATGGCAAAGAGTTTCTAGTCTTCAATAGTATCATTTCATTGTGGACAAAAAATAAGTTTTTATTAGAGTCAATTTTGAATGAAAATTGTGATGCGACAATAAATAATTTGTCAGGATTGTCAGGGTTGGGTACCTTAGTGTCAAGACAAATGGAAGCTGCCGGAATTAGAGTGGTTGAGGTAAAAACGGATCCAACCCAAGACCTTTCGGGAAATGGATGTATTTTTGTTTCGTGGGGATCTTATCCAAATACAGAAAAATTCTTATTACAACAACTTAATTGTGAACAGCGCCAACCAAATATAGAATCAGATAACAGGGGAGTCGAGCTCTGGCTAAAGTAAAGTATTAAGCTTCATCACCCAAAAGGGGGTCGTAGATTTCTAAGGGTGGAGTTTCACTTGATTCTCCGGCAGACAGTGAAGGTAGATGCTCTTTGTCATCCAGAGGGAAGGAGGGAATTCCTCTGAGTCGTTTGGATGATTTTGCTTCCAGAATAAAGACTTGAGGACTTTTTGCGTTCACCGATTTCATGATAGTTTTGTATTTATATCCGGCGTTGATCAACTTCATCAAACGGTGCGAGAGATTGTCCGGTAAATAACCAATGAAATCTTTATCTCTGGTAACCTTTACCTTGTGTTTAGAGAGAGATAGCTCCACAGGCTCACCGATATTGAGGGTTGAAAAAATCTTGGGTTCTCCTTGGCTGACAAGGGGAACGACTTTTGACTTTCCCGGTTCTTCGATAAAGCTTACGGTTTGAAAATAAGGGTTGGCAAGTCCTTGTTTTTTGTTTGCCTTTAGGCGCATTAAATTATTTTTGGCAATTTGGTTGTGTGGATCGATTGCGAGAACTTTTTCAAAGCTGGCCATGGCCTTTTTGTTCTCTTTGTTCATTGAATAGGCAATACCTAGGCGATTTAGAGTGGGAAGGTCGTCTGGAGTTAGTTCAAGAATTTTTTCGTTAAGAGAGATTGCCTCGTCCCATTTTTTGGCGATTGCAGATTTAATAGATTCTTGTTGTAAATCGTTTACATTGTCATTGTTCATGCTGAGAAATGATAATGAGTTTAATGTCCCTTGTCAAGTTGTTTTGGGTGCCTCCAGCTGTTAAAATTCTAGATAATATGTCAGGGCATTCAAAATGGTCGACGATAAAACATCAAAAGGCAATCGAAGATAGCAAGAGAAGTTCTGTTTTTACTAAAATTGCGAAAAAGATCCATATAGCCGTTAAAAAAGGAGGCTCCGGTGATGTTGATAGTAATCCGTATTTACGTGCCTGTGTTGATGAGGCCAGATCGGTAAATATGCCCAGGGAAAATATACAAAGAGCAATTGACAAGGCTTCCGGTGTAGGTTCCGACTCTGTGGTAGAAGAGGTGGTATATGAAGCATATGGCCCGTATGGAGTGGGTATTTTGATTACTGCCGTTACGGATAACAGAAACCGGACTTCCGGTGAAGTGAAAAGTGTTTTGGATAAACATAGCGCTAAGTTGGGAGGACCGGGGTCGGTCTCTTATATGAAATCTATTTCTCCACTCCCGAAAGTTAGTGTCTATGAATCTGACAAGAAACAAATAACCAACCTTATCGATCTATTATCTGAGCTAGATGATGTGGTTGAGGTATGGAGTAATTTAGATTAAGCATGTCAAAAAGAACAAGATTTATTTTGATCAGCACCATGGTTGCTGTGTGTTTGTGGTTGACCACGACCGCTCCGGTAGATTACCGTTTTGGTCTTTATCTTGCGGTTTCTTCTCTTGCTTATGTGCTATCGGTTTGGGCGCTATTTGACGATCTGAAAGGCATTGAATGGCTTACGCTCATGGTCTTGCCGGTCATGTTTACTTTGGGTTGTGGTTTGTTTGCAAATTTTCTTCCCACCGTAATTCCCAGAATGTTTGGAAGAACCTTTCAGTTGGAGTCGTCAATGCTTTTGGCCGGCTTATTTAAAATAATATATTTCATATTGTATGCTCTGGCGATGTATGGGATTTTGCTCATCGAAAATATCTTTTCGGTTGCCTCCATAAGAACTATTCAGCTTTTCAGAGCGGCCCGTTCGGTTAATTTTATTTTGACTTTGGTGGCATCGTTATTTTTCTTTACGGTTACACTCAGCCTAAAATTACCCTTTTGGTGGGTAGCGCCAATGGTATTTGTTGTTTCTCTAATATTATCCTTCCCAAGTTTTTGGAGTGTGGACCTAAAGGAAGACATTCTTAGAGTTTCCGGAAAATATTCTTTGGCTGTTAGCTGGATCATTGGGACGGTGGGTTTGGTACTGTCATTTTGGCCTGTAAAACCGTTCATGGGAGGACTAATGTTGACCTCGATCTTATACGCCATGCTTGGCATCTTGGAACAACGGCTGTCCAAGAGGGTATACATGGAGAGCTTGCTGGAGTATGGGGTGACGGTAATAATTATTTTTGTGATCGGGTTTCTGACCACCTCATGGGTGGGGTAATAGATCTCAGGTTTCAGATCTCAGATCTCCGATAGAAAATTGTCAGGGAGGTTGAGGAAGGGGAGAGGGGCCTATAATCATGTGGCCTATAATAATCCTATAATGTTATAAGTCCTATAATAGTTTTCACGAATGACCATAGTTTTCACGGAAATTGTCAATTATTGTGGATAACTGCCAGGTGATAGAGATTGATATAGTTATAGGAGCGTAGAGCGCGGGGCGGGTGAGGTAGGCTGGGAGCAGAGATGAAAGAATATTTTGTTTCAAATGGTTTGCATTCGACGGAAGTGTGGTTAGTGTAAAAGTGTGAAAGAAGCAATGAACACCTCCACGGTGTTCCCTATTTTGTGGAATCAAAGAGATAGAGAAGAATCATATCTAATACGTCGCACAATAACACTTTTGCGACGTATCTCAATAAGGCAGGCACCAGAGCGGTATCTATTATGTTCTGTGATTATTTGTAGATAATCCCGAAACTTGTACTCGATCTGTTCTCCGATCCCTATTTGAGGGCAATTCTTTTGTATTTGAGCCTACCAGCCTCGGATTGTGCCTAATTGTAGATAAACCCGAATCCTTCGGTCGGCTCAGGGAGGATTTGCCCGCATTTTGCTTTGGGCGGATATATCAAGGTATTTGCTTAATGATTAACTAGCCATAAAAAGATCCAGAAGCCGTTTTAGGGGCATTCTACGGGCCCGATTTTTGAGGCTAGTTCCTTGATAGATGAACACAAAATTATGATCACCGCGACTAAACAACGACATTCGCAATGACAATTCATTTATCTTTCCTATTAATGATTTTGAGAAATTTTTCCTAAATTAATTTTTCGAAAGATTACTGATTTTAATGAAGATATTGGAAAAGACATTTGCCGAGAAATGTTTAAGTATTTATTGATACATAAATCATAATCAAAACTTATCCGTCTATATACTATGGGTTAATTAGTGATTGGCTGCATTTCTTCCTCCTCTCCCCTACCTGACTGTCCCCTGTTATTTTTCACGCTGTGAAAAAATGTAATTATTTTGGATCGATGACAGTGATATTGGTGACTTGATATCTAAGGTGGATATATGAATTGTCTAGAACTCGACATTCATTAAGAACGAGGGGTTTGATTTTTTTTAAATCCTCTTCGGTGTGCAACGACTCGCCACCAATAGATGTCTGTGTATCATTACCGCCAACGAAGCAAGGGGCTATGACCATCGAAACCTCATCGATAAGGCCGTTTCGGAGTAACTCGGCATTTAGTTGTCCACCGGACTGGACGGTAACTCTTTCGGCAAGATACTTATGTTTCATCTGCCGAAAAAGATCGGCAAAATCAATTTTGTTTTCATAATCAAGGATTTGTATGTTTGAGAGAGAATCCTTTAATCCGTAGGCGGGATGGGCCTTGTTGGTAGTCACCAGGTAGAGCGTTTTAACCCATTGAGACAGGTAGCGGACACCGGACTCGGTCAAGTGTGGTTTGTTGTCAATAACGATAAAACTACACTCCATTTTTACTGGTTTAGTTGTGCTGAGATTGACCCCAATCTTCGCCATGACCTTGCCACTGTTTAAGGAAAAAGGATCGGTAGTTTTTTCGATATCATAATATTGTGGCAATCCTTCTCTGACTCCATGAACTCTTTTGAAATCTAAGTCTACATCAAGAGAGTCGGTGTCGCCGGTAGAGATTTTGCCATCAAGTGATTGAATTAGAAAAAGGGTATTGTAAGTTCGGTCCATGTTTGTAAGTATAACGCCTGACTTTGGATTTGACGGTAAGTCAGTTGTTGATTGAATGTTGTTTCGGGATATGTTAGGGTAATTGTATGGAACTGAAGAAAGTGAAGGAAGTTGTTATCACTCCCCTGGCGCCATTTGATTTTGATTCGACTTTCCACAAACCGGATCACTTTACGACCGGTGATAATCTGTGGGAACCGGGAATCAGGTGGCAAACATGGAACCATGAGGGAAAAAGTTTGGGGCTTAAATTTGCGAATGTGGGGACAATAGACAAGCCCCGATTGGAAATTAGTGTTTATGCTGATTTTGAGCCTAGTGAAAAATATATCTCTGCCTTGACCAATGAGATTGAATATAGATACAACCTACAGCTCGATTTGTCGGAGTTCTATGCCGTTTTTAAAAAAGACAGAACACTCTCCCCTATCATGCAAAAATGGCAGGGAATGAAACCAGGGCACCCTAGTTCTTTATATGAATATTTAATCATTGGAATAGTATTACAGAATACGACCGTGAGGAGATCTATGCAAATGTTTAAAGCTTTAATCGAAAAATATGGGAAGGGGCTTTTGTTTGACGGCAAGGAGTTGTATTGCTTTTGGGCGCCAGGTGAGTTGAAAAACGTGAGTATTGAGGATCTGAAAGGCTTAAAAGTTGGGTACAGAGCAAAGTCAATCAAGATGATAGATGATCAGTTTGCAGCCGGGCTAATTGAGGAGAACGATCTTAGGAAAAAGGATCTGGAAACGCAGAGAACAGAATTGCTAAAACTCTACGGTGTAGGCCCGGCTACGGTCTGGTATTTGCTTTTTGATGTGTTTCATCACCTGGATTTTTTTAACCATATTTCTCCATGGGAGCAGAAAATTTATTCCAAAATTTTCTTTGACGCCGATCCGGAAAATCCGGTACCTGTTGCGGACCTGTTAAAATATTTTGAAAAATATGGGAAGTACAAACAACTCGCCGTCCACTATATTTGGGAAGATTTGTGGTGGAAAAGAAAGAATGAAAATTTACCCTGGTTGGAGAAATTAATTAGGGTATAAGGAAATTGGATCGATTCTGTTTTATTGGGAACAGAAATATAGAAATCAAGCTTAGAACCAGGGCGAAACCAAAAACATAGATATATCCAAATTGAGAAACCAAACCGACCAGGAGCAGAACGGGAATGTCCAGCATGCTTTTGATAAAGTTGGTCAAAGAAATGGTAGTAGCTCTGCTTTCAGACGGAATTGATTTGTTGATAATTTCAGAATACAGAGGGAGACGAGTGTTTTGAATGATAACAAGAACTACATAGACTCCAAGTATTAGATAAGGACTTAGTATTGTCAAAGATAAAGCCATCAGAATAAAGTACAGGATGGTGCATATGTAGTTGATGATTTGGATTCTTTTTTCTAGCGAATGATTTAAGAAATATTTGCCGACCTTGAAATTGAAGTAGAAACTCCCTGCTTGATAGATAGAGACCGCCGCTCCAAGGACGATAATGGGAATACCAATTTGGGAAAAATAGTCTGACTGAATTCGCCAAATAATAAAAACACCCAGGAAGATCAGTGCTCGTCCAAGAGAAATTGAGAGCAATTTGGGGTTATTTTTGATTGTATGAAAAGCTTGTCTGTAAATTCTACCTTCGTCTTGCTGGAGGTTTATAAAATGGTTCGGTTCTTTAAGCAAGGCGGTAAGGCCCAAAGAGATCAAACTAAAAACCCCATCGATGACGAGAAGCATAACAAATTGTTTGTTGGTAAGATTTCTGGCGATAAAGGCGGCTATAAGTGGCGTAAATATTTTTAGGAAATGATGTGAAGATTGATATTTGCCAAGTTTTTTTAGAGTTGTTTCCTCTTCTCCTAGAGACTTTGCGGTATCGTAGAGTAAGGCTTCGTCCGTACCGGTCATAAGGGCGTATGAGAGTCCATATATGGCAAAGGCAAAATAAATGGCTAATGGGCCGTGTAAAAAAATTAGCATTAAGATGTAGACTAAGTTGAGAAAGGCGGACATTGAAATTACGTGTTTTCGTCCCCATTTATCAGCCAAATAACTTGAGGGAATCTCTGAGATTAATGAAGACAAAGCAAAGATGATACCTGTATAAAATATTTGCGAGATACTGAGAGATCTGCCGAGGAAGAATAGTGTCGAAACAACGTTTATTAGTTTTGTTTCGGTGAGAGCGTTGATGAAAAAAAGAAGCCGGAAATTTCGTCTTAGATTAGGATGCTGTGCGATTGTTGGCACGAGGTTAAATTATACACTCCAATTCCTAGATAGATTCTCTGATTTTGATGATTTCGTTTTTGCGAAAGCCAAAGTCCGACCAAACCTGAACGCCTGCTGGCGCCCGCAAATCAGTCTCTGTCAGCTTGAGCCACTCTTGTATTTTGTCGCGATAGTCTTTTGTCTTATTGAGATCGATGAGGGTGCGACAGAGGTTGATGAGGACCCCAGACCTCCAAATGGCCCAGGTGGTGTAATCACGGATTTTGAGATTTCGTCCTTCTTCGGTATCGAGGTAATCCCGATAAAGTTTCTCAGCTTCTGATACGGCATCCGAATTACCCAGAAGGAGCTTGTCGATAATGAGAAAACCTTCATATTCTAGCCCCATGGCCTTGTTCTCTGAGTATTTGGGGTCAAGAGAGACTTTGGCGATTGCTTCTTGATAATACTGTGCGGCTTCCGAATACTTCTTCTCGTAGTCGGATACCCGTCCATTGAATCTGGCTAGTCGAGATTCCCAATGGGTTAGGCTATTTTCTTTGATGTACTTATCTGCTTGATTTACCGCTCTTTTCATTTCCTGGAGGTGTTTTTGATCTTGTGTTTCCATGAAAAAATGTTGAAGAATTAGAACTTCTTCGAAAAAAAGCTCTACTGTTGCATCTTTCAAATTGTTTTCTATGGCAAAAGTTTTTAGCAAACGTGTATCTGCTAGGGATTCGTCTTGACTATTGATGGCTTCGCGTTTTTTGGCAGTTCGCTCTTTCAGTTCTGAGAAGTTTTCCTTATTGATTGAACTTTTGTTGACCATACTTTGTATTATACAGTTCAAATGGGTTTGCTACCTATTTCAAGATATGGTGAAGAGTCTTGGTACACCAGCGACGGTGGCGATAATAGAAAAATGATTGGTGTTGTATATATAGTAGCAATGTAAAATGATGAAATGAGGAGAAATATTTCGATTGCATATTTTCTGTCTTTCGCTTTCCATAGCTGGTTTTGGATGGGTAATTGGATCTTTTTGTATATGAATTTTGGCGGATATCCAACGGTCGCTTTGTTGGACTCTGGAGCGGTTATGGCGGGTCTACTTCTTGAGATTCCCACGGGAGCGTTCGCTGACATGGTGGGAAAGAGAAGAACATTGATTTTGGCTTTTCTGTTAGCAGGGGTCGGAAATATCTTGATGGGTCTCTCCGGTAGTTTCTGGATGTTTGCATTCGCCCTGTGGGTCTTAGTAAACGGAGGTGGAGCGTTCTATTCCGGGACTATGGAGGCACTAGTCTATGACAGTCTGAAAAGTCTCGGTGAAGAAGGAAGGTATCGTAAAACGATAGGTTTAGTCAACGCTACTCGCCTTTGGTCTATGTCGATCTGTGCTGTACTTGGGGGTTTTGCATATATGATATACCCTGGCCTTCCGATGGTCCTGAACGGGATGGTGACGTTGATAGGACTAATTGTTTGCTTCTGGTTAATTGAACCGGTGATAGACACAGAAAAGTATACATTGAGTAGTTTCTTTGTTCAGAACTCTTTGGGGATAAAAAGACTTTTTGGAAGTGTATATATGAGGAAATTATCATGGTATCTTATCGCTACCGGCGGTCTATCTGTGGTGATATACAATCTGTTGGACGACCTGTTGGCGGTAGAATATGGGTACTCACCTTTTGGTATCAGCGTCCTCTTTGCAATTGCATGTCTGGTGGCTGGATTTGCCTCGATGTATATTCCCAGATTAAAACTTAAACTAAACGAACGTTCTGTTCTGATTATATCTATGGTGATTATGGCTTTTGTTCTAATACTCTCCCCCATCATAGGTATGTTGGTGAGTGGAGTATTTCTCATGTTGCGAGTAATAATGGAAGTACTTTATGATAACGCGAGTTCCGTAGCCATTAATCGAAACACCGAATCAAATGTCAGAGCCACCACACTCTCTTCTCTCAGTTTGCTTCGGAGTTTGCCGTATGCGATTGGGGGCGCGTTTATCGGTACCGCAATACAATTTGTGGGCGGTGCCAGAAATTTTTCAATGTGGTTTGGTCTGGCGCTGATGGTGGTGACAGTGATTTTAGGGATGAGGATAGAGAGAAATAATCCACGCAATGCTTAAATCGGTATATTGTCTATAGGTCTACATGATATAATTTTTGTATGAGTTCTGATTTCGAAATACATAGTAATGATTCATTTTCTTGTTCCCAGGATGAGCCTGTGGTGATATGGCCTGAGGATATTGTTCCGCCAAAAGAGCTTTCGGTTAACGATAAAAGATCTTTGGAAATAGCTAATAGTGTGAGACGGTATTGTATAGAATGGCCACTAAAGCATCCGACGTATTGACATACTTTAAAGCTCATAAGCTGGCTTTTCTTTATGCCAATCTTGATGGAAAGTCAGATGGAGTGTCTTGGATGTTTGAGCATGAAGATTTTCCAGGACAAATAACAGCCGAGAGTCTGATTGGAGATTTCGACATTGACCAAGGAATGATAAAGGGGTTAGAAAAACAGTGCGTGGCTTTGGAAATACTTAGGAAAAAGTTAGAAATATTCCCAGAAAAAGAGGGGTATGCTAGAGTAGCAATACGAAAAATACGAGGGAAAGACAAGCGGGTAGAGGGGTATAGTGTGTTAGCCATTTTCCCGGAAAGTACGCTTCTTACTCATTATGGATTAGATGAAAACGCTACAGGTGCACATGGCGGAAATCAAGCTGTTTTTTATGAGCCAATCGCGGCTTGTTATGAAAATGCTTGCAGTGAACTCTATAACATTACTCCAGAGGGGGAAAATCGCGGCATGTTTTACCTGCCACTTAAAGAGGTACATGAAGCGCAGAAAGGTTTGATTTTTGATGCAAGTGGAGTGGCCCACTATGTTATTGGTGTGGATAAAAAAGGAAACAAAATAACACAAGACCGATATGATTATCTTACTGCTGGATTGCTTGGAGGGGTAATTGGCGAAACTAAGAGGATTAGAATCTCTGATCTTTGGAAAAGAATTGGCGTAAAGTTTTAGCTTGGTTTGCCGGTGAACATATCGGCGATGATCTCTTCCAAGGGGACGTGAATAATGTCGATGTCGTCAATGGGTAAATTTTCCATGATATCGGCAATCGTTTTTGACTGTTTGGCCTTGGAGATTTCTATGGTGTAGGTGAGAGGTTTATGGTCGACGATTTTGCCGTATTTTTCGATTACTTGTGGTGCTACGGTTTCGGTGAGGACCAAGGTAAGATATTTTTTGTCTTGGTAATTCCTAAGAAGTTTTGGCATCGAATCGTCAAAGACAATTTGTCCGTGATTGATGACTATGACTCGGTCACTGACCTTCTCAACGTCGTCCATATCATGGCTGGTGAGCAAGAGTGTGATCTTTAAATCACGCTGAATATCTCTTAAAAAAGACCGGATTCTCTGTTTGGAAATTATATCCAGACCGATAGTAGGTTCGTCAAGATATAGGATCTCGGGATTGTGGAGTAGCGACGCTACCAGCTCGAGTTTCATTCTTTCTCCGAGAGACAGTTTCCTAACTTGTTTGTCTAAGAATTTTTCGACACTCAGCATAGCAGTTAGACGGGCCACCCTTTCCAAAAAATTGTGGTCTGAAATGCCATATATTTTTTTAGCGAGTTCGAAGTTCTGATTTGGAGTTAGATCCCATGCCAAACCGGAGCGGTTTCCCATTACCAGGCCTATTCGTTTCAGGTATTCATTCTTCCGATCGAAAGGAAAAAAATTGAGAACCTCAACTTTACCAGATGTGGGAAAAAGAAGTCCGGAAAGTATTTTCATGATAGTGGTTTTGCCGGCTCCGTTCGGACCAAGTAGGGCGACCGACTCTCCCCTATCGATAGAAAATGAAATGTTCTTAATCGCCGAAACGTTTTTATACCTAGGGAAAAGAACATCTTTCCAAAAACTTTGTTTAATTTTTATGGAATAGTCTCGTTGAAGTTTGTTGAGAGAAATGATGGAGTCGTTCATGATGAGGCTGAGGTATAGTTTCTAATGGCGAAGTTCCAAGCAATTTTTCGAATGATTACGGCGAATAGAGCTATTATAAAGGCCCAGAGAAAAAGAAACCGAGGATTCGTTTTTTCCAGTATGGCAGAAGTGGTAAAAGCGGTGGTTATGAGGACAGGAATAAAGGTGCCAAATACTATTTGTAGCGGACGACTGAACCCTTCGAAAGGAATCATGCTTCCGGCACCCGCTCCGATAAAGCCAGCCAGATCAATAATGTTTTCACTTTCTCCTAACCAAAATACGGGGAGCGCCGCCAAAAATTCGAAAACGTGTAGAGAAATAGATCCAAAAATAAAAATAAAGACACCATAAATAAGATTGGTGTGGTTTATGGAAAGCGCCGACCATTCTATCGAGAAAACTATGGCGAGAGTGGGGGGGAAAGCGTCCACAAAGAAACGAAATCCTCCGATGTTTCTGGTGGTGAGATAAAAAAGTGCCGGGACGGGCTTGGTGAGAATCATGTCCAGATTTCCTTTGTTGACGTCAATGGTGAGTTCGTGAATGTTGATCATGGATAAATACCAATTGGTGTAATATGTGAGCTGTGCAACGAAAAAATAGAGGAGCATGTCGTTGTGCGAATATCCTGCAATTTGCTTCGTGTTTCCGAAAATAATATGGACAAAAAGAAGCATAGAAAGGGTGTAGGCGGTGGTAGAAATTACTCCGGCCCAGTTGTTTCCGGCATAAGCCACCTCTTTGCGGAAGGCGAAATGGCAACTAGCTTGCAAGATCTCGAATCGTTGTTTGAGATGGCCTTTATATTCCGATAGCTTCATATTTTTTCATTGAATGATTCCACAAAGAAAAGGCCAATAGGTTTAGGGTTATGCCCCAGAAAATACCAATACCTATATCCATTCCGACGCCATGTGGGGTAAGGGTGTTACTGAGAGAGTTGGCGGGTAGATACACCATGCCAGGAAAAGGTGAAAAACGGAGGATTTCTTTGAGAGGTGAGGGAAACATATATAGAGGAACCATGGTGCCGGTGAAAATTCGAATAAAATTTTGAATTGAATTTCTAATGCCGAAAGCATCGGTAAAATGCAAGAAAAGTGTTCCCTCAAGAATGTTGTAGGCAAAAGAGATGGCCCAAGCATTTACAAAAAACAGAAGAAAGAACACAAGAGAAAATATATTTTTTGGTGGCATTAACGATAAACCAATGAAAATGTTGATCACGGCAAGTATTAATCTCATGCCGTTTCTGCCCAATGAAATAGCATAGAGAGTTGGGATTAATTTGGTGGGTTTGATGATGTAGTTACTGATTTGTCCAGACTTAATTTGATTTCCAATAAGGCTACTGAGAGCTCCCCAGCGAGACATGGTGAGGTCGGCTACTCCCATGGCGATTAAAAAATAGGCGGTAATTTGAGGGAGAGAAACGGAGATTCCCGAACTTTTGATATAAACGGACCAGAAAAGCACGAGAAAGACAACCTCCACTATTCTTTTTAGGACAGTGGCGATTATCTCAAAAGGATAGGCGAAGAAACGCAAAAAACTAAACCGGATGATATCGAAATAGACGGTCACTAAACGATGTTATCATAGCCATCTCAGCACATGTCGACCAGCATGGGAAGAACTTCGATGCAGGGCGTGCCCCAGCTATGGTTTTTGAGGATGAACTCGTGAATTTTCTCCAGATTTGATTTGGTAGTTTTGAGGCTAAGGAGAACTATGTCCGATCCCTGAACGCCATCTTCAACATACATGAGGTGCACGCCTTCTTGGATCTTGGCTGTGCCACAGAGTTCTTGCTGGAGCATTTCTGCGCAAAGCCTAATCCCCTCTTCTTTGGTAGGGCAGGGAATGTTGATAATGATTGGATCTAGTTCGGACATGTGTTTATTTTAGCCAACATTACCTGTTTTGGGTAGGGGTTAGTGATATGGTTTGATATACTTGTAGGATGAGTACTTACCCGACGGAGAGATTGACCCCCCTTTCGCTGCAAGAGACATATTTCCGTGAGTCCGGAGTTCACCGGTACTCTCTGGCAGATGGAACAAATATAGTTGGGGTGTCCGCAGACACTTGGAGAGATTTTCGTACAATGATTGAGGAAGTGTCACCTGAGGCTCCTATTGTGGCTAGCCCGGAGCTAATTACCATTGCGGGCATGGTGTTTAACGACTTGATAAATAATCAGGATTTGATTAACGATCGATTGAGCGAATTGTTGGAGTTCTCAAGAACAAGAGCCAAGACGCTCTTCGTAATAGGCACCCCCCTCTTTGTACATTCTGACAGACCGAGAAATAGTGTCCTGTTGATTAAAAATGGAGAAATTGTGGATGCAACAAACAAAAGATCTGGTGCGACTCTAGAAGAAAATTTTTGTTTTGATTTAGTGGCTGAGGAGGCTCCCCTATTACTACCGGGGACCAATACTGCCGTCCTAATTTGCGCTGATTTGCCAACGGCCGTACTTTATACCGACCAAGACAAGAGTTTTTTAGATCGAACCTTGGAATTGTCTAATAGACGTCATCTGATGGGTAAGAACGTTCAGCTCTTACCAGCATCAGCCACGAGCCTATTGGTGATTGCCTGTTGGAGCATAGGAGGGTCTTGGATACAAGAGGGGCAAGCCGATGAATATTATAGAATGCAACTCAGGAATATTGTTTGGAGACTAACCGTGGCGACTAGCATAAAAGAAGTGGTTGTCGTAGATCGTGTGCCGATGAGTTTGACCGAAAAGCAAAGAAGGATTACTCCTCAAAAGCCCTTTAACGGAATATTAAAAAACCCTCTCGCGTGAGAGGGTGAGGGAAAACGCCTAGCGGTACCGGGATTAGGCCTCGTCCGCTTCGTCTTTTTCGCTTTCGTCGGAGTTTGAAGGTTGAATAGGTAATAGATTTGAGTTTGCGGCCCAAACCCCAAGACTCCCTGCAATCAGGACGGCGAACCCAAATACCCAAAAAGGAATTAGTGGTTCTTGGAAGCTTTCGGTTGGTGGCGTGGGAGGTAAGGTTTCCTCAATTGAAGAAAAAACGTTTCCGATTATAGGTCCCAGAAGTAACAATACTGCAATGACTACAATGGCGACCAGAACGAGGATCAGAGCGTATTCGACCAGACCTTGACCGTTTTCGGTTGGGTCATTGCCTTCATCGAGGTTTTGGGGTTGACTTGGTAGTATATTTGAGTTCGTGAGAAGAAACGTAAGGCCGGTCAGTACTGTTGCTCCAACTCCAAGAACCCAATTGGGAACAACAGGTTCTTGGGCGTTTGTGGTAGAGAGAGATCCCTCCGTTGTGGAGAAAATGTTTCCAATTGTTGGCCCTAGAAGCATCAATACTGCGATTACTGTAATGGCGACAAGAACTAGGACCAGCGAATATTCGACCAGACCCTGGCCCCTTTCGTGCTTTTTCATGTTATCCTCCAGATAGGGTGAAATCAAAGAGCTTGGGATATTATAGCGGGTATTTACCGCCTGTCAAGGTTATGGGACAAGTTTGGAACCGAAGGTTTTTCTTATATTGGCGTCGCACAATAATTTGGTATGATGAACTGTGGCTAAGAAACCGGTAAATGATTTGGGCCTTCGGATCTTGATAAAGAGATATTTGAGTTTTATTGAAGTCGAGAAGAACTACTCCAAGTTTACGATTCGTAACTACTCCCACTACCTGGGGATGTTCCGCAAATGGTTCGAGAAGCACTACGAGCAGGAATATATCGAAAAATTGACTAGTGAGATGGTACGGAAGTATCGTTTATTTTTGGCTAGATACGAGACCAAAGAAGGCAAGAGACTCTCCCCTACTACTCAAAGTTATTACGTCATCGCTCTTAGAGCGTTTTTGAAATATTGTGCAAAAAAGGGAGTAAAAACTTTATCGGCTGAGAAAGTGGATCTACCCAAACATGGTGAGCACCAAATAAAGTTTCTCGACCGAGAGCAGGTGGAGAGACTGCTTATGGCTCCCGACACGTCAAATATCAGTGGTTTACGTGACAGAACTATTTTGGAGGTACTATTTAGTACAGGGTTGCGTGTTTCGGAACTGGCCAAGTTGGATATTGATAAGATTGATCTGAAAGAAAGAGAGTTTGGAATATTGGGGAAGGGCCGTAGGATGAGACTGGTTTTCTTGTCGGAGAGGGCCACTCAATGGTTGGGTCGATACCTGGCGGCCAGGACAGATCCATTCCGAGCCTTATGGGTGAGAATTCCCAAAAGTGGCGATTGGGATCCGACTATGGGAAACGAGAAAGCCAGGCTGTCTATAAGGGGAATTCAGAGAATTGTGGAAAAGTATCGAAGATCTGCCGGATTGCCGATTAAGGTAAGCCCACACGTGCTTCGTCATAGCTTTGCCACCACCCTGCTCCAGCAAGGAGCGGACCTACGGAGTGTCCAAGAAATGCTTGGTCACAAAAACGTAGCCACCACCCAGATCTATACTCACGTGACCAATCCCCAACTCAAACAAATCCACGACAAGTTTTTGAAATAGTTAATATCTATCTGTAAGTACCTGCAAGGATTATCCTCGCAGGTAAGATATAACTAATTATGCCCGCAAAAAACGTCATTAAAGAATATGAGGCTGGAGGATATTATCATATTTATAATCGTGGGGTAGACAAAAGAACGATTTTTGAAGATTATAAGGACTACAAAACCTTCCTATCGTATTTACAGTTATATTTGGATCCCCCACTTCAAAACCAAAGTGAATTTGACCTGCGAGGATTATCCCCGCAGGTAAAAGTATCTCCGTCAAAGGTGTTGAAGAACTATTGGGGTGACATTAGATTGCTTGCGTATTGTTTGATGCCAAACCATTTTCATCTAATGATTCAGCAGAAATCGGAAAAAGGGATAGATAATTTTATGAGATCACTGTCTACGAAATACGTAAGATATTTCAACACTCGCTACAAACGGATAGGGCCCCTGTTCCAAGGAATTTATAAGGCAGTAAAAATCTCTGATGAATACCAGTTCGTCTATCTTTCTAAATATATACACCGGAACCCACTTGGTTTATTGACCTGCGAGGATAATCCTCGCAGGTTGAGTGAATATAAGTTTTCGTCGTATGGAAACTATCTTCATTTGTTTTCACAGACATGGATAAACACGAGTGAAATATTAGAGTTATTCTCAATTTGGAACAAGAGCTCTTCCTATTCTTCGTTTGTAGAAGATGGAAACACTGACGATATAGCCATCATTGCTCCATTGACTATCGATATTCTCTGACCTGCGAGGATTATCCTCGCAGGTGCTTGCAGGCGGAGATGAAGGCGAGGAAAATAGGATGGGGAGTGAGGGGGCGGGCGATGTATTCCGGATGGAACTGTGTGCCGACAAAGAAGGGGTGATTGGGGAGTTCGATGGACTCTACTAACTGACCATCCGGAGATAAACCACTGATAATCAGCCCGGCTTTTTCCATTTGTTTTCGGTATTCATTATTAAACTCGTAGCGGTGACGATGTCTTTCGTAAATTGTAGATTTGGTTTGAAAATCATCTTTCTTGAACCATGGAGAGGTTTTGTCTGGAGAATATCTTTCGTATGCATCTTTGATTTTGGTTCCATTTTTCAGTACGGTTGGCCAAGAGCCGAGGCGGATAGTACCACCGTATTGTTTTTTGGCCAGATACTCGGCTTGGGCGGGCATGACATGAATGACCGGGTGCACGGTCTTTGAGTCGACTTCGGTAGAATTAGCTCCTTTAAGACGTGCCACATTGCGGGCAAACTCGATGACAGCCATTTGCATGCCGAAACATAAACCTAAATAGGGAATTTTCTTCTCTCTGGCCTGTTTGATAGACAGTAGTTTTCCTTCCGTTCCCCTACTTCCCCATCCTTGTGGAACGATAATTCCGTGATAGACGCTTAAATCAATTTTTCTATTTTCCATGTCTTCACTATCGATCCATTCTAGAACCGGTTTGACTCCCTGATTCCAGGAAGCCTGTTTAATTGCTTCAATGACGGAGATATAAGAATCTGAAAGTTTGTAATCACCGGTGGTGAAGTACTTGCCGACCATGGCGATTTTGACCTCTTGTTTTGTTTGGTGACTAAGAAGGCTGAATTTTTTCCACGCAGACAAGAGATGGCCCTTTTTGGTTCTGAGACGGAGCTTCTTAGAGATTTTTTCACCAAAATTTTGTTTGGCCATGTACTCCGGAACATCGTAAACACTGTCGAGATCGGGGGCGTCAATAATGTCTGTTTTTTGAAGATTGCAGAAAACAGCAAGCTTTTCTTTGCGCTTTTGGTCGATTTCTTTTTCGCTTCTGGCTACCAAAAAATCCGGCTGGATCCCCATGGCGTTTAAGAGATGCGTGGATTGTTGCGCTGGTTTACTTTTAAGCTCGCCAATGTTTTTGAGAAAGGGAAGATAAGTAACGTGAACTTGCAAAACGTCTTTTGGTTGACGGAGTTTGAGAATTCGGCTGGCTTCGAAGAAAATACCGTTTTGGTACTCCCCTACTGTTCCCCCGAGTTCCACTATCACTACTTTGGAGTGAGTGTTTTTACCGGCGTTTTCAAGTCGTCGAATGATCTCGTCGGTTACATGAGGAACTGCTTCGACATCTTCTCCTCCATAACCGAAAGCCCTTTCCCGGTTGATAACTGTTTTATATATTTGTCCTGTGGTAATGTAATTGTCCCGCAATAACGATTCTCCGGTAAAACGCTCATAATTACCCAAATCCTGGTCCGTCTCCATGCCGTCTTCAGTGACAAAAACCTCACCGTGCTCTTGAGGGCGAATAGTTCCGGCGTCAACGTTAAGATACATATCGATCTTGACATTGGTAACTGATACGCCGAGATTCTTTAGCAAAAGACCAATACTGGCCGAGGTAATCCCCTTCCCTAAACCACTAACCACTCCACCGGAAACAAAAATATATTTCATAAAGTAATAATGGACGGTGACATCCACAAAAACAAGACCTATCTTTTTTTCTGTTACAATTTAACCTGGTCTTTGCCCCTCAAAAACTTACCACCTCTTCGACTACTTGGTCGATAATATTTTCCTCTGCATCGAACATAAAACTAGCTTTGACTTTCGAACCTCTTAAAATAATTGGAAACCAAATCTCGTCATCCCACCACATGTCCTCATAAGGAATGGCGTCTTGATCGAACCATTGAGGCCGCATCTCTTCAGTTTCTTGCGGCTCACCCTGCCATTCTCTGGCCAGGTAGACAAAAACTTGTTGATTAAATCCTTGTCCATCGTGGCTGTATGGATGATAGAAAGTGATGAGACCAACGAGTTGTAAATCTTTGGGGATCACACATATCTCTTCTTGTGTTTCTCGGATAGCAGCCTCAAGGATAGTCTCGTTCTGACCGGCTTTGCCTCCGACACCGTTCCATTTGCCAGAACCAAAACCTCTTTTTTTCATCGCGAGCAAAATTTCATGGTCCCTCAAAAGTAAGGTGATGGTGACCTGACGTGGCGCTTCGACTAGTCGGAGTTCGTACTCTTTGATGTTCATCAGCAGTTACTCTTCTTCGGATTCGGAGATGACGGTGACGGCGACAATGCTGTCTCCTTCTTTGGCGAAGCGCATCAGAATGACTCCCTGCGTAGCCCGTCCGAGTCTCGGGATATTTCGGACCGGAAGTTTGATAGCCTGTCCTTGACTGGTGGTGATGAGGACGACCTCAGAGTCTTGGTCGACCAGCAAAGCGCCAGCGATTTTTCCCGTTTTGTCGGCTGTTTCACTGACCTTGAGTCCTTGCCCAGAACGATTTTGGATAGGATATTCCGGTAGAGGTGTGCGTTTACCCATCCCCTTTTCGGTCACTACCAGCAGATCTCTGAAGAGTTTGACTCTTTTGTCCGTTGAAACAGGTTCGGCTTCAGTAAATGATTCCATGGAGATTATGAAGTCATCCCCCTTGAGCAGGATGCCGCGAACACCCATGGTATCTCTGTCTGTTGGGCGAACGTCGTTCTCTTTAAAGCGGATTGATTTTCCGTCCCGGCTAACCAAGAGAATGTGGTCGTTTCCGGAGGTTTTGTTGACCCAAACCAAGCTATCTCCGTCGGTAAGTTTGATGGCGATGAGGCCATTGCTCTTAATGTTTTCGTATTTGCTGAGAACGGTTCTCTTAACCGTGCCCTTCTTGGTGGTAAAGAAGAGAGCATCATTTTTGTTGATCTGAGAGGTCAAAGGCAGAATGGACTGAATGGTTTCGTCGGTATCAATGTTAATCAGATTAATGATAGCCTGACCTTTACTGATGCGGCTTCCTTCAGGCAATTCCCAAACCTTAAGCGAGAAAACCTTTCCTTTACTGGAGAAAACCAATAATCGATCGTGGGTGTTGGCGTTAGTTAGCAGGTGAATTTCGTCGGTATCTTTGATGGTCATACCGGAAACTCCCTTGCCTCCCCTCTTCTGTGTTTTGAAGGTGGCCAGCGGCATTCGCTTGATGTAGCCGGATTTGGTGAGGGCAACAATGGTTTCCTCGGCCGGTATCAGATCTTCCTCGGAAAAAGTTCCCGGAGCGTTGGCAACGATCTTGGTCTTTCTCTTTTCCGGGTAGTCGAGGGCTAGTTTGGTGATCTCATCTTTGATAATTTGAAGAACTTGCTTGGGATCTTTGAGAATAGAGACCAGTTTCTCAATTTGTTTCTTGAGTTCCTGATATTCGGCTTCTATCTTTTGTCTTTCGAGAGCGGCAAGTTTTCTGAGTTGCATATCCAAAATGGCGATGGATTGGATTTCCGACAGCCCAAACTTGGACATAAGGTTGGTTTTTGCCGTTTCACTATCAGGACTTTTCTTAATGGTTTCGATGACATCGTCGATATTTTTGAGAGCAATCAACAGTCCTTCTAAAATATGGGCACGGTCTTGGGCTGTTTTGAGCTCAAATTGACTACGACGGACGATTACCCCTTGTCGGTGAGCAGTGTACTCCATCAAAATTTGCTTTAGGTTGAGAAGGTGTGGTGTGCCATCGGAAGTTAAGGCTACAACGTTAGCCGGGAAACTGGTCTGTAACTCCGTGAACTTATAAAGATTATTTAAAACACTCTTGGGCTTGGCGTCTTTTTTGAGATCGACGGCTACGGTCATACCCTTGCGGTCGGATTCATCTCTTAGATCAGCAATGCCTTCCAGTCTTTTCTTCTTGACCAGTTCGGCAATGTTCGTTATGAGCTTGGCTTTGTTGACTTGATATGGGAGTTCAGTAATCAGAATCTGGAAACGGCCACTCTTCTTTTCGACAATTTCGGCGACGCCTCTGACAATAATGCTGGCTTTTCCGGTAGCGTAGAGTTTCTTGATTTCGTTTGTATCGTAGATGATTCCGGCAGTGGGGAAGTCTGGCCCCTTGATGTGTTTACAGAGTTCTTCTATTTCCACACCGGATTCTAAATTGCCGATGAGGTCACGGTAAGGCGCCGAAACAAGTTCTTCGTCCGGATAGTGTTTGGTAACGGTGGCGGTGCTTTTGTCTATTAATGCTTTAATCGCGTCCACTACTTCGAGCAGATTGTGTGGAGGAATCTTGGTAGCCATACCAACCGCGATACCGTCCGAACCCATGAGTAGAAGGTTGGGTAACTTGGCCGGTAAAACAGTGGGTTCTTGCTGTGAACCATCGAAGTTGTCGATCAGATCTACTGTTCTTTTGTCAATATCTTCCAGGGCTTCACCGGCAATTTTGCTTAAACGGGCTTCGGTGTAACGCATGGCAGCGGCTGAGTCTCCATCAATGGAGCCAAAGTTTCCTTGACCGTCAATGAGGGGATAGCGCATGGAAAAAGTTTGAGCCAAACGGACCATGGTTTGATAAACTGCCTGATCGCCGTGAGGATGATATTTTCCCAGAACTTCTCCCACGATACGGGCTGACTTCTTGTAAGCGCTTTTGTGAGTGAGCCCCATCTCTTTCATGGCAAAAAGAATGCGGCGGTGAACCGGCTTAAGACCGTCACGGACATCCGGGAGGGCGCGGGCGACAATCACCGACATGGCATAGTCCAAGTAGGACCTCTCCATTTCTTCAATAATAGGAGTGGTTCTGATCAGACCCCATTGTGTTTGTTCATCCGGTACGGGAATTGAGGTAGTGTTTTCTTGTTCGGGGTCTAGGTTTTGGTTTTCATCCATGGTAGTTTATTTATTGTATTAAAGCTTTTTCGATAGCGGGAGCAATATCTTTTTTGCGGGACATCTTGGCGCCGATGTCGAGGATGTTCTCTTGAACCGTACCACCGAACGCCTTCTGAATTAGGTCGGTCTCCCCTGCCCCATCAACTAATAATTTGGTGTTAACCTTTAGAATATCGGTAATGGCCAGAATAATATAGTCCACTCCTTCCCTCTCTTTTATTGCCTGTAAGGCGGCCAGGAGACCAGCCTTTCGACCACTGAGGAGAGTATCTTGCTCGACCGTTTCCAGCTGACCGATGAAGACTTTTTTGCCGAAGTCAAAAATTTTGTAATCATTTAAAATTACTTGTTCATCCGAAAGAGCGGAGACGTTGGATTTGGCTTTAAAAATGTCGAGGGTCAGACTGTTGATATCGGCAATGTTTGATACAGCCGACAAATCTGCGACGGCTAATTTATCTGTTTCGGTAGTAGTGGAAGATTTTAGGCCGACTGTATCAGACAAAATAGCACACAACATCAAAGTGGCTATATTTTGGGGAATAGTAAGATTGTTCTGCTTGAATAATTTCCAGGCAATCGTATTTGAGGACCCCAAAGGCAGCACGATGATTTCAATAGGATGGGTGAGATTGAGGTAGACTGTGTGATGATCGTATATAGAAACAATTTGCTCCTGACCAAGATTGTCGATTCTTTGATCAGTTTCGTTATGGTCGACTAGGATCACACGGTCATCCGGAAGAATCTCTGCTGCGGTAATTTGCTGTGGCAGTGATTGCTGGAATTTATTAAACACAAAAGCTGTTTCGGGGTTGGCTGCGCCACTCATGGCGGGAATAACATCTATATCCCCCATTTGTTTTCTGTATTCCGTGAATGAAATGGCGGCGACGACGGAGTCCAGGTCGGGTTTGATGTGTCCAAAAATGTAGGTGTTCATGGTTATTAGTTTTTGTTTATTAGATGTCAAGATTGGCGCTGGTGGCGTGTAATTGAATAAACTTTTTTCGGGGGGCGACTTCTTGGCCCATGAGGGTGGTGAAGACTTCGTCGGCCTTTTCGGCATCTTCGATACTGATCTTTTTCAAAGTACGCGTAGCCGGATTCATGGTGGTTTCCCAGAGCTGTTCGGGATTCATTTCTCCAAGACCTTTGTAGCGCTGAATACCGGCCTTTTGTTTCTGAGTCGGAGTGAGAGTGGCCAGATATGCTTCTTTTTCCGGATCGGAGTAAACATACTTTTTGGTGGTATCGTGAGAAATTAGATAGAGTGGGGGCATGGCGAGATAAATGTTGCCACCGGTTACCAGAGGGTTGGTGTGCCGGTAGAAGAAGGTCAAAAGCAGGGTGGCGATGTGAGCACCGTCGACGTCGGCATCGGTCATGATAATGATACGGTGATAGCGAAGTTTCTGAGCGTCCAACGTTTCCCCTATTCCCATACCCATGGCGATGATGAGATCTTTCAGTTCCTCAAACTCGACAATTTTATCCAAACGGGCGCGTTCGGTATTAAGAATTTTTCCACCGAGAGGCAAAATCGCCTGATGTTTGCGGTCCCGACCTTGTTTGGCTGAGCCTCCGGCTGAATCTCCCTCAACAATAAATAGTTCCGACATAGCAGGGTCTCTTTCCTGACAGTCCGCCAGTTTTCCGGGGAGCGTCATTCCTTCCAGAGCGCCTTTTCTGACCACAGCGTCCCTCGCTGCCCTAGCAGCCATACGGGCTTTGGCGGCCAGAAAGACTTTGCCAATAATGATTTGGGCGGTTTGAGGGTGCTCCTCCAAATATTCCTCAAGCCCCTTTTTAACAATTTGATAAACAGCCGATTGAACTTCGGCGTTGTTTACCTTGGTTTTGGTCTGGGACTCAAATTGAATTTCCGAAGAGCTCATTTTGATCCAAACTACTCCGGTGAGGCCTTCCTTGAGGTCCTCTGGTGTCAGGTCCATGTCTTTGTTTTTGCCCTTTTTGTCCTTTTCTTTATCGGTCTCGCCGGCGGTAATATAGTTTTTGAGGACTTTAGAGAGAGCGGTTTTGAAACCGGTTAAATGAGTACCACCATCGTAAGTATTGATAGTGTTTGCGAAAGATTCGAGATTGTCATTGTAAGTATCGGTGTACTGCATAACTACTTCGACGCCGATAGGAATATTGGCTTCAGTGGCGGTACCGGCAATGTATATTTGTTCGTGGAGAGATTTTTTGTGCCGGTTCATGTGGGAAAGGAGTGACTTGATACCCGACTCAAAATAAAAATTAGCCTCTTTTTCTGTGCGCTCGTCGAGGAGGTGAATAAAGACTCCGGCTACCAGATAGGCTCTTTCTTGAAGCTTGGCCTTGATGTTGGCATAATTAAAATCGGTGGTGATTTTGAAAATAGTTGGATCCGGCCAGAAATGGGTAAAAGTTCCGGACTGAGCCTTGACTAGATGCCGGTGGTATTCGGGAAGCAGCTCACCTATCTTTTCGGGGGAGATTTCTTTGACCGGAAAGTCTGGAGTGCCCACTTTGTATGATTGCAGGAAGAACTTGGGTGAATGATTGACAATCACATCCATGCGGGTAGAGAGGGCGTTAACGGCAGAGGCACCGACACCGTGCAGACCACCGGAAGCTTTGTAAGCCGATTCGGTAAACTTTCCACCGGCGTGGAGCTTGGTCATGGCCACTTCTAGGGCGGAGACACCACTGGGGTGCATGTCTGTAGGCACTCCCCTTCCGTCGTCGGAGACGGAAACCGAACCATCTTTATGTAGGCAGACAAATATGTTTTTGGCAAAACCCCCAATGGCTTCATCCAGTGAGTTGTCTACAATTTCGATGAGAAGGTGGTGCAGTCCTTTCTCGTCGGTACTGCCGATATACATACCGGGTCTTTTGCGGACCGGCTCCAATCCTTCCAAAACGGTGATATCCTTGGCTGTATATGATTGATCGGGCATATGATTATTTTATATTTAAGATTTTACTTTGTACATTTCGCGGAGCACGCGCGGGTTCATTTTAACTCATGCTTTAGAATATGTATATGTTACCAAAAATAGCAGTAGGTATTTTTACCGATAGGGCAAAATTGCTGAAAGATTTATCACTCGAAGAAAGTATGATGATGAGTTTTGAGGGAGAAACAGCTAAGGTAGACGATCTCCGATCGTGGATTTTTTCCGGAATAAATATATTGACATCCAGACCAATATATTCGATGGTGATTTGGAATGCGGATAAATTGAGTTTGGATTGTCAAGCTATTCTCCTGAAACCCATGGAAGAGCTTGGAGAGAAAATGAATTTGCTCTTGACGGTAGAAAATGAAAACCAGCTTTTGTCCACAATCCTATCGAGAGGGGTGGTCGAATATTTCAATAACAATCAGCCACCGACTAGCGGATATTGGAACGAGATCAGAAAATGCTGGAGTAGTGGTCCGGCGGCCTGCATTGCCTTTATAGATCAGTTGGAAAAGGAAAAAGGAGTATTGGTAATGGAGGAAATTGTGTTGAAGTTGCGGGATAGTTTCACTTCAGAAATAAATGAAAAACGAATATCTATATTGAATTTGGCGATCACCTGTTTGTCTGAATTGAAGCAAACTAATGTAAATCACAAATTGTCAATGGACAATTTTTTGATGAGTTCCTGGCGAATCATTAAGATTGCAGGATGACGGTGGGAGTATAAATTTGTTATAGTTAAAGTATGGATTATCAAGACAAGGCTTTGCTGGATTTTTTGCTTTCCTCCGGCAGATTGGATGCCGAAAAGGCCGAAGCCTTGAAAGTTGAGGCCATAACCACGGGTAAGAGCTTAGCCGATCTATTACTGGAGCGAAGAATTATTAGTGAAGAGGACTTGTCCAAGGCTAGAGCGAAGGTCCTGAATATACCCTATTTTGCAGAAAGCAAAATCTCGGTTAGTCCTGATTTGTTAACCCTGATCACGGTAGATTTGGCAAAAAGTTATCAGGTAATTCCTTTTCAACTTAACAAAGAAGAGGGGCTACTCAGCATGATCATGGTCAAGCCGGAGGATCTGGCCACAGTAGATTTTTTTCAAAAGAGAACCGGGTATAAAATTAAATCATATTTAACCTCCAAAGAAAATTTTGATAACCTGATTGGCCACATTTACAGTCAAAGTTTGTCGGGTGAGATCTCCGGTGTTTTGAAAAGAGGTAAGGAGCAGACTGAGGAGTACGGCATAAGACTGGTAACGGCAGATACCATATCCCAAATAATTAAAGAGCCAAAAATAGTTGAAATTGTCAGAAAAATTTTGGAGCATGCTATCCGTCTCAGAGCTTCTGATATTCACATTGAGCCACAAGAAAATATTACCCGGGTGAGATATAGAATAGACGGCATTTTGGAAGAAAAATTGACTCTAGATAAGGATTACCATGCCGCTTTGGCATCCCGAATTAAGATACTGAGTGGTATGAAAATTGACGAAAAACGGATTCCTCAAGATGGGCGTTTTAACTTTAGTTCCGAGTATGGTGAAGTAGATCTTCGTATCTCATCTTTGCCAACAGTCAATGGTGAAAAGATCGTGATGCGTCTTCTAAAAAAATCGGAAAAAGTTCCAACATTATCGGAGCTTGGAATTAGAGCTAAAGCCCTTGCTACTCTCGAAGAAGCGATTCATATTCCACATGGAATTATTTTGTCAACAGGTCCGACAGGATCTGGAAAGACCACAACGTTATATTCTTTGCTAACTATGATCAATAGTCCGAAGGTTAATATTGTCACTTTGGAAGATCCGGTTGAGTATCAGATGAACGGAGTGAATCAGGTACAGGTAAACCCGCAGGCGGGTCTCACTTTTGCCTCCGGTCTTCGCTCTTTTCTACGTCAGGACCCAAATATTATCATGGTAGGCGAAATCCGAGATGAAGAAACAACACAGCTGGCAATCCAAGCATCACTTACGGGCCACTTGGTGTTTTCTACTGTTCATACAAACTCTTCGTCCGGGGCACTTCCCCGTCTGTTGGATATGGGAGCAGAACCATTTTTATTGGCTTCATCAATGACGGCGGCAATTGGTCAACGTGTGTTGAGAAAAATATGTGATAACTGTAAGTCAGCCTATGTACCGGAACAGTCGGTGGTGGATGATATCCAGCTGGTACTAGGAAAGATGCTTGATGGGTGGTTAAAAACTAATGCGGAAAAGATGACCCAGACCAAGATGAATAACTCTCCCTTCATGTTATATAAAGGTGCCGGATGCGAAAAGTGTGGAAATTCCGGGTATTATGGACGGATTGGTATTTATGAAGTACTGAGAGTTTCCGAAAAGATAGCCAGACTAATTCTGGAACGTGCCGATGCGGCCACAATTGAAAAACAAGCCATGGAAGACGGCATGATCATCATGAAACAGGACGGTTACTTGAAAGTATTGGAAGGAATCACTACCCTGGAAGAAGTTATCAGAGTTGCTCAAGTCTAAATGGAAAAAGCGGCCGAATTAATGCAGAGGTTACTTTTGGCCGGATCCGAAATGGGATCCTCAGATATCCATTTGGTGGCGAATAACAATCCAATCTTTAGAACGCTTGGAAAACTTGAACCTTATCAACCCGGAGGAATAATTGATGCCGAGTTGCTCATGGCGATGATTGGAAGTGTAATGAATCAAAACCAAAAAGAATTGTTTCTGAAGGAACTTGACTTTGATTTCTCAATTAGTGTGCCTGGTAAGGTTCGATATAGAGCGAACGCTTATTTTCAAAAGGGTACTCCTGCCATTTCACTCCGTTTTATTCCGGAAAAAGTACCAACAATTAGCGATCTGGGTTTGCCGGAGATTTGTCATTCGTTCGCCAAGCTTAAACAAGGCTTCATTTTGGTTACAGGTCCGACAGGGGCGGGGAAATCAACCACTTTAGCCGCTATTATTGACGAGATCAATGCAAATCGTTCCGATCATATAGTTACAATTGAGGATCCAATTGAGTTCGTACATGAGAACAAAAAATCATTTATTAGTCAGCGAGAATTGGGTGGGGATACAAAGAGCTGGGGAAACGCACTAAAGTCAGTACTGCGTGAGGATCCGAATGTGGTCTATATTGGGGAAATGCGGGATCCTGATACGATGCAAGCGGCGATGACGGTAGCGGAAACAGGGCATTTGGTGTTTGCTACTTTGCATACCAACACAGCCGCCCAATCAGTGGAAAGAATTGTTGACAGCTTTCCTGAGGAGCAACAAGCCCAGGTAGTATTACAGTTATCGATGGTTTTGGAAGCAGTACTATCTCAGCGACTTGTTCCCACTATTGATGGGAAGCGTGTGGTAGCTACTGAAATTATGATAGTAACTCCTGCGGTTCGAAACAATATCCGTGAAGGAAAAACTTTCCAGATAGACAATGTGATTCAAACGAGCGGAAACTTGGGTATGAATCTTATGGAAAATAGCCTGGCAGAGCTGGTAAACAGAAATATAATCGATAAATCCAAAGCGTTGGAGTATGCAATAAGGCCTTCTCTTTTAGATAAGATGCTTGGAGGAAGATAAGATGAAAACTTTTCAATATAAAGTAACGGACAGGGACGGAAACACTTCCAGTGGGGTATTGGATGCAGTTGAAGAGAAACAAGCGGCGAATATCTTGCGGAGCAAGGGACTGTTGATTACCTCTTTGTTTGAGGCCGATCAGCTAAATATCGAAGCCTTGATGGGAAGATTCTCTAAGCCGAAACCGGATGAGATAACCAACTTTACTCGTCAAATGGCAACAATGATTGGATCCGGTTTGCCTTTGGTAGAGGCTTTAAGAATATTGAAAAATCAGTCCGGTCCCGGCTTGAAGCCTGTAATTGAAAAAATTTTGACGGAAGTGGAGGGAGGTTCCACATTGGCTGACGCGGTGGAAAATTCCGGTGGGGGCTTTACTGCCGTTTATGTAGCCATGGTGCGCGCCGGTGAGTCGGCGGGAGTATTGGATCAAGTTATGGGAAAGTTAGCCGATGCGCTGGATAAGCAAAGAGAGTTTAGGAGTAAAACAAAGGGGGCCATGGTCTATCCGACAATAATCTTTTTTGCCATGATTGCCATTGCTTCAATTATGATGGTTTTTGTAGTGCCGAAACTGACGGCAATGTACAAGGACTTCGGTGCTGAATTACCCGGACCAACGAAGATCTTGATGGGAGTAAGCAATTTTACAGTAAACTACTGGTATATTGTTTTTGGTGTGTTGATTGGTGCCTATCTGCTTTTTTCCCGTTGGTCTAAGACGGAGGTTGGTGGACTGGTGATAGAGCAGTTAGTGTTCAAGATCCCGATTTGGGGAAAATTGAAGAAAGATGTAATTTTGACCGAGTTTTCCAGAACGATTAGTGTTTTACTTGGTGCGGGAATTCCAATCTTAGATGCGTTAAATATCGTCTCAAATACGCTTGGAAGTATGATTTATTCTGCGGGGATAAAACAGGCCGCTATCTACGTTGAAAAAGGAGTTGGTTTGGCAGAGGCGATTACCAGGCTGGAGATGTTCCCTCCCATCTTGTCTCAGATGATTTCAGTGGGCGAAGAAACGGGTAAGCTGGATTCTGTTTTGGCCAAGCTGGCGGTTTTTTACGAATCGGAAAGTGAGATCAAGATAAAAGCTTTAACTACGGCGATAGAGCCACTAATAATGATTATCATGGGAATTGGAGTGGGATTTCTGGTAATCGCCGTTATTATGCCTATCTATAACTTGACAAGTCAGTTTTAATAATTCATTATTAATTATGTTTAAGAATATGATGAAAAATAAAGTCCATGCCTACAGGCAGGCAGGTTTTACTTTAATGGAGCTGCTAATCGTCATTGGAGTTTTGGGTATCCTGGCTGCCGGTCTTTTGGCCGCGATTGATCCCTTTGAACAGCTAAAGAAGGCGCGCGACACCAACAATAGAAGTGCTGCCATAGAACTTCTTGGGTCTACACAGAGATATTATGCGACTCATGGATACCTGCCATGGTTTAAGATGACGGGAGCTGTATATGATTGTTTGACGACCGTAATTCCACTTAGAGTTCTGGACAGTGCCGCTCCGTTTAGTGCAGTGGCGCTCAGTAAATCTGGCGGTGCTGGAGATACAGATATGAAAACTTGTATAGATAGCACCTTGCTTCTTGACGGTGAAATAAAAGATACCTTTTTTGAAGGATTAGCCACAACCTTGTACGTAGCTTCGGGGAGCCCAACCAAAGCAATGGTATGTTTCCCCCCTGAAGGAAAATCAAATCTATCTGACCCGCAGACCAAGTGGGTCTACGACGCAACAGCCAAGACGGTCGATGACAGCACCGCTTGCACGGTAGCACAAAAATCCGCGGGTGTGTGTTTGCAGTGTTTTGAATAATACCGTAACATTAAATTTTTGCGAAACCACTTTCATAGCTGAGAGTTTTTGAGATAGAATCTATTGTATGAACTTGATAATATTGTTTTTGTTCGGGTTGGGGTTGGTTTGGGGTAGTTTTTTGAACGTAGTTATCTGGCGGATGCCTCGTGGGAAGTCAGTGGCTGACGGTAGATCAATTTGCCCCAAGTGTAAACATGTTCTGGCTTGGAAGTACAATATTCCCCTACTCTCTTATGTATTTCTACGAGGCAAATGTGCTTATTGTCATAAGAGTATTTCCATTAGGTATCCTCTGATAGAGTTTATGACCGGTATTTTCTTTGTTTGGTGGTTTGCGGTTGGTTTTAACTTCTTTAAATTAGTCGGCAGTCCATGGAGCTATATTCAACCCGTTTTTTGGCTAGTTACGGGTCTGGTGATGTTTACCATTCTTGTGATCGATCTGCTGTATATGGTAATCCCGTTTGGTCTCAACCTGACCTTGTTTTCTTTGGCTTTGGCTTACCGAGTTGGACTGACTAGTTTTGGAATTATGAATAGTGCTGATTTTTTTCGAGCTTTAGCATCGGGAGCCGGGGTTTGCCTCTTGTTTGTTTTTTTGCAGGCGGTTACGAAGGCGGTTAAAAAAGTAGATGGTTTTGGCTTGGGGGATATATATCTGGCACCGTCCCTCGGATTGTTGCTTGGCTGGCCGAAGATATTACCGGGAATGTTCTCGGCCTTTGTTCTCGGTTCTGTAGTCGGGTTGATTCTAATCGCCACGAAAAAGAAAAAAATGACTCAGTATTTACCCTTTGGACCTTTCTTGATTATTGGGACGGCGATCTCTCTACTTTGGGGCAGTGCTATCTGGACCTGGTACATGAGCCTGATTGTTTGACATTTGAGTTGCTTTCCAGCAGAATGAAGGTATGAAGAGGACGCGAGGATTTACTCTTATAGAACTAATGCTTGTGATGGCCTTGATAATGATTCTATCTGCGGTGGGGATTGGATCCTACATCCAAGCAACGGTCAAGTCCAAAGACTCTCAAAGAAAAAGTGATATAAATCAAATGATTAAGGCCATAGAGTCTTTTAACAATGATGTCGGAAGATATCCCCTATCCGATACCAGTAACGTTATCCGCTGTTACATCATGGCAAATGGTGTGGTTACGGATCCGAGCGCTCCATGTAACGGAAAAATTTTTGTATTAACGGATGGCGTAAATACCACATATATGAATATTCCAAGTGACCCTGTGACATCACAAAACTACCCTTATGTTTCTGCCGGTGGGACAGAGTTTGCTTTTTATGCTGCTTTGGAGAATACAAACGACAAGGATATACTGAGAGACGCCCAAAATAATATCATCACTTATCCTGAAGTTAGCTGTGGTAGTGTACCTTGTAATTATAAGGTAACCGAAGACGGTCTAACGAAAAGCATATGAGAATAAAAGGCGGGTTTACACTAATAGAACTGCTGGTAGTCATGGGAATTATGGCGGTGCTTACCGGACTAGCAGCGTTTAATTTTAATCAATCCAGACTGAGGGCGAGGGATGTTCAGAGAAAAAATGATCTGGGCCAACTACAAAAAGCTTTGGAACTTTATCGGAATGATAATAATGAATATCCTGGCGCTGCCGGTTTTCAAAATACTTTGTATGAGTCATCACCTCAATATATCAAAACAATATTTGTAGATGCACGCGCTTCGGAATGGGAAGATTACCAATATTTACCCGGGTTAGGAAACAAAACCTATTATCTAACTGCGTGTCTGGAAAATCCCGCCGACTCAAGCAAGGCTAGCTCTAATCAGTGCGCAACGGCCGGAGTTAGTTGTGCCTGTGGTGCGGCATCCAAAACAGGGGTGTTATATATTATTTCTCAACCATGAAAGCAAAAAAAACAGAACGCTTAGTTAGGACGGGGAGTGTGCGACGAGGATTTACTCTTTTGGAACTGCTGGTGGTGATTGGAATAATTGGAGTCTTGACTGCCCTGGCTACTGTAGCCTACTCTACCACTCAGCGAGGCGGAAGAAATACAAGAAGAAAGCAGGACTTGGTGGCTATTCAAAATGCACTGGAGCAATATTATTCTGATAATTCATTCAAGTATCCTTTGACCAGTTGTTCTGATGCGGGTACTTATCTAAAAAGCACCTGGCCCATGGATCCCTCCAGTACAGCGACAACCCCGATTTCTTATTCCGGAAATACTACCTGTAATGGTTCCGTTTACTGTTTGTGCGGAGAAATGGAGGGGGGTAAGGGGGGGAATTCTAGCCTCACTACGTGTGCGACCGGTACTTGGTTGGATAATGGACCCTATTATTGTGTAAGTAACTTACAATGAAAAGAAACGGATATACATTTGTTGAGCTATTAGTGGTTATTTCAATTATTGGGATTATTTTTGCCGTGGGAGTAGTTTCATTCACCGCAATTACGACAAGATCCAGAGATACCAGGCGAAAATCCGACATGGAGGCTATCCGACAAGCCTTGGAAATGTGCCGATCTCTTACCGGTACTTATCCAAGTTCCATTTACGATGACGTTTCATGTAGCCTTGTTGGTCCGGTGTTATTAAAGAGCACACCCAAGGATCCAAAGCCGTGTACGGATCAAATAGGGGCATATACATATAACCCACTTAGTGCCACCACCTATACTCTGAGCGCCTCGTGTATGGAAATTGACACCGGTTACGAAGTTACAAATCCGTGAAAAGGAGGGCTTTCACTTTTGGATTTACTTTGATTGAACTCATGATTGTGATGACAGTAGTCGTATTTATTTTTGGTGGGTCGATAGCTGCTTTTTTGAAATTCAACTCTACGCAATCTCTGCTTAATGATGCTAGACAAGTTTCGTCTGAACTTAATCGGGCTAGGACAATGGCGGCGAGCCAGCAATATCCGACAGGGTGTATTTCCTTGAAAGGAGTTAGCGTCACAAGTGACGTGAATATGACCGGAATGACGGTTACCACGCGATGTGGTTCAGGAAATTTTCCTGGAGAAGTAAATAAAATACTTACTAGTTCAATTTTCATATCTTCCGTTGATATTACATTTTTACCGGGCTCTGGATATGTATCAGACGGTGCAGATAAAGAAATTAAAATTCAAGATGGTAGTAGTCCACCGGCTATAAAAACAGTAGTGGTGGGAACTTACGGTTTAATAAGCATTTTATGAAAAAGATTATCTGCAAAGAGAAGGGCCAGATGTTGATTGAGATCGTGGTGGCAGTGGGCATAATCGCCCTGGTCCTTTTGGGAGTATCGGATCTGATGACTCGGTCATCAAGGGTGGTGACGTTTCAAAAACAAAAAGACGAAGCGATCACCATTGCTCAAAAATTACAGAATGATTATCGGACCCAAAGAGATATCGATCCATTGGGTTTCTATGCGAATGCAGGGAATAGCATATTGGAACCCTGTATTTCCGATACGTACAAATGTACCATCACGATGGACACGGTCACAGTTCCGAACTTTATCCAGGTTACAATAAAGGTTGAGTGGAAAGATGGCGGTCAGATTTTTTCTACCAGCCTATCTCAATCCTTATCAAAAGAAATCAAATGAAAGGTTACACACTTATCGAGGTTATCATTTCTCTACTTCTAATAACAATAATATTATTGGGCGGGACGGCACTTTTTTACCAAAACCTAAAGTCTTCTGGACTAAGTGATGTGGATTTGGGTCTGACTTCTTCTTTGAGATCAATACTTTCGATAATAGAAAAAGATATCCGTTTTGGTCAAGTAACTAGCGTTGGAAACGGATTTAGAATAGACTGTGTTTCTGCCGGAAGTGTAGGATATTCAGGGAATTCTCTGATTGTAAATGACTTGGTTGGACTTGAAACGATCTATAATCTTGACAACGGTCAAATCGCTTCCATCTCATCCCAAACGGGGAACAAGGAGTTTATTAGTCCAATGGAGATTGATGTTAGCAGACTTAGCTTTACATGGTTTTGCCAGGGAAGTGTGAATGATAAAATTAAAGTTGAAATTGACGCAAGAAATGAAGTTCTCGGATCAGGTATTGGCGTAACACGTAGTGTATCAACAGAAATAAACATGCTAAATAGTGGTATAAATTAAATGAAGAGGCAATATTTTCACCATTCGGGACAGGCTCATTCGGTTCACTCAGGGCAGGTGGCGCTCGTCATGGTGTTGATTATGACTGTCATAAGTGCAGTTGCCGTGTCGGTAGCTAGCCGTTCAACGGTAGAAACTAGGATTCAAGAAATGGATGTAGAGAATAAGGAGGCTGTTTTAACTGCTCAAGCGGGATTGGAAGAGGCAATTGCCAGAGATGTAGCCGTCTCCGGATCCCTCGAATCCGGTAAAGATTACAATGTTGTAAGAGGAGATGTAGGGTCCTCAAGTATAACAACCGAAAAGATCAATCCAGGAGAAACGTTTGAAGTATATTTGTCCGGAGCCAGCGGAGTGACCGGAGTAAAATTTTATTGGAAACCGGTAGTCGTCGGAGAAAAACCATCACTGTTTATCACCGATGTTAGGGGCACTGGAAATATAGATTATGCTTATGATACCGATGGATCCGGAGGGTTTACTGCCGGTATAACGCCAGGAGGATCATTTTCTGGAGTTAGCTATAATTTTGTAACCCCAACAGTTCCTGTTTCTCTGGGTAACTCCGCCAAACTGAGAATCACAGTTTTGGGAGATTCTGCTTTTTTGGGAATCCGGCCAATTGGAGGTTCATTTCCGGCTCAGTCAACCAATTTTAAATCTACTTCGACTTTGGTCTCGGGTGATACTTCGGTAAAATATGGAATCGAGTATATTGAATCAAAAACGAATCAACTGCCATCTGTGTTTGATTATGTTTTATTTTCCGGAGGAACAATTGTTCAGTAGCATCTGTAATGATGGTATTATGTAAGTATGCCTGTCCATTTTGGTTTAGATATCGGATCTACTAGTATAAAGTTAATTCAAACCGAGGGTAATCGAGTAAAAGTAATTGGTATTGGGGTAAATCCTTTTGGAAAGATGATTTCTTCCATGACGAATGCCGAAAAAATTTCTTTAACAGATATTCTGAAAAACCTTATCAAGGAATCCGGAATGAGATCAAACAAGGTGGTGGCGTCTATTTCGGAAGCGGCTGTTTTTTCCAGAGTATTAAAGTTTCCGGTTATGTCCACACCAGAGCTTTCGACGGCCATTAAGTGGGAGCTGGATCAATCGGTCCCCTTTCCCCCCAGTGATATTGAAACTTCCTGGACTATATTGGAAAAGCCGGAAAAATTTGAAGGAAATGAGAAAATATCTGTTTATGTAGTTGCTGTTCCGACGAGTATTTCGGAGATCTATGTTCAAATGCTTGAACTGATTGGACTTGAGTTACTCCGACTGGAAAATGAAATTCCGGCTTTAAATCGGACGTATGCTCCCCTTTTAAATGATGATAGTCCGGCCGCAATATTGGATTTGGGAGCTGGAGGCACCAATATAGTGATCTCGGGAAAGAACAAAATTTTCAGTAGCTTTTATATTCCTGTTGGCGGTTCGGCGCTAACAAAATTAATTGCCGAAGCCTTTAATTTGCCAATTGATCAAGCAGAAAGTTATAAAAGAACATATGGTCTGGCAAATGATCAGATGGAGGGGAAATTGGTTTCAGTTCTAAAACCCGTAATCGACAATATTATCGGTGAATTGAGAAAACTAATGATTGCCTACAAAGACGAACATCAAAACAGTTTGGTAAATAAGTTGATCTTATCTGGTGGAGGAGCATACTTGATTGGGCTGATACCCTATCTGTCGGAATCTTTAGGGGGTGTAGAAGTTGTGCTTGGAGACACTTTTGCCAATATGGCCGTGGATACCAAGTATAAAACGCTGGGTCCTGTGTTTTCTGTTGCCAATGGTTTATCTCAGTAAACATGGTAATAATCAATTTATTAAGTAAGAAAAGACGAGAATCCAAAGGTAAAAATTGGATTATCCTTTTCTTGCTTGTACCCTTCGTATTATTTGTGCTTTATTTTTTATCAATCTCGATTTACGTAGTGGCAAAATTATATTTAATTAAGAGCGATCTGGTCAAGATCGACCGTGAATCAGAAATGATTTCAAAGGAAATGACGGTTAATGACGAAAAGTTGAAGAGATATGTTTTATCCAAATTTATACTGGAAAAAATTGAGGCGTTGAATAACGAGAAATTTCCCTACAAAGACTATCTGAATCAGCTGGTTAGTTTTATGCCTTCAGGTGTGGTACTTAATAATGTCGATTTTTCTAACAAGGGCTGGATTTCAGTTTCCGCCTCAATCCTTGGGGTAAACCCACTTAAATCCCTTGAAGAGTCACTTTCAAGAACGGACAGTCTGTCACTCAGTATGTTTGGTTCTGTATTTGCGGAAGGAATTTCCAGGGATAAATCAGGTCTTTACAATGCAAAATTACAATTCGAGATAAAGAAAAATGCCGGAAAGTAAAATAATCGGATATAAAAAGATATTTGGTTTTGTCATGCCGGATTGGGTGAACGAAGAGACGGTGAAGAATCTGGTTATTGGCTTATTATCGATGGCTGTGATGTTAATGGTTTTAATTTTTGTAGTTTGGCCAAATTTGGAGGTAGTAAAGTCGAGAGAAGCTGATTTGAAATCAAGTAAGGCTTCTTTGGAAGTTCTAAAAATGTCCAAAGCGGGTGTGGATAGATTGGCTACTGATCTGTCCGATACGGACCAACAACGTATTTTGTTGGCGATTCCTCAACAATATTCTCCGGACGGAGCAATATACAATCTTCGAAGAATTAGTGCCGAAACGGGAGTTTCAATTGTTTCTTATACACTACCGTCGGGAGTAATCTTGGATACTATGGATACCCCCATATCAGGACCAGAGACTGATATGGTGAGTTTTGTAGCTTTTCCGGTCAAGCTTATGGTGGCTGCACCCGTGGAGTCACTGTTAAAATTTGTGGCGATGCTGGAGGCTTCTCTTCCGGTTGGAACCGTGTCCGATTTGAATCTTCAAGAAGTATCCAAGCTGTCTAGAACCGCTGGCGACAAAACGGTTCAAATGGCAATGGAAATAAAATATTACGAGGCAACTCTCCGTAGGGTTAATATAAACAAAGTTAAAGCGTTTACCGAAAATGATCTAAAATTGGCCAATTCTTTAAGAGATTATTCTTTGTTCTCCGTATCTGGGAGTGCGGTTGGAGAAGAGACGGTATCTTCGACTACGGGTTCCGGAAGTATATTTGGGTTTTGAGATGGTGTCGCTTCGTCTTCGAGGAGATCAACGATGGCTCTGGTGCCTTTTTGGATAGCGGCGATTCTGACTAGCTGACGGATGGCTTTGATGACCTTACCCTGTTTTCCGATTACACGACCGACATCTTCTGGATCTACTTTGATGAGATATTTGGTGGTGTCTTTGTCTTCGGTGGCTTCTTGAGTAACGGAAACGCTTTCCGGATGATTGACGATGTTACTAACGATGTATTCGATTAGCTGTTTCATTTTTTATTTGATCAGTTTTCTAATAGTGTCGGTTGGTTGAGCACCTTTGTTTATCCATGATTGATAGCTGTCCTTGTTAACGGACATTTTCTTCTCCGATACGGTTTCGTGTGGGTTGTAAGAGCCTATAGTGTCCAGAACAGATCCGGAAAGTTTTGACTTGCCTTCGACCACGACGATTCGGTATGAACGTTGGTGTTTTTTGCCTGTAGGTTGGAGTTTGATTTTCAGCATAGGCGTATTATATCAGTTCCAGAGCTTTTTGAGCAGCTTTTTGCTCTGCCTCTTGCTTGTTCCTTCCCGTGCCTGTGGCAAGCCGTTTACCTTCGATGGATACGGCGATCTCAAAGGTTTTGTTGTGATCCTGACCTGTTTCTCCTATGGTTTGATAAATGGGAGAGCTTTTACCGTCTGATTGAACCTTTTCTTGAAGTAAAGATTTTGGATCTTTTAGCTTATTTAGGGCAATAATCCCCTGTGCATTGGGAAGGATATATTTTTCAAAGAAATTTTTTGCCGCGGACAGTCCGCCGTCTACATATAGGGCACCTATCAGGCTTTCAATGACATCCTCGAGAATAGATAGGTTTTTTCTGCCTCCGGTAGCCTCCTCTCCCTTGCTCATACGAATGTAGTCGTTGAAATGATTGTTTACGGAAACTTCCGAGAGCGACTCGGTTCTGACGGTGGCCGATCTGGCTGCGGTCAGATAGCCTTCCATCTTGTTTGGATATTTATCAAACAGATATACCGAGATTAGCATCTCTAGGATGGCATCGCCTAAAAACTCAAGCCGTTCGTAACTTTCGGTAATTTCCGGCTGGTTTAGGCAGGATCGATGAGTAAGAGCCGTTTGTAATAGGGTGATGTTGTTAAACTGATAGCCGAGATAGTCTTGAAGGGAGTTAAGGTTTGGGTTGGTCATCGGTAGTTTCTTCTCGCCCGGAGTAGCCTATCGCCGCGGCCAGTGCTCCGTTTACGAAGCTTGAGCTGGTTTTACCCCCATACCGTTTGGCAATTTCAACAGCTTCATCAATAATAACTTTGGTGGGTGTTTGGGTTTTTATCAGTAGCTCGTAGACAGCTTGACGGAGTACCGCCAGATCGACCCGGTTAATTTGAGAAATGGGCCATTCAGGGGCACATTTTTGAATTATTTCGTCTATTTGAACGAGATGAGAGTTAATTTTGTCGACTCTACTTGGGCGATCCGGTTGGTCGGTAAAGCTGCCGGCAAATAGAGACTTGAAAACTAAAATTCGCTTTAAATGTCGTGGGTCTAGGGCAGATTTCACGGCGGGTTATTTTGATTTACAAACTGAGCAGAGAAAATGCCCCCTTTTCAGGTTTCCACATTTTTTGCACACTATAAGCTTTGGTTCAATGAGATGGATTTGTGATCTCCTTTTGCCTTGTCTGGCAGTGGAAATTTTTCTTTTGGGTGTTGCGGCCATATGTGTATTCTACCAAGAAACGAGACCACTCGCAATCTTTTGTGCTTTTTGTCTGTTTTGGAGGATCAGATTGAGGGCATCCGATTTGGCTTTTAGGAAGAGTTTTTTGGACCAAAAGTATTTTAATCTAGTTTGAAGTGATCCGTGTTGTTTTTCACCGTAAATTTGTCCGGCTCCGCGGAGCCGGAGATCTTTTTGAGCGAGAACCATTCCATTGTGATATTTTTGTAACAGCTGAAGCCGCTCGGTTTCGATTTCGTCATCGTTTGTGGGCACAAGAAAGCAGTATCCCTGTTCTTTTCCCCGGCCGACTCGACCTCGAAGCTGATGGAGTTGTGCCAGGCCAAATCGTTCGGCCGAGTGGATAACCATAATGTTGGCCGTCGGAATGTCGATGCCTACTTCAATGAGAGAGGTAGAGATCAAAACGCTACCGGGGGTATTTTTGAATTGGAAGAGAATTTGTTGTTGAGTTTCTGGTGTCAGCTTGCCGTGAATAGTCCAGATAGGGTATTTTTTTGGAAGAAAACGTCGATACTCGGAAGTCATTTTTTCGACCGAAGAGACATCATGGATGTGTTCGGAAATGTTGGGACAGACAACAAAAATCTGATTACCTTTCTCCATTTCTGAAATTAACCATTTTGGACTATTTTTATACTTGGTGGGTGTAATAACGAAAGTTTTGACCGGTATTCTGAGATTGGGTTTATGATGTATGTTGCTGATTGAAATATCTCCCAAAAGCCCGAGAGCGACAGTCCTTGGGATAGGAGTGGCGGATAGATTGAAGAGATGGGGAAGTGGACTCCTATTCATTAAAATCTCTCTTTGGGCGACACCAAATTTGTGTTGTTCGTCGATAGCGACAAACGCTAGTGGCGGATTGAGGTTTGAGGGGAGCTGACTCAATATTGCGTGGGTGCCGATAAATAGAGTGGGTTCGGTCGTCAAAGAAACTTTGTTGGATGAGGTTACAAGCTTTACCTGTTTAGGGAAAAGGGAGTATTTGAGAAATGTATGGAAATGTTGAGTGGCCAAGATTTCGGTGGGAGCCAAGATGGCGCCACTATAACCGGAGGCAAGAGCTTGGTTTGCAGCGAAGAAAAGCGGAGCGGTTTTGCCGGAGCCGGTCTCACCCTGGATTAAGCGGTGAGTGAATTCACCACTCTTAAGGTCTTTTTCGAGGTGGTGAATGGTTTTTAGTTGGTCTGAAGTAAGGGTAAATGGAAGAAGGTGTGAAGTTTTAATGTCTATTTTGGCAATTATTTTTACTGGGAGGGAATGGCCGAGCTTGTCCATTTCTAAACGATTCTGAATATTGATTCGCAGGTGTTCATTGTAGGCAAGCCTTTTGTCCGCCGACCAACGCTCTTTATTCTCTGTGGGAAAGTGAATCCGGTAAAGGGCCTGTTGAAGTGGAAGGAGTGCGCGTTCGTCCAATGTGATAGCGTCCACCGGATCATGAAGGTCTATGTTTTGAAGCAGTTCGTAAATTTTTTTTCGAAGCCATCGGGAGTTGATGCCTTCGGTTTGAGGATAAACCGGGACCAAACCTCTTGTGTTGAGAGTAAAGGAATCCCCTTCTTCGATCATGGGAGAGATCAGAGTCAGGCCCTTGCCGAAGAAAGATGGCTTGCCGGCAATACTATACGAGGCCCCGTCCTTGATTAGTCTCTTGATATACGGATTGTTGAACCAAGTAAGGGTAATTTTTCCGGAAGAATCTTGAGCTACCGATTGGGTAATAAGTTTGCCGCTAGCCGAATAAAAAGTCTTGGGATTGTTGACGGTAGCCAGAAAAGAGCCGGGCGTCTTGTCCCTCAAATCTTTAATCTTAATTTGTTTGGAAAAATCAAGATAGTTTCTGGGGAAATGCCTAAGCAGATCTCCAACGGTGTATATTCCTAAACGGTGGAGCTTTTCCTCTAAGGCCGGCCCGACACCTTTGACCGAGGAGACAGAGTCACCGGGTGAGTAAATACTCATCTGATAAAAAGAGAGGCAAAGGTGGTGAGAACCAAAACCACTGAGCCCAAGAAAATGATGGCTGTGAAAAGTTTCCTTCTTCTTTTGGTCATAGCTCGATTATAATAAAGAAGATACTCTATGTACAGAAGACAAAGAACGAGCAGAGGCGTAAATTTTTTACCTAAAATTAATATTGGGAAATTAATTTTTTTTGGATTATTGAGTCTGACCTTGATGGTCGCAGCAGTATTTTTATGGTATGGGAGAGATTTACCTGACCCTACAAAGGTTCAAAGGAAGTCAGGATTTTCTTCCGAAATATTGGATAGGACAGGAAAGGTAGTATTGTATGACGTTTATACCGATCAGGATCGAAAGTTTACGCCTTTGTCGGAGGTGCCGGATTATCTTAAGAAAGCTACTATTGCGATCGAAGACAAAGAGTTCTACAAGCATCAGGGCTTTGATCCAATGTCCATGTTTCGAATCGCCAAAAACTTGGTAATTAATCGAAGATTAATTGGAGGGTCAACACTGACTCAACAATTGGTAAAAATGCTGTTGCTAACTAATGAAAGATCGGTTTCGAGAAAAGTGAGGGAGTTTATGCTTGCCCTTAGGATTGAAAAAACATTTACCAAGGACGAAATTTTGCAAATGTATTTGAACGAAGCTCCTTACGGAGGGAATGCCGTAGGGGTAGCCTCGGCCTCTCAAATTTATTTTGAAAAAGAGCCAAAAGAGTTGACTTTGACCGAAAGCGTCTTGCTTGCAGGGTTACCACAATCTCCTTCTCGTTACTCGCCTTATAGTGGAAGTAACAAAAAAGCCTATTTACCCAGGGCAAAAGAAGTTTCCAGGAGAATGAGAGAGGATGGAATGATTACCAAAGAAATGGAGACTCAAGTCAACAGTGAACTAGACAGCATTCAATTTAGAGGTTTGGGGAGCAACAAAATCAAAGCTCCCCATTTTGTGATGTATGTAAAACAGTTATTGGAGGAAAAATATGGATCTAGTATTTTGGATACGGGAGGATTAAAGGTAACAACCAGCTTAAATTGGGACATTCAACAAAAAGCCGAAATGGCTGTAAAAGAAGAGGTCGATAAAGTATCCGAAAGTTTGAACATTAAAAACGGTGCCTCGATAATAATTGACACGAATAATGGAGAAATACTTAGTATGGTGGGATCGAAGAATTTTTTTGATACTGCTATCGATGGTGAGGTAAATGTGACGACCAGATTGCGTCAGCCCGGTTCATCAATCAAACCGGTTGTCTACGCGACTGCCTTTATGAAGAATTTTGGTCCTGCTTCGGTACTGTCCGATGTTGTAACTGAGTTTCCGGGGAAAGACGATAAGACCCCTTACGTCCCCAAAAATTATGACGGTAAAGAACACGGTTTGCTCCACTTGAGGGACGCTCTGGCAAGCTCGATTAACGTACCCGCAGTTAAATTGTTGGCTTTGGTGGGAGTAGAAAACGTATTGCGTCAAGGTTACAAAATGGGTTTAACCTCTCTTGAGCCGACAAGGGAAACGATGGCTCGTGTGGGCCTTTCTATGGCCTTGGGAGGGGCTGAGGTGAGACTACTTGATCTGGCCGGCGCATATAGTGCCTTTTCAAATGGTGGTTATAAAATTGATCCCGTAGTCATTTTAAAAATTGAGGATGGTAGTGGGCGGATGATATTTGAAAATAAAATGGTTAAGCCGGAAAGGGTTTTGGACGAGAAAGTGGCGTTTTTGATCAACTCCGTTTTATCGGATAATAATGCAAGACTACTGACCTTCGGTCCAAACTCCTACTTAAATCTTGGTCCTAGGGCGGTGGCGGTAAAAACAGGAACGACGAACGATTTGAGAGACAATTGGACAATTGGATGGACGAAAGATTTCATAGTGGGAGTGTGGGTGGGAAATAATAACAATGAAAAGATGAAAAACGTGGCCTCGGGAGTTTCTGGTGCCGCCCCCATTTGGCGGAGAGAAGTAACGGATATGCTTTCCATTAGATCTGACCAGCCCTTTACTCCCCCGGATGGAGTTTCTGAGATTGAAGTGGATAAGATTTCCGGATATCCGGCTCATGATGGCTTTGGAAGTTATAAAGAGTGGTTTATAAACGGCAGTGTACCTACAGGACCTGACCCCATTCATACTAAAGTTAAACTTTGCAAAAATGATCCGACGAAACTCGCTGACCCAGTATCCGTCTCTCAGGGAAATTATGATGAAAAGGAGTTTGTCGTAATCAAGGAAAATGACCCTTTAACCGATAAGGGATTGTGGCAGAAGGCAATCAATGAGTGGATAACAAAGCAAAGCAATCCCATCTACGTTGTACCTACGGAAACCTGCGGTGCTACATCTTCGATGGATATTCAGATAGTGACTCCGGCGAGTAATGGTCGGGTTGATGGAGACGAAACCACGATTCGTTTTTCAGTTGTTTCCGACAAACCTATCGTTGAAGTAAAAATCTTTATTGACGGAATAATAGAACGGACAATTACGGATGGAACGTACATACAAAAAATCAAAATGACCACCGGTCAGCATTCATTAAGAATTGCGGCCAGAAACAATGAAGGAAAAGAGGAGTCAAAGACTATTGATTTTGCCGTTAACGTGGATTACGTCTCCCCTACTCCGACATCAACACCATCTCCAATACCTTAAATATGACTAGACTTTGAAGAGGTCTAGGATAATTTCTTTTAAGGAATTTATTTCCGCTTGTTCCAAGTTTTTTTCGTTGTTTTGGAAAGAAATTCTAAAGGAATGTTTCCCTTTGAAACTATCTAGGTATTGGATATCTTTCACAAGTTTGGAGGTACTTTTAATGGCTTCAATAATGTCCCCTAAAGATTTTTCAGAGGCAACTGTTAGATCTTCGATTATTGAAGGATACTCTGAGATTGGATGGTATACGTATTCCTGACTTATCTTAGAAACCAAACTGTCCAGGTTTATTTCGGTAGCGATAAGGCTGTTTGTTAACCCGAAATTTCTTGATACTGCAGACTTTATCGAACCGATGTATCCTATCATAAGTTTTTCGGAATAAATGTCTGCAGTAGCGACTGTATTGTAAAAAGGAGGAAGTACTTTGCTTGGTTCGAAGGAGATATCTTTTACTCTCAACTTTTGGAATAGTGCCTCAAGGTCCCCTTTCGTCTTTCGATAATCCCCTTCGGAAAGGATGGCCAAATATGAAATTTCTTTGGGTAACTCTTGACCTTCTGTTTTTTGATAACAGTTGGCAATTTCAAATGTCTTTATTTGTTTGTCAGCTTTTCCCTGATTGTGTTTGTGATTTTCCAGAGCGGAAGGGATCAAGCTGGTTCTGAGATACTCAAAGTCTTGGGATAAGGAATTTTTAAGCTTGATGAAACGAGATGAGTCCTGTCCTGATTTCTCGATAGCCTGAAGAGAGATGAGCGAGTTGTTGTAGATTTCATGATAGCCAATATCAGAGAGAAATATTTTCGATTTGAGTTCTGTTTTAAAGAGATGGTTTTTTGGTTCCGCCGGAAGATTTACACAAGGCAGTACTGAGGGAAGACGGAAATATCCATAAATTCTGGCGACTTCTTCCGCCAAATCTTCTCTGATGTTGATATCGTGATATCTCCAGCTAGGAACAGAACAAGCCAGACCATTCCCCTCTTTAGTTCCTCCGAATCCAAGGCTGGCCAATATATCGATGACGGTTTCTTTTTTAATATCAAGACCGACAAAAGTATTTAACCAATTAAAGTCCAGAGAAATTATTTTTGGCGATCTATTTGCGGGATAATAATCAAAGAGAGGAGATGAAATAACAGCACCTGTTCTTTCTTTGAATAATTGAACTGCTTTTGAGAGTACAGGAAGACACAGTTCTGGGTCGGGCTGTTTTTCGAAAATCTGGGCCGCGAGAGTTCTTTTTTGAAGACGCAATGAAGTCTTGCGGATCTTTTGAGGATTATAGACAGGAACGATAAGAAGAATGTTCTTTGTGTGATCATCGACTTCCGCCACCTGACCCCCCATGATTCCACAAAGATCCACCAATCTGTCCGATCCGTCCTCGATAACGATATCTCCATCGATCAGTATATTTTTCTTATCATCCAAAGTGGTAATAGATTCCCCCCTTTTACTTTCACGGATGGTGAGATTTTGAGCCGCCAATTTGTCCAAATCAAAGATATGGCTAGGTAAACCGTAAAGGAGTGTAAGTTCGTTGGTGATATCAACACAGTTGTTCAATGGCCGCTGGCCACAGTTCTCAAGAAAACTTTGAGTTTCTTTGGAAGATGGTTTGACTGATATGTTTTCCAAAGAAAGTGCTACAAGACGGATTACCAAATCTCTCTCAATATTCAGATTAAACTGTTTAGCCTGAGAATCCGGGAAACTTAGATTTTCTTTGTACGGGTCATTAATAAATTTTGCCGGAATGTTAAATTGAGTTAGAATGGTGGCCGCTTCACGGGCGACCCCCTGTGCGCTGGCAGTATCAACACGATTGGTGATGGCTTCAATTTCGTAAACAAAATCCCCGTCAATTTTTTTGATTCGGTCAAAGGTGGGTCCACATAAGCTTACATTTTGGCTCAACATCTCACTATCTGCGGGGGTGTCGAGAAATTTTCTGATAGATGAGTCGGTGATAACTATATCCATTTTAGAATTGCTTTAAAAATCTAATATCGTCACTATATATGAGTCTGAGATCAGGAAGGTTTGATTTCATCATCAAGACTCGTTCAACTCCCCAGCCGAAAGCAAACCCTGTACACTCATCTGGATTCAAACCACCATTTCTCAAGACGTTTGGGTGAACCATCCCCGCTCCGCCGAGTTCGAGCCAGCCGGATTTGCAGACTTTGCATGGTATCTTGTGAATCACACCTGTCCCTTGACAAACTCCGCAGGTGACATCAATCTCAAACGAAGGTTCGGTGAATTGGAAATGATGTGGTCGTAACCTCGTGCGACGATCTTGGCCGAAATAGGATTTGGCAAAATATTCAGTGACTCCCAGAAGATTGGTAATATTAATTTCTTTATCTATGACCAACCCCTCAAACTGGTGAAACATTGGTGTATGGGAGGCATCGATTTGGCGGCGATAAGTTTTGCCGATATTGATCATTTTTATGGGAGGAGATTTTTTGAGTTCCATCTCGCGTAGCTGGCCATTACTGGTATGAGCAGTAAGAACAGTATTGTCTCCAACATAAAAGGTCTCTTGATCGTCTCTTGCCGGATGCTCTTTGGGAATGTTCAACCCTTCGGCGTAGTACCAATCCGTTTCTACTTCCGGATACCGGCGACGAACGAATCCCAATCTGAGGAAAATAGTTTCTATTTCCTCTATAGCTTGGGTAACTAGATGCAAACTACCTCTGGGGATCTCTGTCCCCGGAATGGTGACGTCGATAGAGTGTTGCTCGTCACCCATTGTTTCGGTGAGTTTGGCAGATAACATTTCTTGAATGAGATTCTTCAGCTCGTTTATTTGCCGACCAATTTTTGGATCCGTTTTTACAGGCAGAGTCTTGAAAAGGGTGTTTATTTTTCCTTGTTTACCCAGATATTTGGTATTTAACTGATCAACGCTATCGGAGGAAAAAGAATCTCGTAGATCCCTTTTAAGTTCTAATTTGATTTCGTCTATTTCGTTTATCTTTGTTCCCATCGACTTTAATGATAACATCCTTCGGCAGGCTCAGGATAAAAAAACTCCCCTGACGGGGAGTTTTCTAAATTCGTAAAAACCCCCGTTTATTTTTTGGTACTAAATAATACAACGTCTTTAAAGGCGTTGGGAAGGTTGGTGGCTAAGGCGGCCAGAACCTTTCGGTTCAGGGTAATTTTTTTATCGGAGAGTGCTTTGATAAATCTGGAGTACTTTGGAGCTTCGGTGATAGATGAGAGAGCGGAGTTTATTCTGGTGATCCAGGTGATCCTCATCTGTTGCTTTCTTTCCTTACGGCCGTTGTAGGCGTACTGTCCGGCATGGAGCACGGCTTCGGAAGCAGTTTTGTACAAACGGTTACGGGTCATCCTAAAACCTTTGGCAAGTTGAAAGACCTTTTTGTGTCCTTTGCGGCGGACGGTACCGGTTTTTGTTCGTGGCATTTTAGTTCTTGGTTATTAGTTGATAGTTCTTGGATTGTCTAGAGATGTAGCATCGCCTTTATCTTAGTGGCGATCTTTCCCGTGACTTCTTGGTAATGTCGGTATCTGCGGATAAGCTTTTTGCTCTTCTTGCGGCGGAGATGGCGCATATATGGACTACGACGGAGAACTTTGCCGGTGCCGGTAATTTTGAATCGTTTCATGACGATTTTTCTCGTCTTTTGCTTTTGTTTTGTCATAGCGGTTATTTTTTCGGTTTAACTTGGGCGATCAAGAGCTTGCCTAAAAACTTAGGGGCTTCGACAAGCGTGGATACTTCGGACAACAGGCTGATTACCTGAGCCATTACTTTTTCTCCAAACTCTTTCTTGGTGATTTCCCTTCCCTGGAATTTTACCAC
>DQFC01000019.1:58409-116515 GCA_003531665.1 Candidatus Collierbacteria bacterium
TCTTTGGTGGTCATGATGCCTAGTTGTTTGCCATCTTCGTCAACAACTCGGACTTCGGGATAGCGGATATTTTGATTTATGCGGTAGTATTTACCCAAGTTTGTGTGTTTTGATTGATATGAGTGCTATTTTACTATATTTTCAGCCACAAAAACGTCCAAGGTCCTACATACAAAAATTCCTCCGCTAGGGAGGACTTTTCGTATTGTGGGCCCGACTGGACTCGAACCAGTGACCTCTGCAATGTCAATGCAGCGCTCTAGCCAGCTGAGCTACGAGCCCAACATTGAGTATTTTATCATCAGCCGACGGAGGTGGCGACGGCGCGTTCGTTGGCCTGAGTATATTCGTTGCCTTTGGACTTGGCCATACTCCAATAAGTCCCCTTTTTGGTAGAGCGGGAGTTGTACATTTCTAGCCAGCTGTTGGCCTCTTGGACCTTGAGGCTAAAAATTTGGATCATTTTTTGAATATGAGCCAGAAAACTTTCATGATAGGCTCCGACTTGAGAGATGGGAGACTCGACCGCCTTTAGAAGATTAGTGTCTAGTTTTTTAACTTGTTTGGCTAAGTTCTTAAGCTGAACCCGAATTTCCTCTATCCGATCCTCGGCTTGTTTCTCCTTGGACGAGAAAACCTTGTTCCACTCTTGCTGGCGAGCCTGAAAAAAGAGCTCAGCCCGTCTTTTTTCGGCCTCTTTCTTTTGCTGGAGCTCAACAAAAGGATTGGTGCGTGGCTCCTGTGAGTCGTTTTCGAAGGAACGGGCCTGGGAGTTGCGGAGAGCCTCCAGAAAACTCTGGATTTTGGTGTTTCCCTGACCTTGATTGGAAGCGTTTCCGGTATTACTGTTCATAATGTGGCCCTATAATACTAGATTTTCATTAAATAATCAATAGTCTTTCGGCGATTCATGACGGATCTGAGCTGGTCCATCTGCTTTGCCTGAATATTGGATACTTTAGCTAATTCTAGCAGTTCTTTGTCGTCGGTGTCTATTTTTTCCCTTTTGGCTATTTCCAGGAGAATTAGGTCGAGTCTGACGGATTTTTCGGCACTTTCCGCATATTCCTTCTTAACTTGCTCCAAGTTCTTATCCAGAGCCTTTAAATAGTCCTCAAGAGGAAGATTAAGAGATTTTGCTTGAGTCGAAAGCCGCTCCAAACTATAGTTGACTTCTTCATTGATGATCAGTTTGGAGACATCAACCACTTCGTGATCCAAGAGGGCTTGGTAAATATCCTCTACCTTCCTATTCTTTCTCTCTTTCTCCTTACTCTTTAGGTACTTAGAGTAGTCTCCAAGTTTGATTTCCGGATATAGGGGAAGCTGAAGTTTTACGACCCAGCTACCGTCTTTCTCGACTTTTAGTTCATCGAGAACGGGTCGTCCCAATAGACGATAGTGATTTTTCTCGATAGCATGCTCGAGAAGGTGGCTCATGACATGGTTTAGGATATGGTCACTTAGCTTTTCCGGATCGAGCGACTTTTCGGCTATAGATTTAGGGGCTTTACCTTGACGGAAACCTTTGACGGAGACGGTTTTGATCATCTCGTCGACGACATGGTTTTTCTCTTGGTCGACTTCTTCGTGAGTAACAATGGTTTCCAAGTAGGCCGTTCCCTGATCGATTTTGGTTTGTTTGATGTTCATAGACGGTTTATTTTAACTCATAGATGCCTTACGGTGGTAAAATGATTGAGCTTGCCGAGGTGGCGAAATGGTAGACGCACTAGCTTTAGGAGCTAGCGGGGCAACCCATGGAGGTTCAAGTCCTCTCCTCGGCACAAAACTATTCCAGGTGGTCAAAGAATTGGGATACACCATTTGCCCACGAACCATCGGAGGGAGGTGTGTAGGTTTTCATTACCTCGAGCGGATCTTTGGTATGATTCCCTTTTAGGAAGATCTTGGTGAATTGGGGTGCGATCCGCCGCAGGGCGTCTTCGTAATTATCAAACCTGGTAACCTTGTCTCCATATATTCCCCAGCCCCAGCAGTTGTATGAGTTCTCCGGAATACGTTTACAAAGGTTTGATTCTTGTTGAGCTATAGCCACGAGCCAACGGTAATCAAATTGATATTGATCGGAAAGGATGACTATGAGATCGGAATATGGCTCTAGGGGGGAGCCAAACCTGTGGAGATACTGCCGAATTATTTCCGGTCTGGCGTCCGCTGTCTTTATAGATGTTTTTATCTGTTCGTCAAATGACGGTAGCGCGGAGAAAATATAAGGTTCTTTCGGATTGGGAATAGTCTCAAAATTAATGCTATCGCTGGTTCCCAAAATTAACCTTTTTTGTTTATCGTCGCTGTCAAAAATAGAAGAGTTTATACCGAAAACGATACGGGAGGATAACAGAAAGAGAGCCAATAGATACAAAAACTTTTTCGCCATAAGCTAATTTATCCTGGCAGAAAGTTCCGGCGATGTCAAGGAAAGGGGTGCACCAAGAGGGAGTCGAAGTCTTCGGTAACTTCTGCTGAAGTTCCTCTGACCGCGCCTCGTCGCCGTCGCGACTCCGGCAGGTTCGACTTTCCCATGCTCACAATTACTCACCCGAGGGTGAATAATTCTGTGCACCAAGAGGGAGTCGAACCCCCAACCGACAGCTTCGAAGGCTGGCGCTCTATCCAGTTGAGCTATTGGTGCATGAGTATATTTTACTCTGAAATGAGGTAAAATATGTGGGTTCGGGTCAGTAGCTCAGTTGGTTAGAGCACCTGCCTCTTAAGTAGGGTGTCGCGGGTTCGAGTCCCGCCTGACCCACTCTTTTCGTATATATTAGATAGTAGTGAAACTATTGATCTTTACTTATGCACCGGCAGGGCTGGGGCATCTTCGGGTGACGGACGCATTGGCCGAAAGCCGTCCCAGGAACACCCAATACGTGCTTTTGGGGTCGATAGATCGGTTTGTAACCTGGGTACATCGATTTACCAGTATTAATCCTTTTGGTAAATATATTTTTTTGAGATCTCAGTATGGCGTATTCGAGGATATTTTTACCCGTTTTTACCGATCTCTTTTAGTAATGTCGTCTGGTGGTGTATTGAGACAGTTAAAAGAAATAGCATTACACAACCCGGAATGTGAAGATATTTGGATTGTGGCTACCCATTTTGGTATGGCACATCAGGTAGGGGCTATCAAGGAAAGATTGATTGAGGAAACAGGTAAAAATATTAGGCTAATAGTGCAGGTAACGGATGACACCTATCAACATATATGGTGTGTTCGAGGTGCGGATCTAACTTTTGTTCCTAGTCAATTTGTAAAAACTAAATTTGAAACTTATGCCAAAAAACAAAGAATTGATTTTGTTTCTGAAGTAATCCCCTACCCACTTTCGAAATTACTTACAAAAAAATTGCCAAAAAACATGGGATTAAGGCAAAAAGTATTCTCCGAAAAGAGCGGGAAAATAAATGTTGCGATTCCTGTATCCGGTGCGGCGGTGGGACTTACCTACTTTATGAATTTGGTAAAAGAGTTGAAAAAGCTTTCCGACCGGTTTGAATTTTGGGTACTTGTGAAGCAGACTCCGTTTACAGAGATGTTCATTTCCGGCATGTCAAATATTCCTGGTGTAAACGTCCTGATGGGAAAAAATGATATCCAAATGATTGAACTTTACGAATTGTTGTATGGTAAAAATCTGATACATTTGGAGATTACAAAGCCGAGTGAGCAAGCCTTTAAGGCGATTATTTATCCGACAGATGTGGGTGGGAGCGTTCTTCTTTTTACCACTCCGGTGGGCAGACAAGAGAAAGAAAATATTAAGTTCTTGGAGAGGCACTGTCTGATCCCCAATTCCAGCCAGACATCAGTACCTAGGGCAATTAGAATTTCGGAAAATCCCAGAATTGCCGCGAAATTTATCAAATGGGGCGTGAACTCCGGACTGTTTCGCAAAATGACCTCTCCGAATTTTAGGTTTTCCAAGAAATGTCTGTCATCGGGTGAAGTGGGTCCTGACGGAGCCAGATTGTTTTGGAAACAGGTCGTAAAAAAGTTCGGAAAGTAAGCTGTAAACTCAATTGATGACACTACTGACAGTATTAAAAGCCAACAGGCTTAATTTAATCGTTTTTTTGGGTGGTGCTGTTGGGATGATTATTGAGATGGTTGCCTCCAGGGTAGTTTCACCGTACTTGGGAAACTCTCTTATAGTTTGGACCAGTCTTATCGGAGTCATACTTGGCTGTCTTTCCGTCGGATATTATTTTGGCGGGAAAATGGCAGATCGTTTTCCGAGTTTCGAAAGTCTAAGCAGTATAGTTTTGTGGGGGGCGTTTTCTTTGTCGATGACGGCTTTTTTCAAAGAACCGATACTTCAGTTTATTCAATTTATCTTTGGGTCTGAGTTGCGCGCAGCATCGTTCATTTCGGTAATGATTCTTTTCGGTCCGGCAAGCATAATTTTAGGTATGATTGCCCCCTATGCCGCAAAACTGCAACTTTCTAACGTTCTGGCTACGGGAAAAACGATGGGAAATCTTTATGCTTTGTCGACATCGGGTAGCATCTTCGGGACTTTTTTGGCGGGGTTTTTTTTAATTCCCCTTTTCGGAAATAGTGATTTACTTTATGCTCTTTCTTTGAGTTTGGTGCTGATTTCCGTTCTGGCGCATTTTCAATGGAGTGTCATTCATAAATTCGTAATCTGCTTGCTAGTCTTGATGTATTCCTTAAATCGAATCGGAGGAGTCTTCCGAATAAACACATTGGCTGACTTGGATTCTCTGTATAACCGAATAATAGTGCGTAAGGCTGTAGACGAACAATCAAGAAAACTGGTGGTGATGAGTATTGATAATTCCGGAATTCAGTCCGCAATTCAGCCCGCTTTACCAAACGAACTTTACTTTGGATATACTAGAGCCTATCGATTAGCGGATGTCATTAATAGCGAAGTAAACAAAGCTCTGGTTATTGGGGGTGGAGGCTATTCTTATCCTCGAGATTATTTGCTTACACACCCTATCGGTTCGATCCATGTGGTCGAGATCGATCCTGAAATAACGATGCTAGCCCGAGAATTCTTTTTCTTAGTTGACGACCCTCGACTTCAAATTTTTCACCAAGATGCGCGGCTGTTTCTTCAACGGTCAAATGAGCAATATGACGTAATCTTCTTGGACGCATTTAATTCACTGACTCCCCCACCACATTTAACCACCCAGGAGTTTTTGTCGGATTTGAATCAGCACCTTGTCGATAATGGTTTCTTGATGATCAACCTGATCTCCGCTATCTCCGGAGACAAATCCCGGTTTATGAATGCCGAACGAGCCACATTGCTTTCAGTTTTTCCATACGTGGAAGTTTATGCGATTGATAATCGTTTTGAAGAGGATGTGCAAAATCTGTTGGTGGTAGCCTATAAATCAAAACCGGAAATTATATTACCACTTGGTAGGCAGATTATGGAGTTTGCTGATCAAAACCGAGTTTTAACTGATGATTGGTCACCGGTTGAGCATCTTACGAGACATTTATATGAGAAATAATACATTTATCGAGCCTGATAGATACGCGATGTGTTGTTTGTGTAGTAAACTGAATCTATGGCTGCCCAGTCTTTGAAGATTTATGACTTAGTCCGTTCCGCACAGTTAATTCCTGATGATGAGTTGAGTGAAGCGACCAAAACTTCGACTCATCTAAATGTAGCTTTGCAAGATGTCCTAATTGGCCGCAGATTAATTTCAAAAGACAAATTGGGAGATCTCATCGCAAGAAGTCTCGGGATTGGATATGTAAATTTGAAAGATGTAACTATTCCGAAAGAAGTTCTAATCTTGGTAAAAGAAGAGCTGGCTCAAGAAAGAAAAATTGTTCCAATAGGCAGGGACGGATATATTTTGCATCTAGCCATGATGGATCCGACAAATCTGGAAACAATAAACTTCATCCGAAAGATCACGGGGCTTAACATAATCCCCTTTTTTGCGTTTGAAAGTGATATCAAATTTGGTCTTCATCAATACAAATCAAGTTTGACGGAGAATTTTCAAAGATTGATTGAGCAAGTAGCCAAGCAACGTCCCGGGCGGGCCACACCACAGGAGCTGGCCGAGGACGTATCTATCATTCAAGCTGTGGGTAGAATGCTGGAGTTTGCCGTGATCGCTGAAGCGTCGGACGTTCATATCGAGGCGCTGTCAGACAGTGTGCTGGTTCGATACCGTATCGATGGGGTGCTACACGATATGATCACTTTACCTAAAAGTTTACATCCGGCAATAGTGGCTAGGATTAAAATACTCTCTTCTTTGAAGCTGGACGAAACCAGATTGCCTCAGGATGGTAGGCTCAAATTTGTGTCGGATGAGGGAGACGTTGTGAGTCTGCGCGTTTCTATATTGCCGACGGTTGAAGGGGAAAAAATAGTACTGAGAATATTGGAAAGTGGAGAGCTTTCCTTGTCACTTGAAGATCTTGGGTACGATGAACGGAGCGTCGGAATAATTAAGAAGGCATTGTCGAGACCTCATGGAATGATATTGATTACCGGACCAACGGGCTCGGGAAAAACAACGAATTTGTATACCATGCTAAATTTACTAAATACCGGGGAGGTAAACATTTCCACCGTAGAAGATCCGGTGGAAAACAGGATTCGAAGAATCAATCAAACCCAGATTAATACCCAAATAAGCTTTAGTTTTGCTGAAGGACTGAGAGCCCTTCTTCGGCAAGATCCCGATATCGTAATGGTGGGTGAAATTCGGGACTCCGAAACTGTGGGAATGGCGGTAAACGCAGCCATGACCGGTCACTTGGTGCTTTCTACATTACATACAAACGATTCACCGGGAGCCATTCCGCGATTGATCGATCTGGGAGCAGAGCCTTTTTTGTTGGCCTCAACTTTGGAGCTGGTGATTGCCCAAAGGTTAATTAGAAGAATTTGTCCAAAATGTCAGGTGACTCATGAAGCCGATTCAAAAATTTCGGACTATATTGTGACCAACATTTCCGATCCGACTGAGCGTGGTGAAATTATCAAAATTATTCCCACAAAAATCAGAACTGCCCCAGGATGCGATTATTGTAAATATACCGGATATTCCGGACGAACAGGTCTTTACGAAATGTTTACGATAAACGAAGAAATACGCCAACTAATTTTAGACAAGTCATCGGCAAGCAAGATAAAGTCAGTTGCTATCAAAAGTGGTATGCAAACGATGTTGGTGGATGGTATCAACAAAGTGGCTCAAGGCATTACGACATTTGAAGAAGTATTAAGAGTAACGAGAGACTAAATGCCAGAATTCGAATATACAGGCGTGAGTAGAGATCAATACAAAAGCGGATCTCTCTTTGCCGGTTCGGAATCCGAAGCGGAAATGATTTTGTTGGAACAGGGTATTTCGGTGGTCAGCTTGAATACTCGTCGTCAAGTAAGATATGGAATTCTAAGTAGGTACTTTTCAAGAGTTTCAAAAGCGATGAGTGAGAAAATGAGCCCTCAGGAGAAAATCTTATTTACCAGTCAGCTTTCATCAATGGTCAAAGCCGGTTTGCCACTAATTGATGCTTTGGGAACATTCGTTGATGAAAAAAGTAAAGTGGGCTCGACAATGATTATAAATAAGATTATGCAAGATGTGCAGTCTGGAGGTAAGCTGTCAGACTCTTTGGCAGGATTCCCAAAAATATTTAATGAGACTTATTTGGCCATTGTGAGAGCCGGTGAGAATAGTGGCACGCTCGACAATAGCTTGAGCTATTTGGCTGATCTGTTGAGAAGAGAGAATGCACTATTAACGAAAGTCAGATCGGCTCTTATCTATCCGACGGTGGTAGTGGTCGCTATGATTTCGGTGATGATTTTTATTAGTGTATCCATTATTCCCAAAATTATTATTTTTTCGGAAAGTTCCGGACAACAGTTACCGGGCTATACGCTAGTTTTAGTTTCCATCGTGTCTTTTGTGAGTAAATACTGGTATCTTGTCTTTGGCATACTACTAATGGTAGTCGTTGGTACCACTTATGTTTTACGAAGTAAAAAAGGCAGCCGGTGGCTTGGTCGAATCAGTCTCGGTTTGCCTCTGTTCGGAGCGGTTGTTTCCAGATATAACCAAGCGCGTTTTGCACGGGTATTGGCTGGTTTTTATAACTATGGTGTTAATGTAGTGACATCGTTTGATATTTTAGCGGCCAGCTTGGGGAATCCTTTATATAGTGATGCGTGTTTAAGAATAAAGGATAGGCTCACACTGGGTACCAGTTTGGCTGATGCGATAGCATACGAAGGGGAACTTTTTCCGAGCATCATGACGAAACTAATTAAAGGTGCGGAAAAAACAGGGGTAATCGGAAACACTTTGGATAAACTTGCACTCTATTATGAGGACGAACTTGAAAACATCCTGGGGAACATCCTTACTCTTATCGAGCCAATTATGGTTTTTATTTTGGGGTTTGGTGTTTTGGGCTTAGCTCTGGCAGTCATCTTGCCAATATACAAAATAACTTCGACATTAAAATGAAAAATTTGTATAGATTGCCGCGTCACTTCGTTCCNNTCGCAATGACGGTGGATTTACTTTGTTTGAGATTATGCTCGTAATGGCTCTCATGGTGGCGGTGACTGCCATAGGTATTATTAATCTTGCCCGTTTACAAAGTGTGTTTAGTTTGCGAAGCTCTGCGGACGAAATCAAGGCTGAGATTCAATACGGCCGTGAGTTGGCTGTGGCGAATAAAGACTCCGGACTTTACAACGTGACCGGCTCGGTTTCGACATTTAAGTTGTTGAAGAATGGGGGGGAAATTTCCAGGTATCAAATACCCCAAGGTATGGTGATGACACCCCTTTCCTTTAGTTGGAATTTCACTCCGTTGACCGGTGCTCTGAATACATGTTCTCCTTGTCAGATCTCCCTTTTTTTCCGCGGTCTTACAGAAATAATAAATATTCAAGCCAATGGTATTGTCGACTAAGAAGGCAGGTGATACTTCGTCGCAGTCAGGGTTTACCTTAGTGGAAGCAATGGTGTCTGTGGCTGTGTTGTTGGTAATGGCTGTGGGAAGTGTGGCGGCGAACAGACTGACTACTTCTAGTGTGACGATAAATCAGCTAAGGACACAAGGCAACACTTTGGCAGTGGAGGCAATGGAGGTACTAATGAGTCTAAGAGCTGAAAACTTTTTGGATCTAACCGTGGGTACCTTTCATCCGGTTTTTGACGGTAGTAAGTGGAGTCTGGTCGAAGGTCAGGAAACGATTGACGATTTTACCAGATCAATTATACTCACCCCGGTCCAAAGAAGCCTAGTGTGTTTCGCAGCGGTATGCGATATTACTGCAGTTGGTGGGATCACCGATGTGGGAAGTATGAATGCCGAGGTTAAGGTGGGCTGGAAACAGGGTGGTACAGACAAAGAAATTCTATTGAGTTCATTAATTACTTATTGGAGATGAACAAAGGCCATTCCTCCCGGCAGGCAGGCTTTACTTTGTTCGAAACATTGTTGGCCATGACAATTGTTTCGTTTGTAAGTGTAACATCGATATATATCTTATTTTTGAGTTTAAATTTACGCGATCTCACCCTGTCGACCACAAAGACACAGGAAAGTATCAGGGTGTTTGAAAGGTCGTTCCGTAAAGCAGTGCTGGGAGCGCAAAGTATCTCTGGGGATTCTGACTCAATCTTCTTGAGATCTCAGAATGAGTGCTGGAGTTTTATGTATGACAGTGTAAACAAGAACCTAAAATATACCGTGAATTCTCAGATCGGATGTACCCCTGATCCGAATCCGGTCGATCTGTTTTTTCCGGATGCAACCAAGATCGAATCTATGTCTTTTTTGATTTCCGATATTGCTTCCGGGGGACGAATGGTAAAAGTAAACGGATCAATCAGTGTGACACTACCTTTTGACAAATACCAAACATCATTTTCAGAGTCTTATGTTAATCTTATTGATTAAATGAAAAAATACTTTTTTAGATTACCACAATTCGAAGACACTCGGGGCAGGCTACCTCGTAATGACAATAGTGGTCAAGCCAGTTTGGTTTTGGTCTTGGTATTGGGTTTGGTCTCGATGATGAGTGTCCTGGCTAGCAGCTCTCTGTCAGTCAGTAATGTGCAAATTGAAAACACAATCTCTGAATCTAATCGAGCTTGGTATGCCGCATGGTCGGGAATAGACGAAATAATGTATCGGCTGAGATCGCACCAAGATTTTGAAAACAATTATACGGTGGGTCTGACCTTATCCAACGGCGCGACTGCTTCAGCAACCGTGACCGGAGACAGCAACCAGAAAATAGTTCGCTCCTCCGGGTTTGATAATGGGATCATCAAAAATTTAGAGGTAACAATTGCTTCCTCTTCAAGCAAAGCCAGTTTTATTTTTGCTGCTCAGGCGGGTGAGGGAGGGTTTGAACTTGAGGGTAATACTATCGTGACAGGAAATAACGGCGCTCCCGGAAACGTATATTCAAACGGGCCGGTTTTGGGTATCAAAGCCAATTCTGGAGTTTCGGGATCAAAAATATTAGGTAGTGTTTGGGCGGTCGGCACGATCGGTGGTTTGAGTTCTCCGAATTCCGGAGGAGTGTACATCCAAAAAAATGCCTGGGCAAACACTTTGACTGCTTGTCTTATCGATGGTACGGTGCGGGCAAGTGTACCCCCGACCAATTGTCCTTATTCCGGAGGTTTAGAAATATCCGATCCCCCCTCCCCCGCGACTCTGGCAAGCGTAGACGCCTCGTATTGGAAAAATAAGGCTTTGGAAGGTGGGGTTTGGAATGGGGACTGTAACATTGCCAGTACCGATGGGACTGACTGTTCTGGTGGTACCAGAGTGATTGGAACTATACAAATATTGGGTGACCTGAATGTGCCTAGTGGCGTAAACTTGACCATAACAGGTCCGCTTTGGGTGAAAGGAGATATATTTATTTCTCAAAATAATGTTCTTACCACTAGTGAGGTAGTGGGAAAGAATTCAATCATGGTGGTGGTTTCAGACCCGGACAATCCAAATTTAAAGGGTCGGATGGTTACCAGCAGCAATGTTCAATTTAATCGGAATTCGCAAGGAGCCGGGATTATATTTATTTCGGAAAATAAGAGTATGGATTGCGCTACCCTACCAGCCATTGATATGACTAGTAATACAGCCACTGTGGTATTTGTGGCGATTGATGGATGTATCAATGTCGGATCTAATTCGCAAATAAACGGTATTTTGGGTAAGAAAATTCATGTTAAGAATAATTCAACAATAAGGTACGATCCGAGCCTGGCCAGAGCAATTGTGGTTCCGGACAGTGGAGGATGGAATGTTGTGAATATACGAGAGTATTAGTAAGATGATAGTAGAGATATGCCTGCCAAACCATCACTCGGACTTTATTTCAACGATACTTTTATAGAGTTGTCGCAGGTTTCTGCTGATGGTAAGAGGCTGGAGAGCTTCAATCAGTTGGTTTTGCCTCCTGGATTGGTGGTGAACAGTGAGATAAAGAATCGAATTGGTTTTGTCCAAGTGCTTGAACAGCTTTTTGGCACGGCAAAACCAAAGACTGTCAGCCTTAATGAAGATGTAGTAATAGGTGTAAATGACAACCATGTGTTTTTGAGTGAATTTACGGTGCCAAATGTTCCGGGAAAAAATCTAAACGATGCGATTGAATACCAGGTGCGATCATACTTGCCGGTTCTGCCAAGTGGTGTTGAAACCGATTCGCAAATTATCGGAAAAACGAATGAGGGACAGATAGAAGTATTGTTAGCGGCGATCCCAAGAGTAATTATAGAAAATTGTGTGGCTACCTGTACATCTGCTGGTCTGAGGGTGTTGGCGGTGGAGCCGGCAGTTTTTGCTAACATTCGAATTATTGAACCAAGACAGTTGGATGGTAAAAACCAGCTTCTGGTGTATTTGGGAGAAGGCTTTGGAGTATTTTCGTACATTACCAGCGGGAACCCCAGGTTCTCGGACTTTTTGCCACAATCGGAAATCGACAAGGCTGGTGACATGTCCAAAACGATTACCTCATATATCAACTTTGCCAATAGTAAGCACCCCAACCGTCAGGTAACAGAAGTAATTCTTTCCGGGTCGAGGCAGGATATGGAAAAAACGGTTTTGGACCTTAAGACTCAAAATATAGTGGCCACAATAGCCGTAAGCCGTTTGGCTAAAACCGAGGTAATTAATCATACTTTGTTACACACTTCGCACGGATTAAGTCTGAAAACTTTTGACCTGCGACCCTCCATGAATTTACTACCGGTCGATCACCGACTTCGTGTAATCAAGGAACGGTTGATGCGTACATGGAAACGGATTTTGAATTCCCTTTTAATTTTATCGCTATTTGGATTATTAGCTCTCTTGTTGATTGATCTTCAAGCCATAGACAAACAAAGAGTTCTGAAGACACAGTTTAATGAGTATGAACAACAGCTCAAACTTCCCGATAGTCAACAATTTATCAAACAGACTGATCGATTAAACCAGATTACCGGTCAACTAATTGCTCTTCGGGATGTTACCGGAGGTGAGGAAAATATCCTAAAGGTACTATCATCTGTGACTCCGTCGGGAATTAGTTTGACAAGCGTAGTTATAAGTCGAAATCCTGGACTTAAAAAGCTAACCGACTCAGGGAGTTCTTGGATTATTACCGGAACGGCTGATTCGAGAGAACTTGTTTTGGGATTTTATAGTAACCTTCTCTTTCATAAAGGATTTGCGGATGGAAGACTATATTTTGATAGCCTGGAGAAGGATGTTGGATTAATATTTCGCGTTGCAAACATAACGACAAAATGAAAACTAAGCAACCGACATTGCATATTATTTTGCTTTTGATTGTCTCAGTTGCCGCAGGTGTACTTTTTGTCAGAACCACGAAAACAATTAATGAGACGAGTTTGTTGCAAGGAGATGTTAATAGGCAGAAAGAAAATGTAGATAAACTTAGGGTTCTTTCTTCGACTCTTCCGGGATTATCCAGTGAAATCTCGACTTATTTAATAACTTTGCCGGCAAACGAAGAAGACGTGGCTGTTTTTGCCGCCACTATTGAATCTGTTGCCAAAGATTCCGAATTGACGATAGTAAATAATTTTGATGATTTTCCGAAGCCCGTTGATGTATCCGGTAAGAATATTCTAGGTTTGGGTATGGAGATCACGCTCGAAGGATCCTTTCAGGGATTGACAATCTTTTTTTCAAAGCTGTCGGATATGCCATATTTCTTTAAAATTGATAAAATTACGATGCTAAAGCGAGATACTAATACCGGTATCAAAGCGGTAGTAAAAGGAGTGCTTATGATGAATCAAGAGAAAAAATAATTATGAATATAAAAGAGCAAGAAAGCCAGCTCAGGTTAAACTTGAATTTGGAAATATATTCCTTGACGATATTGTGGATTATCTTTTGGGTTTTTATTGGATACCGTCTGTGGTCATTCGGCCAACTCCCCGAGGCTCCATTAGCTATTGGTGAGAACGTTCCGACGATTAAACAAGGAAACCTGGAGATTCTGAGATCATCAATAAAATCCGTTTCCGGGTCCAACTTGCCTGTCGTTCGAATGGAGCCGTTTGACTAATCAATCAAAAAGTTTATCATTAATTAATAAATATGAAAGGTGGTGAATAATGAATGAATAAAATAATGAAAGGATTTACTTTAATTGAACTATTAGTAGTTATTGCAATCTTAAGTATTTTAGCGACGTTGGTGGTTTTGGCTATCAATCCTGCCGAAGCTCAGCGAAAGAGCCGGGATACGACTCGACTATCTGATTTGGCCACGATGCGCAAAGCCATAGATTTAGCGATCGCCGAAGGAGGAACCCTTCCCGGAACAGTAGCGGTTCCGTTTACCGGCACATCAGTTGGAAGTCGGGATACAACAAGTGACGCCAACTATTTGGGAATGGATGTGTCTAAGTACTTATCGGTACTCCCGATTGATCCCAGACAGAGTGCCACTGTAGCCACTACTCTGTCTGACGGTACTACGCAAATTGCAGCTGGAAGTATGGTGTATAGCTTTGAGAGTAATGGGACAACCTATGAGCTTAATGCTTACCTAGAGTCCACAGCAAATGCACCTGTAGCCCAAAATGATGGTGGGACCTCGGCAACTACTTATGAAGTAGGAACCAACCCTGGTTTGACTTTGATTAGTCCATAACAGGTTTGGTGTTTTTGAAACAAAGCCCCCGAATTTTTGGGGGCTTTGCGGATTTACTGGGCGAAGATCTCGGCAATTTCCTTTGCCGCCGAAAAAAAGTGCCCCACCTTAAGTAGTTCAGACGAGCCTATCGGATCTTTTTGATAAAGCGCCGCTCGGATATTTACCTCTAACTCTTCCATGAAGGTCCATATTTTTTCTGGGCTAGTGCTCATACTGTACCAATAGGATTCTGCTTTACCCAGACGTGCGTCTACCTCTAAGGGGGGAGATGAGAAATCGAAATAGGTGACCCTTCCCATCTCCAGAAGCAGAGATAGTGTTGCAACTACATGCCCGTATTCAGGGAGAGTGTTTTGTCGATCTGTGAGTTTCACTTGACGCCATATACCTGTGGAGGTTTCCGGTATGGTAAGTCGATAAAGGTCGATCAGATCCGATGGCGATATCCGATCTGCTTTCATAGCCAAGGCAAAACCCTCCTTTGCCCTTGGGATAAGCTCTTCAATGTATACAGCCTCTTTTTCCGTACATAATGGGAGATTTATTAGTCTTAAATTTAGAATTTCCAAATTGATTCTTTCGGCCACCATTCTGGCAGCCTTATCTGACACTTTAAGCAGGTGCGTCCCCCTTTCTTTTTCCCAAAAACTTTCTTTTTCCGTCATGTGTGGATTCTACCAGCATGAGTAATAATCTCAAGAGCCAAAATAAGGCTAAAATAGCACGATTGTCTACAATACGGTTTGTCGGCCGGTATTTATGATGATTGTATGGTACAATATAGGATATGACATTTTCAAACCGAGGTAACAATAATTTTAGTGGAGGCCAAAATTACGCTAGACGAGACTTTACTAATAGAGGTTCCGACCGGTCCTTCGGCTCCGCTCAGGATAGACCTGAGCTATTCGATGCTGTCTGTGCACAGTGTGGTTCGGCTTGTAAGGTTCCCTTTAGGCCAAATGGTAGAAAAGAAGTCTTTTGCAGTAAGTGTTTTGAGAATAATGGCGGAGGTTCAAGAGAGTCTGGCTTTGGAGACTCCAGACGACCTCAGATGTATGATAAGCAGCTGTTTCGGGCCACTTGTGACCAATGTGGGCAAAGTTGCGAAGTTCCATTCAGGCCAACCAATGGAAAGCCTGTTCTTTGCAGTAATTGTTTTTCTATTTCTAAGAATGACGGCAGACGACCGACAATGGGTGGTTCGTTTNNTTTTAATTCAAAAAGCCCGCCGGAAGGCGGGCTTTTTGGTAACTTACCAGATTTATTTGGCAAGCTGAACGTTTTTTGCGGCTGGTCCCTTGGGACCTTGTTCGATGTCAAACGTGACGGTGGCTCCTTCTTGAAGCTCATCGAAGGAAACTCCTTGGAGGTCGTTGGAGTGGAAGAAGAGATCTTTCTCTTCACCCTCTCGGGAAATGAAACCGAATCCTTTATCTTGCACCTTCTTCTTGATTGTACCTGTCATAATATTATTTCGGATAGAGGGGTTTAAATAATGTTTTCTCTATCTTCTTAACTGAGATGATTTTACCACTTATCGGGCGGTAAATCCAATTAGCACGTATACAATAACCCGACTACATCAGGGGAATTTTTCTTCTGGGAAGTACTCTGCATTGATTTCATTCACCATTTCAGGAGTAATTTTGTCTGCATCAGGATATTTGCTCTTAATATGTTTAAGGATTAAGCCAACGTCCTTAGACGGATTGAGGTTAAAGATGATCATAATAGCTTCACCGTTTATGGCTTTCCGGTTTCTTTCACTGCGCACAAGTTCGCTTTCGGTTCTTTTATATACTTGGACTACTTCAGGATACTTAGCTTCAAGATACTCTTCGTAGTTTATTTTAGTTTCTTTTCCCGGTTTATCACTGAGTCGTGCATACATATATCTCTGGACACTTCTTCTTTTTAAGGAGGCACTGCGCTTATGGTTAAGTTTTTTTGCTTCATCAGTCGAAAAAATCGAAGGGCTAAAGATCTCGGAAGATGCAATAAAATCGATAATATCCTCAACTGTTTTTGCTTCTTTCCATTTGTTGGGACTTAAACCCAACATTTCCATAGCTTTAAATAAGTCATTAGTTATCAGAATATCACTCTCGTCTCCATTACTATTGATGTGTCTTTTGTAAAATCCATCCATTGCAAATTTAAATCCGTATGCTCTGGCTAGTATCCCGATGACGGAAGAGGAATGTCCTTTTGAAGCATGGATTAGTTTGGCTTCGAATTCTTGNNCTTGAATTTTTTTTCCTGAATCTAGTTTTAAATAAAGAGAATCCATCTTGTCATTTTTTTGATGGCGATAGTCTAAAAGTGAGTCTCCAAAAACCCTTTTCATTCTTTCTTCATCCGAGTCTTCAGGTGAGGTGTTGGAAATAATGACTAAGTCGACATCTCCGAATGTTTCTTTGTCATCTAACGGTATTATTGGCTTTACTTCTGGAAACTCGTTTCGACATTTAGATATAATTTCTTCAATTGCAGCTAGGAACTCGGGTTTAGTTAGTCTTTCAGCTTCCGAACCGAATCTTTTTTCGATTGGCTCATATTTTACCTCCCTGCTCATGGCTTCAAGTTTTATGGTCATGCTTAGATTATACCGATTCGTATTTGTAGAAAAGGAGAATGACTTGAAAAATTTGTTCGTGATTCGAGTCCCGTAACGATTGTTCAAATAAAAATCTCCCGACAAGCGAGAGATTTTATTTGGGGTGGATTACGGGACTCCCCTCATTTTCATTCGGGACCTGTCTCACCGGGTTCGTTACGAAACCGGTTCCGACTTTCGAGTCCCGATTTAATCCATAAAATAAGTTACCGCAAGGGTAACTTTGTTTATGGGGTTCTTGATGATGAGTTCTTAGAACCAGTTTGTGCGCAGATAGACAGGTTGAGGAGTATGTTTATGCCTGTTTACTGTTGATAAATCGTGTGGCGAAAATATATCTATAATGATTATATGGAAGTTGTTCTGCTCAATTTTGCAATCGGTTTAGTTGTATTGTTGTTTTCAACTCAAAAGTTAGTGGCTTTGGCTGAAAAAATTTCTCGCAAATTTCGTGTATCCCCTCTCATTGTTGGTATCACAGTTGTCGCTATTGGAACTTCATTACCTGAACTTACAGTCTCAGTTATCTCAATTTTAAAAAATGACTCCGGTTTGGCAATGGGAAATATCATAGGATCAAATATCGTAAATATTCTAATGGTATTTCCAGTAGGTTTATTGCTCGGTAATTTAAGAATTGGGACTACCAAAACCCAAAAGAACGCATTAATACTCCTGGGGGTTACCGCTTTGTTTTTTCTTTCAAGGTATACGGGTGAATTTAGAAAGATATTTGGAATATCCTTAATTGGATTATCAGTTTTGGTAAGTTATATTGAGTATCAATTTGCTGTTTCTGGTAGACTTCACGAGGATTTAAAACAATTTAAAAAAGATCACAAAGAGAAGCTTAGTTCGTTCTCATATCTAATTGGCTTGTTTCTAATAGTTGGAATAATCGCCGGTGGTATTCTGGTTGTAAATTCAATTGAGGGAATTTCGCTTTTGACTGGTATTTCTACGACTGTTCTGGGACTGACTTTGTCGGCTGTGGCCACCTCTTTACCTGAACTGTTAACGACTATATTTAGCCAAAAGGATCATCAGGAAAAAATTACCATTGGTAATGTGATTGGCAGCAACATATACAACCTTTTACTAATTGGTGGAATTGTGTCCTTGTTCCCTCTTACCAAAGTTGTGTCTGTAAGTGAGTGGCTTTGGCTTGGTGTAACAACCTTGGCCTTCGTATTTATTATAAAATTTTACAAAGGATCAAGACCGCCAAAGTTTATTGGTCTTTTACTTCTACTATTCTTCTTCATTTATATTTTCACTCAGTAGTGACTTAAATATACACTGATATATCAATCTATACCATATTTTTGGGTGGATTACGAGAATGGGACTCTCTCAGATAATTGTCTGCTGACAATTTCTTCGAACCCGACTCGCAGAGATCGTTACGAGCTCTGCTCCGTCACTCGAGTCCCGTAACGATTGTCCAAATAAAAATCTCCCGACAAGCGAGAGATTTTATTTGGGGTGGATTACGGGACTCGAACCCGCGATCTCCTCCTCCACAGGGAGGCGCTTTACCAACTAAGCTAAACCCACCATCTGACAGTTCTGACTGTACACAGTATATTTTACCTCAAAAGACGGCTTGAATGGTAAAATTACCCCATCGGGGTGTAGCTCAGATGGCTAGAGCGCTGCGTTTGGGACGCAGAGGCCGGAGGTTCGAGTCCTCTCACCCCGACAATAACAAAAATTACCCTAGTGGTAACTTTTTGTTATGTTGAATCGTGAGGAGACTCGAATGCCGGAGCTGAACCTGTAACAGTTTCAGCGAGGCGGGTCTTGAGGCAGTTTTTACTGAAACTGACCGAAAGGAGTCCTCTCACCCCGACAAAGGCTGGATCTCGGGTACAATGACAGTAACCGCACCCTTCAAATTTATTTTAGGAGGCCAGATGGATAGACGTGCTTGGTTGTTACTTTTAACCTCTTTGTTCGCCTTCTTTTCCGGTTTACTTTGGGGATGGTCTATGATCAGTGGTTTTTTACCACATGTTTTCCCAACAATGATTTTTTTTGTCACGGTAGGATTGATTTTCGTTTTTTTTGAAACACTCAGGACTCTATTGCGAGTAAGTATATTCATTGATATTCCTGGTACCATTTTTTTGACTGGATTGATGGTGCTGGGATCGTTCGTGATTACCAATGCATGGATGACATTATTAGTGGCCATATTCCTAATACTAATATCCTTTTTGATTGAACACGCTACTCCTAGATAGATGTTTTCCCCACCAATCCGGTGGGGTTTTTGATAAAATAGCTTTTATGCGGGTGTCGTATACCGGTATTACCTCAGCTTTCCAAGCTGATGAAAGGGGTCCGACTCCCCTCACCCGCTCACTATACAAAAAAGTCTCCCTTGCGGAGACGTTTTTGTATATAGTAATCGAAATTGAAGGAGGAGTCGGACAGGCGGAGCTGATTTTGTGACAAACTCAGCGAGCCAGCTTGAGAAATCGTCACCAGACGATTATCGAATGACGACTCCCCCGCCTACCGGCGGGCAGGCCTCACCCGCTCCGTGTATTTAAAATGTGATGAAGAAGTTGATCCTATTCTATATTAATCCGGTAAAAAGAAGAATCAAGGCCACTATGGTGATGGTGGCGAAAATACCAACAGTTTTTAGAAATAAATTGACCGCTTCCTTCTTTTTACCCTCGAGAAAAAGCATCAGTGGTTGATAAAAAAACAGAAATGCCATGACGGCAACGGATAGTGTCAAAAGCGATAGAAATACTATCGGTGCAAAAAAGGTATCTGGCTTATTCTTTAATGGCTGTGTCGCGAAGTTCATAACTGTGACTCCGAGGATGATATATGCTGCGGCGCTAAGGGCATTGACAAATGGGTTCTTAGTCATATTTAGATTGTACCAAATTGGCTTCTAGAACCTTATTTCACTTCGGAGATGGTCTTTTCGCGTCGGGATACTGCGGGATATTGCTTAACGATTTTACAGAGCTTTGATAGGGTTGATTCGCCGAAGAAGTTAATGAGTTCTTCGTCGTGTTGCATTCTTTGCAGTGCCTTGAAATATGTAGGTTCCGGTACTACATCGGTGGCATAAGTTTCATTCATTAGTGAGGCATAAAGAGACCTAAGACATAGAGCTAAATTCAGAATATGGTCGTTGGCGTATTCGGATGAAAGAAGTCTGAACTCGGGGTGATTCAGTTCCCCAGCATGATTCCTTTGGACCACGATATGGTCGTCGTCACCGTCGTACTCTTCAGGAAGCATGACAAAGGGAAGAATTCTGGTGAAACTTTCGTTAATGAAATCATTCTTGAATCTTTCACTGTCAATATATTTATAAGCTCTCTTTTCTCCAAGTTTTAGATTATGTGTTTTACAGGAGAGATGAATGTGTTGCGATTTTATGACAGGTAGTAAATTCTCCTTTTGTGCCACTTTTCTGATGGAATCTGCGAGCCAACATACATTATCGTAATGGGCTTCTAAGTTTTGTGGGGCAGTGCGAAATTCGATCATAAGCTTGGAATCTCTGGTACAAGGATAAAACTCATTCGGATATTTCTTCTGCAAAGCTTTGGCAAAATTCGCAACCCTTAAAACTTTCCTCCGATGATCTGTAGTGTAATTTGGGTTTCTGGTTCTCCGAATAAAGGTTTCCCAGTCCAGATCCCAGTCTCTTTTCTCCATTCTTTCGTATTGTTTCAAAATTAAACCGGGATCGCTGTCCGGACTAAAAAACATAATTTCAAGTTCAGTACCGATCTGGAGACTATCTTTGTCGGCTCGCCAACCGCCCTCCAAGGCGTTTCGTAGTTGGTTACTAAGGTATTTTAGTTCTTCGCTAACAACTCCGGTAGCTGGCCTCATGAACTGATCCGGTGTAAAGTTTTTAGGATTGAATCCACAATACTCTTTAGGCATAATAATATTTTAGCATATTTGATATATTTAGCGGCACTCTGATACTGTTTGTAGTCTGTTTTTAACTTATCTAGACCAGCTCACGTAAAAGGCCTATAGCTAGCTTTTTGAGGTATTTTGGTGTATGATATCAAAAATCTTTAACAATAGGAGGCTATATGTCTTATCCCAGGCACATTGTAAAATGGCTGATGGAGGAAGCCAAACTCTGCTTCTTTTGTGGCGAAGCCCTGACAAGCTTAGACTTCAGCGAAGTACATAGCACTACCGGTCTTCATCTGGTATTTTCCCCCGCCTCCAACCCACCCAGGGATGTATACCTTGTAACCGACCCACCGCAAGAGTTTTCCTATATGTTAGGAAAGATCTATGAGCTGGAAAATGAGTTTCATCTTCCCAGAACATTGTCAGATCCAAGGGGGTACAAAGGAGACGCGGTCGTGGTACATCGTCTGTGTCATGACAAAGTTAAGAAAATGGCATTGGAACTTTGCCGAAGGAGAATTCAGGGTTTTAGCGGTGGTACTCCAACGCCTAAAATTCTGAATGAGGTGTCGAGGAACTTTAAGTTTTACGAAACGAAGTTTAACTATCTATTTAATGCAAAACAGAGCCGTAGATCCCTGTCTAAATGACGGGGATTTTTTTCCGGTGTTGAGCCAACTATCGTCGCTGACAAGCCCGAGTATGAGCTTCTTCAAGGTATTCTTTATGGTATGGATCACAAAAGTTTAGAGCCGAAATCTTATCTATTTCATAGAATTCGATCGATTGTCCCTCGAGGCATTTTATTGGTTGAGATTCGTCGTAATAGGTCCAGTAAAAATTTCTAACGACTCTTCCGGTTGGTGTATCAAACTCGTCCTTCTGCAGAAGGTGCAACTCTTGGGTTTTGACAGCATATCCGGTTTCTTCAAATAACTCTCTGGAGGCGGCCGCCTTAAGACTTTTATCGGAGGCCTCTTTTTTGCCCCCACAGATGGCATATGTGTCCGGTGAGGCAATTGCCGGCAGATTGTCACGGTGCTGGATTAAGACAGATCCGTCTTTTCTGACGATGACAACTGCGACATATTCTTGTTTATTGTTTGATTTCATCTTTGGTTTTTCCACGAGGCTATCTGAAACTAGGCATATTTTATCACTAATGACATAGTTTGATGTACTCCGATCTGATGAAAGTCGTTGGGTTAAGCTTCTGACCGAACCTCTTTTTTTATGGTCTTCCAATGATAAAGATAGAGAGGGGCTCCTACAATAATCATAGATAGAGAAGAGGAGAGTTGGCGCTTTCGTTGATTGGATTGTTCCAGATCATTCCGACGTTTTTGCTCCTCAACGGAAATGCTTGGGGACTGTTTTCCGTCTGGAGCAATGACCGCATCTGAGTAATATGAGTAATCAGAGACTTTAAACAGGTAGGTTTTGAGACCAAGATCGATAATTTGGATACTACCGATGACAGTAATCAGTAAACCAACAAAGGAAAATAAGTATAGATATAGAAGCCGAAGGCTGAATTTCATAAGTCAGTGTACCATTATTTGTTGATTTTTGAGTTAAAATAGACGTGCGTGCCGGGATGGTGGAATGGTATACACACAAGTCTTAAAAACTTGTGGGAGCAATCCCATGAGGGTTCGACCCCCTCTCCCGGCACACATGACTCGGTAGCTCAGCTGGATAGAGCGACTGCCTTCTAAGCAGTAGGTCGGCGGTCCGAGTCCGCCCCGAGTCACAAACGAAAAAAGTTGGCTAGTCCAGCTTTTTTCGTTTGAATAGGGCGAACTCGGATGTCGGAGCCAAGCTCGTAACGATCTTGGCGAGACAGGTCTTGAGGCACCACCAGCAGGTGGTGACCGAGAGGAGTCCCTGCCTGCCGGCAGGCAGGCGCCCCGAGTCACCTAAAAAAACCACCCCGAAGGGTGGTTTTGAGATATTGTTTAGACGGAATCGTTGATAGCCTGGAGGTAGACTTCATTGAAAGCGAGCTCTCCCAATTCTGGAAGCCCCATCTCATGACGATCTTCAAGAAGGATGGCCACGTCGTCACCATACTTACGTTTGTAAGCGGTTCTTAGTGACTGCCTGGCTACATGGAAGAGATTTTCGACCGGCTCGTTGATTTCCAGGGCAATTTGATTGATAGCGGCAATGATCATCGGTTTCGATAGCTGTGACATGTCGCCATTGTAGTCTAGACCGCATCCTATCAGACAGCTCATGACATAGTCGGTTTTCAAGTAATCCATCTTGAGCTGATCTTTGGCTTGGTTGGTATCGGTGACACCGAGACCGTCGCCGGGAGCAGATTCCAAAATCACAGCCGGAACCCCCAAAACCTCACCAAGATCACGGACTTCTTCTTTGGTTAAATACTGTAGCACCTTGACGTCCCCCACATCACCGTGTTTGGTCCAGAAACCCATGAGGAGTTCGGACAGGTCGTCGGTATCAAGAACAATACCTCCAAAAAGCTGGGCACGGTCATAAAGATGGAGCAAGCGAATGCGGCATTTGAGATTTCCGTTGGCCACACGAAGTCTGGGTGAGGATTGGTGTTTGGCCTGACGAATTGGGGACTGTCGATACCATTCTGTGTAGTCGTACTCATTTAATTCAAAACCCAACTCTTGGGCCAAAATTCGGGCTTTTTTTAAGTCGCTTGGACTGCTTTCGACGCCGATGAAATCAAAAGTGTAACCGCATTCGTAGCCTTGAGTCTTCAGCAATTTTATCGATCTAAGCCCAATGGCGGCCATGACAGCGGAGTCGAGTCCACCGGAAATACCGAGTACAACATGATGGATTTGGTTCTCTTCGAGGTAATTAGCCAATTTGGTAACAGCCAACTTGGTGATCCATTTTGCTTGATCAAGGTTTAGTATTTTCATAGTTCTCCTTTTAAGGTACAAAGTGTTGATAGTACACTTTGTAGTATAACACAGAAATCAGCACATTGGCAAAGTGAGGCGGACGGTTTGCCGTCTGGGTACAATGACAAATCCGATATTAGTAGGTGTTTTTGAGCTCTTCTCTGTGGCGGCGACGTTCGACGGTGGTCAGGTATTTTTTGCGAAGTCTCAAGTTCTTAGGCGTGATTTCCAAGAGCTCATCGGATTCAAGAAAATCAAGACACTGCTCCAGAGAGTACTTGATAGCCGGAACAAGCTGAATGACGCCGTCCGACGATTTTGAGCGCATATTGGTCAGCTGTTTGCCTTTACAGGCGTTTATCTCAATGTCTTCGGCTTTGGCGTTCATACCGACGATTTGACCCTCATAGAGGTTGTCACCCGGTTCGACGAAGGTAACACCACGTTCTTGGGCCGCCTGAAGGCCATAGGACAGGGCTTCGCCCGAGTTTGTGGCTATAAGGACACCCCTGCGCATCTTGGGCAGGTTTGGACCAACTGGTTCGAAATCGATAAATTGGCTGTTAAAAATTACAGTCCCTTTGGTGGCGGTCAAAAGCAGAGACCTCAAACCGAGAATAGCTCGGGTCGGCATGCGATAGACGAATTCGGTCTCCTGATCGGTAACCGGCTCCATGCGGATCAAGTGTCCGAAACGTTTACCGATTTCCTGGGAAATAGTTCCGAGATATTCATTGGGAACTACAATATTCACTTCTTCAAAAGGTTCACATTTCTTACCATTGACTTCTTTGTAAATAACTTCCGGCTTGCCCACCTCGACCTCATAGCCTTCACGGCGGAGTGTCTCAAGTAAAACAGATAAATGAAGCTCGCCTTTGCCGGAGACTTCGTATTTACCGTTTACCAATTTCCGAAGTTTGAGAGAGAGGTTTGTTTCCAGTTCTCGAGCAAGTCTCTCTTCGATTTGGCGGGCAGTGGTGAACTCCCCTTCTCTACCGGAAAGTGGTGAAGTATTGGGTCCGACGGTAACGTGGAGCGTTGGTTCTGTGATTTTGGCGGAGGCTAAAGACTCTGTGTCACCCTGAGTGGAGATGGTTTGGCCAATTTTAATTTCTTGAATCCCGGTAATAGCGACAATGTCACCTGCGTAAGCTTCCTTGACTTCTTCTCTACTCAGCCCGTTTGAAAGAAATACCTTGTCAATCTGTCCTGATTTGACGGTATCGCCGATGATGATGACCTTTTGACCGGGTTTAACGGTTCCACGGAATATCTTTCCGATGACAATACGTCCAAGATGTGAGTCGTAGTCCAATGAGGAGGCGAGCATCTTGAAACTGCCTTCTTGGCTGTTTGTTGGAGCCGGAATATATTTGACGATTTCGTCGAGCAAGGGGACGACACTGCCTTCTTGGTTAAAATCAACCGGTGGAGTAGCGAAGACTTTGCCGGTACGACTGACGGAATATAGTGTGGGGTATTCGAGCTGCTCATCTTGAGTTGCAAGCTCCAGGAAAAGATTCCCGATCCGATGGATGGTTTTGGATATATCGGCATTGGGTTTATCAATCTTGTTGATGACTACGATGACCTTGAGGTTTAGCTCAAAAGCTCTCTTCAGAACGAAGCGGGTTTGGGGCATGGGTCCTTCTTGAGCGTCGACGATGAGAAGAGCGCCATCGGCCATACCAAGAGTACGCTCGACCTCGCCGGAAAAGTCCGAGTGGCCAGGGGTGTCGATAATATTAATCTTGGTGCCTTTGTAGTTTACCGAGATGTTTTTGGCCAAAATAGTGATNNATATTTCTGATGTTTAACATATGATTTGGTAGTGCGAGATCCCTCGATTACGCTGGGGATGACGACTGATTTGACATTTAAAAAACCCTGCCTTGCCGGCAGGCAGGCCCCCTGCAGGGCTTAACCTGTCTATTATACACCCTATGGGGTATGTTTGCTACTTGGAGAATTTGCCGGAGAGTTTGACAAGGTGAGCCGAGTAGACGATCTGTCTGACTTCTCCATCCTCACTCTCGATTTGATCCGTGTCGGCAATCTTTTGGTATTGTTGAAGGTAATTGCTAAGGGCGTTTTTGAGCTCTTTCATCTCCTGCTTCATATCTTTGATTTTTTGATTCAAAGAAGCATTTGAGGGAGATTTGAGGATATTTTGTTTGGCTTCAGCTTTCTTCTTGTTGATTTCTTTAGCGGCATCGGCAGCTTCTTTGAAGGCAGGGTCATTATTGAGGATGTCGGTGAACATCTCAGATTGCTTTTGGAGTTCCAACTTGACCGAATCGATGTGGGCGATGTGAGTCTTGATGAGGTTCTCAATGGCAAAGAGACTGGTGACCGCGGCATTGGTGCCTTCGGGTAAGGTGGTTTGGGTGTTTTGTGAATCCATGTGTTTTTTACGTTTAACTTAATTAATATATCAGTATTTAAGATTCTGTGGAGCAGAAGCTTTGAATTTTTCATCAACTTGATTAAAAACCAGGTTAAATAAGGCAGAGAGTTCATGTCGGTTAAAAGATGAATTAATTATTATCGTTGGTGAATCTGGATGCCTACCTTCCAGGATTCTTCTGAAATCATGGAATTCTTCGATTTCCATACCTCTTGTGGCTATGAGTTTTTCCTTATCGTGAGTGTTGACGTCACGAGTCATAACCACAATTTGTTCAAAGTCTCTTAGCATGTACATTTCCTTACCTTGACCAAAGCCGGATAAACCACGACGAATCGCTTCCTTTTGAGTTAATGAGTTTAACCTTTCCAAAGTAAATACAAGTGCCTGTCTAATACCTGTCGGTAACAATTGGCGATATAATCTTTCGTCCAAGTGATCAGAGGATTTTACTTCGGCTACGGCTCGCAAAACCATATGGTCTCCCTCATTCGTTACGATAAATGGTATATCGGGAATATTGAAATATTCCATGTGTTGGAATCCATATTTTTCCGGATTGGTAAAAACATCAATAAATTTTTCCTCTTTTAACTTTTGAATTGGATCTGCGGGAAGGGGTTCGGTGTGCTTGGTTTCAGCATACAAATCATATACATCGTTTTCTGCACTTACAAATCTTTCAAATAACTCTCCGGCAACTTTGCCTCTGACGTTATATTCTTTGGGTCGAAAATGATGTTTCCGTGCATATTCCTGTTGTTTTTTATAGTCTTCAACGCAAATTTCTGTGAGATAAGCGATTAGTGAGTCCTCTGTTGGAAACCTTTCTTGTAGCTTTGTAAGAATTGCTTCTTGTCTGATTTGAAGGTCTTTGTTCCCCTGCCATTCTTTATCAGATGCGTTAGCACGCCTTATTGTTTCGTAAAAAAGACCTATCGTCGATGGTTCTCCCTTTCTCTCAATTTTTTCTTCAGCTACATCAGGCATGAGATCACTATAACGACTTTATGGAGAGAAATGCAAGGTTTAATGATTTGGGATGATGTCCGGCCAATTCATAATTTCGGCAATACAACGAAGCGAGTTTGCTGGGATTTGGCGTTCGAAGCCATCTACGTCACCAAAAAACCAGCCGCAACTGGTCCAACCCATGTCTCTAACATAGGCTGCAAGGAAGAGTTTTTCGAGACCTTTATCTTTTAGTTTTTCGGCGGAAATGGGATTTCCGGTGGCTAGACTTGATCTTTGATCGAGAAACCAATGGATATAAAGTTCCCGCCAACCGGGAAGATATGTGTCCAATGATTGATCAATTCTAGTGCTAGCGAGAGACAGTTTGTCGAAAAGATCTTTCTTTGAGGTTCTAATTTGATTTGCTTGTTGCTCGTTATTAGGTAAACCACAATGACAATCTCTATCCCCTTTCCAGCGACCCAGACCACTGTCCAAACAGCTCCAGCTGGTGTTTTCTACAAGTTGGGCACTGGGAATATTTTTGATGGTGAAGTCTAGTTTGTGTTCCTCTTGACTACCTTCCAGATGTCGGAGAAGATATTTGGTAAACTCGAACGATCCGTCTCCCTCCTTCCACCAATGACCCAAAGTTTCTCCATCGATCGAGATTCTGGGTGCATAGCCAAGCAACTCTGACTGTCTACGCCAATCATCATAGAATGAATCGGACCAAGGTTTGTCAAACCCGATTTTGCCACTGAGGTGATTATGGCCGGTGATGGCCAAGATTCTTCCCTGACCAGAATCAATAGCAAACAAGTTTCCACCGACAGAAGATTGAACTTGATGTTCACGGAGATGCACTCCCAGAAATTTGTTTTTTGCAAGAGAAGTTAAGGTGTCTGAATCGACAGCTGACTCGGGTAGCCAAACACTTTCGGGATCCGCCCCCCACCTTTGTCGGTAAACTTGCTTGCAAATTTGAATCAGCATGTTTTTGTGATCATGGCTTAGGAAGGGCAAGATGATATGTAGGTATGTATCCCCAACCGGCAGTTTGGCTCCGGCGTCAATGCCATGTCTGAGATTATCAATGAGTTTGGGGTAATTAACCTCCAACCAGTCCGCGGTGACACCGTAAAGATTCCAACTAACATTCTTATCCGCCAATATACCTTTGCCAACGAGAGGTAAATAGCTTTCGCGGGTGATCTGGTGATTAAAACCGTCCGACGTACCGCTGACACCGGTAATGTCAAAGACGGTCCGTATCCCTCCCTGGTGTGAGATAGTTAGGAGTCTTGGGGGTTGATAGAGGTGAAGATTAATTGGTGCCGGTTCGGTGGATAATTGTTCAAGTAATTCGTGGTTGGATGCTTGTTCGTTTTCAATTCCCCTTCTGGTCATTATCAGTTGATATTAGAACTAATATTTTTTGATTTCAACTATAATATTTGTATATGAGATTTATCTTACAATTGGCGGATTGACAACAATCAAGATAGTGTTAAGATTTCCTATCTTTGAGGAAAGGAGAACATTAAATGAAACTTTGGACCGAGATAAAACCGTACTTCAACCGTACAAACCTATTGATTGGTTTTATGTTTGGTTTGTTTTTCGTTGTAGTCAGCGTGGTGTCGTTAGGAAGGCTGACTTGGCCTGCGTTGGCACTTTTAGCGATCTGCACCGTGGGAGCTCCCCTATTTAGATATCGTGATGTAGAACTGGAAAAAAATTTCAAGGATAGGTTGTAATTTTTGGAGGTTCGATGTGAGAGGCCAAGCGGCCTCTCATTTTGTTGCCGAGCTAGGAGGTGCGAGCTAGGATTNNTACAGGTATATTTTACATCGAAGCTGTAAGCTTAGCCAGAAGAATGCACCTCGGCTAGAGCGAAGAGGTTTGAGTTTAGATTTGAGTTGTATTCTGGTGTAATGGAGGGTTCGGGAAATAATGAAAGTTTTTTGTAGTTTTGAATAATTTCTAATATTCCGGGACGGGTTTTCAAGCCAGAGATATCACTCAGTTTTTCGAATCGTAGATTAGATAGTTTGAAACTACTAAAGCTTGGTAAGCCATCGAGCTCTATATGGTAGACAGAGACCCGAATGTCGGCAATATTGATGTACATTAGAGGTTTGGGGTGGTCTGGGATGAGATGAAACGGAAAGCTATTTTCCATTACTAAGTTTGTGAAGACTTCTTGCTGAAGAACACGGAGGATCGACTCGCGAGGATTTTCACCGATTTTCGAATGACCCATGGGCAAAGAAAGATTACCTTTTTGGCCAAGTGCCGTATTGGTAAGGCTTTGATCTTTGCCAACGAGATACATATTAGGTTTGTTGTGATGGGTAATAATGAGGGCAGTCCCCTGTCGTCTAGTGAGCCCAAGACGAGTGTAATGCAGTATCCGGTGAAGAGTGTTCGTGGAGACCAGCAAACCAGGAGAGGCATATCTTTCGTAGATCTTTTCAAGCGATAACTTATAATCGGCGACAAGACTGAGTATTCCAAGAGATTCGGTTAGTTTGCTATTTGGGCCAGCCGATTTGATGACACCATATTTGGTCAGTACGCGGTCGTAACCGGCATATGAAATGGGTAAATCAAAGTGATGAAAGTAGAAAACTTTATTGATTGAACCGTGCTTAAAGTATTCGGAAACCAGATATTTTTCAAAATTCTGGCCTTTATCGACAAAATGAGGCATGTTCTGTCATTATAGATCCCTGTCCTGGTAAATACAAAAAACTCCGGTGGGATATTGGTGTACTCTGCAGGAATCCCTTCGGTAACTTTCAATAGAAAGTTCCTCAGGACCCGTTTCGCGAGATTCGTTACGAAACTCGCTCCGACTGTTCGAGATCCCCCAATCAAAAAATATTGCACCACTAGGGCGCAATATTTCTTTGTGGGCGGGGGGGGACTCGAACCCCCATGAGTTGCCTCACAGCGTCCTGAACGCTGCGCGTCTACCATTTCGCCACCTGCCCAATCCCTTTATTATCTCATCAAATCATTGATATAATTGATAGGCATGCCAAGCTAGCCAAGATGGTCACGGCGCGTGTCTGAAAAACACGAAATTGAGGTTCGAGTCCTCAGCTTGGCACATATTTTGATAAAATACTTCTATTCGCGGGAATAGCTCAGTTGGCTAGAGCGCCTCCTTGCCAAGGAGGAGGTCGAGGGTTCGAATCCCTTTTCCCGCTCACNNGGACTCTTAGCTCAGTTGGTTAGAGCGCCTCGTTTACATCGAGGAGGTCGCAGGTCCGATTCCTGCAGGGTCCACAAAAGTCTCGCCCTAGTGGCGGGACATTTGTGTATCTAGAACCAAGGAATCGGATGTCGGAGCCAAACCCGTAACGGTTTTGGCGAGACGGGTCCCGAACGAAAGTGAGGGGATTCCCTCAGGGTCCACAAAACCTTATTTCGCGGTGTCAATTAGTTGGAAATATGCTTCTTTTCTGGCGAGGTTGAACACTGATGGGTAATAAAGGACTAATGCAGGAATTTCTTCCGCAAAGGTTTTTTGGAAATCAAAATAGATTCTCTTTCTTTCTTTTGAATCTTGGGTAATACGTCCGTCTTCGAGGAGTTTGTCAATTTTTTCATCCGATCCCCTACCAATATTTGTCGATTGGGTAGAGTGCCAATCCCGATATTGGTCCGGATCGGAGGGAATACTGTAAGTAGTCAAGAGAAGTTGAAATTGCTCGGGAATAGAGGTAACCACTTTGGTGTTGATGCTAATTTTGTCGGAGTTCAATTGATTCTTAATGTTTTCGGCCACGGAGAGCAATTCAGGTGTAGTGGCTAACTCAAGCGATATTGGTGATTTAATCAACTCTTTGGTTCTTTGAGGATTGTATGGGTAGGTTTTCACTAGCGGGTTAAAGACCCACGAAGAAGGATTGATGGTGGTGAGAGCCTCAGTTTGGCCAAAAGTTTTGTCTTTAAGCGAATAGGCTATTCCTTGACGCACGTTCTTTTCTTTTAAGTTGGGATCTTGTTGGTTAAAAATTAGCTCTACCACGTGGTTTGAATCAACTAATTTTGAAATTTTTCCATATTGTTCGGCTTCTGTTTGGTATTCTGAGGGAAGATTTAACACCAGATCGGCTTGACCTAACTTGAAGGCCGTTAAAGCTTGTTTTGCGGTAGGAAATACATTAAAAATCAATGTTTTGTCGCGGGTCTCTACGGTGATTTGAGAAATAACTCCTGATGATTTTTGCTTGAGGTGGATATCATATTCACCAATAATCTCACCAAATGAGTTTAGGAGTGGAATGTTTAACAAAGAAAGGAAGGGTGAAAATTTTGTTGGAATATGAAAGCGAATAATGTTTGGATCAACCGTTTCTATGCTGATATTGGGAATTGAGATCTTTATATCGGAAGCCTTTACCGCCTTACCGGAATACCATTTTAGATTTGGCTTCAGGTAAAAAGTATATGTTTTCCCATCATCACTTATTTCCCACCTCTCTGCCAAACCAGGTAGTGGTTCGTGATTATTGTCAATGGTGACCAATCCGGCATTTACAAAATTAATAATGTAGGGAGGAAGTTGACCGGATCCAAATTGACCAACTATTCCAATTCGATAGCGTGCCTTTGGGTGCGGTAACCTGGAAACAACTATATTTCCAAGTGAGACAACCAGAACGGTAATTCCAAGGCTAACAAGGATTTGTAGAGTATATTTTTTCACGAATCCCTTAATAAACCAGATTCTTTCACGAAAAGGATTAATCATTTCCAGATAGCGATATTAAGAAAAGAGAGGATCAGGAAAATGACGGAGAAAATGATAGTAGCCAAGTAGATCATTTTTTCCGGGCCTCTTTTGGTATGAAACCCTGATTGTGTCGCTGACGAAAAACCTGCCCCCAGTGAAGAGTCTTTGGACTGAAGGGTGACCAAAACGATAAGTATGAGAGAAACAATAATTTGGATGATGAGTGTAGCTTGCATAATCTTGTATTATAGCCTCTATTCAGAATCCTTTCTAATTAACCAAAAAACGAAGCTGTGAAAAGCATTTAAGAAGGTCGAGGTGAGAATGTACGACAGAAAAACTCCGATGAAGATTGGAGGGATGACAAATCCCTCAAAGTTGGCTCCCGGGAAGGCGTAGCTAGTAATGCGTATTCCTTCAACGAGAGTTTGGAGTAAAAAGAGTGTCAGTAGAGAGATGACCCAGGAAAAGAGATTTAATGTAATCAAATTGATCGGTAGGAGAAGGAGTTTGATAACCGGCTTCACAATTTTGTTGAGTAACAGCCAAATAACTGAAGCCGAGAGCAGAGTTTTTAGGTCATGTGGGAGTGCAAAGCCGGGGTAAAAAATGTCCGTAAAATACAAAACTAATAAATTGATTAAGACGTGACGGAGAAAGATTTTCATAAGTCCAATTTAAGTATATTACGATATGAGATCTTTTTGTCTTTGTTTTTTGTGAAAGGAGTTGGCAAAACGATGAGCTTCGTCGCGGATGTTTCGAAACAGATTTAGAACTGGATCTTCCAAAGACAAATTCACGCTGACCGTTTTATGATCCTCGTTATAGAAATAGATAATCTCTTTCTTTTTGGCCAGAGCGATAATGGGAATGTCTTTGGGTATGACCGGTGTCACAATAGAAAGTTGTGGAATACCGCCGTCAAGAACAATTAAATTCGGGCTTCCCCATTCTTTATGCTTTAGTCTTCTCTCAATAATTTGTCTCATGGCAAAGGGGTCAGACCGATCCGGAAAACGGATGTGAAAATGCCGATAGTCCGGGGTGCTAGGTGAACCCTTAATAAATACGGACATTGAGCCGACATAATTTTCCCCCTGAAGGTGGGCCAGATCATAGCATTCAATTCTAAACGGAGGTTTTTTGAGTTTGGGATGTTTGAGCTTTTGGACTATTTGAAATTGTAGGGCATCGGTAGCGTCTGAAAGTTTCAGAAGGAGACTGGAGTTGTGCGTACTTAGTGAATGATGCAGTCCAGCAATTTGAATTTTGATTAGTTGAGCTTTTTCAAAGTCTGTTTTTGTGATAGCCGTTTTGATTTCCCGATGAAGACTTTTGTCCAGAAGCGTGAATTGCCCGGATAAGAATTTTTTGATTCTTCCCAAGTGACGATGATACTTCTGAACCGTTATCTCACCCGTGCAGGCACCCGGACAGTGCCCGAGATGATAATTGAAACATGCCCGATTCCTCCCATTGAAGGGTGTAAGACAGAAACCAAAAATAGTTCTAATTTGTTTGTAGAGGCTTTGAGAGACGGTTCCGGAGGTATATGGTCCGTAAACTTGTTTTTGAAAATTATCAAGATTTAAGTTGGCTATGTCCGTAGCGTGGACGATACGAATTTTGGTATCGGGATGATTGGTGAAAATTATATAGAGATTTGATCTATCGTCTTTAACAATCGAGTTGTATCGCGGTTGATAGGATTTGATATAGTTAGCCTCTGTGATGACCGCTTCAATATCATTCCTTACCGGCTTGAAATAGACAAACTTGGTTTTGGGAATAAACTGAAGAGCTTTGGTGGTTCCTTCGGTAAAACCTTCGTAATGTTGTTTGAGGCGAGTCTTAAGATTTATAGATTTACCGATATAAAGAGGTTTTTTGTTTCTGTCTTCGAATATATATATACCTGGCTGAGACGGTAGCGAGTGCCAAAAATCCTCCGAGCCCGGAGTAAATAAGAGTCTTTGAGGAGGAAGAACCGATGGAAATTTCAGATTCAAGTCGATTGCCATTAACGTAAATTATAACTTGAGATTCGATCTTGGCGATGAAGGGCTGTTTTTTAAGCCTAATACGGATTGTTTGTTGTGAGAATGGTGGAATATTTACCCAAGAAATGGACTTTTCCAATAGGTTATTTTCGTCGCTGACCACCTCTCCGTAATAGGAGACACCGGAAGTGTTATTAATTTTTATAAGCACGTCTTCTTCTTCTTGTTTTTCAAAAGTGGCTGTAAATGCCGGTGGCGGAAAATTTATACTAGTAATAGGCTCAAAGATAATATCTTTTGAATTTTGCCCGTTTTTGTATCCCCCGGCTGGGATAGGATAATCAGGGTTTTCACCATGAATCACAAAAACAATGTGATTAAAGTCTAGCTTGTTAAAATAATCTATTCCCCTTGTGGTATTTGCCCAAGTGGGATCAATTTGAATCCAAGTACTTTTGGCTTTATCGAAATACTCAGGCCANNCTCGCTATAGCTACAAAAACATTGGCAAAGTCGGTACAAATTGCGCTTTGAAAATTGATTAATGATTCCGCTGCCGGAAACCGAACGGATTTTTCTCTATTTATTTTTTCGTAATCATACTTCATCTTGTCCGTTACGAAATCATAAATTGATTTTGGGGTTTTCAAATTCTTTAATTCTTGAGAATTAAAAATTCCATTGTCAAAATTCCAGATTGAATTTTTGGCTGTTAAATTGTCGGACGGTTGGTGGCTTGTAGGTTTGGGAGTAAAATCGATCTTTACGATCAAACTTACGACAATATCTTTTTTTTCACCAGGCGACAGAGTGTATTTGGCAAGAAAGTTTCCATCGTTGTCTCTCACAACTTCTTCGGGTTTGGGATTGATATTTTGGTAATATACGGTTTGGTAAGAAGTATCTGGAGGAAGGGATATCTCAGTTCTAATACGATCATTTTCACTATTTACCAGATGATAATTAAGAGTGCCTTGATAGTACTGAGTTTTGCCAAAAATGGCACTAATGGATTTATTACTAATCTTTTGACCACTGAAGTAATAGACGTTTCCATTGATGATGTCGGGTTTGGGATCGATATAGGCAGGTGAAGCAAATCCCGAAGGAACGGTTAGGATGACTGTCTGCTCCGAAACATTTTCGTCCGGTTCCAAGCGGGGAATATCAATTTGCCAGGTATTACCGGATTTAGTTGTAATATCCGTAGTGTCATATTCTATAGTGAAGGTGTGTTTTTTGTTTTTTCCTACGACCTTACTGGAGAAGGGAAAGGAGATTGATGTTTGATTCAGACTTTTTATGACATCAGGTGTAATTGGGGTACCTTCATCTAGGACCTTTACGTTTTCAATTTTTGTTTCATTTACACTTAAACCAAAGTCGGTGGCGTATACAACGGAAAGATTATTTTTTTGATTGATTACAAATTTTACGTGTGTCTTTCCGCTATCTCCTATTTGGTAATATATTTGATATGTCGTATCAAATTTAGCTAGAGACAGGGCATTTTTGGGGAAGGATACCATAAAAAGTCCTAAAAGGGTTAGGAGAATGGCAGTGAATTTACTAGGCAATTTAGAAAACTAACTTTTTTAATTCTTGGGCCGTAGGGGTGTTGAATTTGGCGGCTACTTTGGATGGAGATCCGTTGGCAATTAGTTCTCCGCCAGAATCACCACCCTCTGGTCCGATGTCAATAATATAATCGGCATTCTTAATTACGTCTAGATTGTGTTCGATGACGATGACAGTGTTGTTTTGGTTTACCAGATCGACTAGAGTTTGTACGAGCTTGCCTAAATCTTCGAAGTGAAGCCCCGTAGTGGGTTCATCGAGAATATAAACAGTATGTCCACTACCTGTTTTCGACAGTTCGGTTGCCAGCTTGACTCGCTGAGCTTCGCCACCCGAAAGAGTGGGGGCGCTTTGTCCTAGTTTGATGTAACCAAGACCAACCTTCTTAATTGTTTCAATTTTTTTACTAATAGTGGGAACGTTTTTAAAGAAATCACCCGCCTCATCCATGGTCAGATCAAGAACTTTTGCAATACTTAAGCCTTTGTATTCTACTTCCAAGGTGGGGTCGTTAAAACGAGTTCCGCTACAGGTTTCACAAGTAATATAAATGTCCCCCAAAAACTGCATCTCGATTTTGATCTGACCGTCGCCTTCACAGGTTTCACATCGTCCACCTTTGACATTAAAACTAAAGCGACCCGGTCCGTATCCACGGTATCTTGCCTCTTGGGTGTTTGCAAACAGTTGGCGGATATAGTCAAAAACTTTGGTGTAAGTTGCCGGATTGCTTCTGGGAGTTTTCCCAATTGGACTTTGATCAATTAAAGAGACTCTTCTGACGATATCAGGGATGGTGATAGTTCCAAACTTGATATCTTCTTTGTGATGTTGGGGGTTTAATTTTTGTGAGAGAGCCTCATAGAGAGAGTCCACAACCAGTGAAGATTTTCCGGATCCGGAAACCCCGGTGACGGCAACAAATTTATTTAGCGGGAAATCGACGTCAATGTTTTTAAGATTATGGTGTGTACAGCCGGTTAATCGAATAGACGCTGGGCTTTCTGTTGGCTCTTTTGGTTTTATGGCAACGACAGTTTTTTTGCCGGAGAGATATTGGCCGGTCAAACAATCAGAGGACTTCATTTCGTCGACCGTTCCCTCGAAAGTAATCTTTCCCCCAAGATAACCGGCTTTTGGACCGAACTCTACGATGTGATCGGCACTCTCCATGGTTTGCTGATCGTGTTCAACAACAACCAAAGAATTCCCAAGTGAAACGAGGTCTTGAAGAGTTTTGATTAATTTGGCGTTGTCTCGCTGATGCAAGCCAATGGTGGGCTCATCCAAAACATAGAGTATGCCGGTTAGTCGAGATCCGATTTGGCTAGCCAGACGGATCCTTTGCAGTTCACCTCCGGAAAGAGTACCGGATTCTCGTGCCAAAGTGATGTAATCAAGACCGACCGACATCAGGAAACTAAGTCTGTCCCCTATTTCCTTGACAATTGGTTCGCTGATTTGCTGTTCGGTGAGAGTTAATTTTTTAAATAGTTTGTCGAAGAAAGCAAACGATTTGGCTGTCGACCAAGACGTGACTTCACTAATAGAATGGTTGTCTACATGAACGGCTAAGACTTCCGGCTTGAGACGGGTGCCGAGACAAATTGGGCAGGTTTTTCGGATTAAGTACTTTGAAATTTCTGCTTTAAATGAATCCGAGCTGGATTCTTCGTAACGTCTTTCGAATTCCTTGGAAAGCCCGTCGAACGGCATTTTTCTCACGACATGTTTGCCGTGTCTGTTGACACCATTAATGGAAAATGTTTTTTCACCGGTACCGTTAAATAGAATGCTTTTTTGCTCCTCGGTCATATCGAGAAGGGGTTTGTTTCCGGCAAAGCCGACAGATTCCATGGCTTCGAGAATTAATTTCGCCAACCAAGTTCTGGTTTCGAATTGTGAAGCGAGAGGTATGACGGAGCCTTCAAGAAAACTGAGCGAGGGTGAGATAACCGAGTCGGTATCCAGAACCATCTTGGTGCCGAGGCCTGTACATTCTGGACAGGCACCTTCGGGGGCATTGAAAGAGAAATAGCGAGGTTCAATCTCCGGTATAGAAATGTTATCAACAGGACAGGCGAGCTTCTGAGAGAACAGATGATCCTCCATATCCTCAGGATCGGTGGGAAAGGAAAGGGAGGGGTCGATAACTATGCTGACATAGACCTCACCATCGGAAATTTTGAGTGCTTGTTCCAAGGAATCGATTAACCTTTGTTTTTCATATTCGGGGCTTCCTCCAACTTGGCCGATAATTAGTTTGTCGATTACAGCTTCGACACTGTGGCGATTGTTTTTGAATAAAGAAAGAGTGGATTGAGTTGAGAGAATTTTGCGATCGACTCGGACTTCAGCAATCCCCTGTTTGACCAAACCTGGAAAGAGTTCTTTGAACTCCCCTTTTTGGTTTTTGACAATTGGCGACAGTATCAGCAAGCGCACCCCTTTTTGTTTTTGATAGCTTGGGTGTGCAATGGCTAGCTCAATTACTGCTTTGTAAATCTGATTAATATCCTGTGGCATGATCTCCCGACCGCACTGAGGGCAATGTGGGTGCCCAATACGGGCAAAGAGGAGGCGGAGATAGTCATAAATCTCGGTAACGGTACCGACGGTACTGCGGGGATTGTGACTCCCCTGCTTCTGGTCGATGAGGATGGCCGGGGAAAGGCCTTCGATCTGATCGACATCCGGCTTGTCCATAACCCCCAGGAATTGACGGGCATAGGAGGAGAGAGATTCGACGTAACGGCGCTGTCCCTCTGCATAGATGGTGTCGTGGGCCATACTGGACTTGCCGCTACCGGAGACACCGGTAAAGACAACCAGTTTGTTCTTGGGCAGCGTCAGATTGACGTTTTTTAGGTTATGCTGACGAGCCCCCTTGATGATTAAATGAGTGGATGGTGAGGTGCCGGACATGACTGATTATTATACTCCAAATTACCCTAAAATACCCGAATGCATTATTTTGTGTTTAGTAATAGAACAATCTATTTGTTTCCTTTGCACCATTGGCGGCAGGTTTGGCACTGGAGTAAAATAAGTCAATGTACGACGCTGAAATGTTGAAATACTCTGAAAATCAAAAACAAATTGCCAACAATATTCTTGCTGACTCCGGACTGATACCCCTACTTTCAAAATATGGAAAATGTTCGGTCATTGGTGGTTTGAATCTTAATGTGATGTTCGGACCCGACATCGACATCGTAGTGGAAACCAAGAATCCAAGAGATGCATCGGTGAGAGCGATTATGGAGTTGATTGAAAAAAGAGATTTTCAAAAATATCAATATGGAGATTTTGTAAAATATCCAAAAAAGAATCGGCTCAAGGGTTTCATCGTTGTTTTGATATCAGAAGTTGATGGTGTGAAGTGGGAGACCGAAATTTGGTTCGTGGAAAAATATCCTCAGGACAAAATAGATAGAGATTTAAGATTTAAGGAAAGCCTGACTCCAGAAAATAGACTGACAATATTGCGGCTAAAGCAGGCCAGGGAGATGCAAGGAGACGACAAGAACCGAGTTTCCAGCACGGATATTTATAGAGCGGTTCTGGAAGATGGAATCACCGACTATCTAAAACTACGAGAACTCCTTATATCTGAAGCGGACTAAGACACAATGACGAGTTTGATGACATAATTTGATTATGTTTAAAGAAATTGAGTGTAAGGTAGAGCTCAGCCATCTACCATTTGAAAATTTGAGATATAGAGATAGGACAGTATTGATTCTGGGAAAGGATGATCAGGAAAAGTTTATTCTTGGTGACAAGAAGGGATTTTACCCGGAAGGGATTGTGAGAATGATTGGCGGAGGAATCAATGACGATGAGGACGTGTTGTCTGCCGCAGTCAGAGAAACGGAAGAAGAGCTTGGGATTAAGGAACCGGTAGATAGATTTGTCCCACTAGTTCAAGTAAATGTCGAGGGTGCCTTTGAAGGGGAAAAGTTTACTCATGTAGTATATGTTTATTTTCTACCGCTTACCGACAAGGAATTGGTTTCGGGCGATGATGTGTCGGACGTAGTCCGAATGGATGAAAAAGGATATCGACAATTGGTGACCAACTATTTTAAATTAGCTAGTGACAACTTTTTTGAACATCAGCGTGGTAAGTTCTCATGGGGAGATTATGGCAAAGTTTATGGCTTTATCCACGAGGCAGCTCTGGATGAAGTCTTGGAGAAGAAGCTTTAGGCGATGGCTTTTTCGAGTTTGGATATGCGTCTTTCGTGGTCTCTGACCACCAGCGAACTATCGATTAGACCGTCAAGTTTGTTTTCAACCACCTTGAGTCTCATCTTGACTCCTCCCACGTCTGAGTCGAGAATTTCGACCGCACTTGATAGGTTATCGACCTTTTCATTGAGGTGCGCTAAATTTTGGTCGATTTTCTCGAATCTCTCGTCTATTTTCTCGAATCTTTCATCGATCTTCTCGAATTTTGGGAATACGATCTCCTCGAGGGCATCAGCAACAGCACCAAAAACGAGGTTTTTCATTTCCTTTTTATCAGAGTCGGTCATCAATTCAGTATAGCAGGATGGAGATGGTGAAATAGGGTGATGGCTTGGTCGAAGATAACTTGTCCGGTGATGCCCCAACCAAGATAATTATTTATTTCGGTTTGGGGAACAAAAAGCCGTTCATTGATGATGTTGTGATCCGGATCCGGTGTTTGGGGTAGAACCTCATCTACTTCGCAATAATAGCGGAGTTGGTAGAAGTCGTCGCCAACAAACCGTTTGGTGGGGTTTGGGTTGTGACCTCCGGGAAATTGCACCCTTTGACCGCCAAGCAAGATGGGATTTTTAATAGTCACATCAGCTTCTTCAATAAGCTCTCGACGTAAAGTCTCTATGGCGGTCTCCCCTTCTTCGACCGTGCCTCCTGCTAGACACCAAGGTCTCAATTCTCTTCGTTGAATAAGCATTTTACCGTCTGCATTAAAGACGACACCGTAAACCTGATTGAAGGGCTGAAATTGTTCCACATTTTTTCCGGGATACCAAGTAAACTTCATGGTTACCCCTTTTTCGATCCAAGTATTGCTGACTAATTTTGTTTCGTCCATGTGGTGATTATACGAGACCTTGTGAATATCCATTTGACAGGATATAATGTACTGAAAGAGGATACGTTGCTCTTAATATCTGGCAAGAAAGGATATGGTCAAAATGAGGCTAAAATCGTTGATTTTACGAGTTAAAGTAACACTTAAGGAATGGATTTGTGGAGAGTGTTCCCACCGCAATCCAAAACAAGCCACAGTGTGCCAAAACTGTGGTGTACCCAAGGACGAATAAGGTTGGTTCGCGGGGCTCTCAAGTAGTGGAGGGCCCTTTTTTATCCTCTACAGGTAAGGTATAATGTGCCCCGATACATTGAAAGTCGATCTTTATAACTTTAGGAGAGTTTAACTTGAAAACACCACAATATTTGATCGTCCCTTCCAAACCTAAGGTGTTTAAAGTGGATAATGGATTCCTTACTCCAATTTCACTGCATCCATCGAACGGGGTTCGAATAAGAATCGATCCTGATTTGGATCACCAGCCACATTCTATTGGGGTATTATTCAATCACCGCATAGTAAACGAACCTAGCTACTTTGACACTCTTTGTTTTGAAGAAAAAGACAGGATCGCAATTTTTCAAATCCTGCCTACAGAGAATCCACTGTATGGGCGTTTGATTTTTATCAAGTACGAAAGCATTGAAATTTTTGAAGGCGATCGCCACCGTCGTCGAAGCAAGGTCCATCATGGTGCTTTATAGCGCTTCACAATCTAAGCCACACTCTCGAGAAATCGGGAGTTTTTTATTTGATCTATTTCATAACCTTGCTCAGATGTCTTCTTACCGTCTCCATATCACTCGAATTCACGGAGGATCTAATAACTACAACCAGACTATTTCCGCCAATATATGTTTTGGGACTAATTCTGTTTGCCCATGTATTTTCCACGCCGTTTGCGAGAGGCTTGACTAAAATTACTGTAATTTGCTTTTCGGGGAGCATATCGAGTTGTTTTTCACCACCTTTTTGAATGATTGAATTTTTTAGTTTGGTTTTTGGAAAAATATGTTTTGGTCTGAGTTTTACCCCAATTATTAATTGTGTGATATAAATATGACATGGCTACACCACCTCAACCAACACCAGAATATGCTGCTTCGGACACAAGGCTTAGAGATAAACTTAAGGGGTTTATCACCCTAGTGGACTCAAAAAAAGAATTTGATATGGTTGCTGTTTTGGATATGTACCAACAATGGTATATGGTCAACAATGGTGTATTTGTTGAGGAAGAGGATGATTCAGTGGCATTGATTGAGGATTTTATTAAATTGTGTGGCAAAGTAGAGAGTGCTAGGGCTTCTGGAAAGGATGCTAAAGCTGATGAATTTCGGAATGCAAGTATAGAAATTCAGAGACAAATTTTTAACGACGTAGTGAGTGCGGTTGAGTTTGACGAAGTGGGAAGAATGGTGGTGGTCAAGGAGTCACAATACAATAGAGTATTGGATTTAGTCACTTTTCTAACCGACATGACTGAAAAGATTGTAGAAATTGGTGGTAATCCCAAAGAATTTGAAGGCTTGACTTTTTTGTCTGGAATGCGCTCTATGGTATATGCTGAATGTTTGGTATTAGCTACCGGAGCGACTGTCAGCCTGGATTCTGTTGAACTTGATAGGGTTTATGATGTTGACTTTTTGGCATCAAAAAATGGCGTTGTAACAGCTGTGAGTGTTGGAACGATTCGGGGTTCGGTCATTCCACAAGTTGGTTTTGTTTGTAGAACTGAACAAGCTTCGGATACAAACATTCCACCAGAGGCGTTAGACAGATTGGAAATAAAGTCAAAAGTAAAGATAGATGCACCGAGTGCTAAACACAACCCTCAGTATTATTCTAATGTCAGGTGGGGACGTGTCTTGGGAGTTCCGTCTCAAGAGACTGTTGTTGAATTCAGGAAAGTTTTTTGATAGTGTCGCGGTAGCGGGCGGCGAGTTCGAAGTTCCAAGAGTTGGCGGCTTGGTTCATCATCTTTTTTAATTTTACTACGAGAATCTTCTTTTTCTGAGGCGTGAGGGCTTCGGGATTGATGTCGTCGATCTCGGTCCAGCCGTGTTCGGCTAGTTCTTTGATTCTGGGAGCGGGTGTTTGGCTTTCGGCTTTAAACAAACGGTCGCGGATCGGTTTGCTGATTCCCTGAGGAATGATGTCGTGCTTTGTGTTGTAATCCATTTGAATCTTACGGCGACGGAGAGTTTCGTCCATAGCGATTTTCATAGAGTCCGAGATGCGATCCGCATAAAGATAGACTTCTCCGTTGACGTGACGGGCAGCGCGGCCCATGGTTTGGATGAGTGCCGTCGAAGTGCGCAAGAAACCTTCTTTATCGGCATCGAGAATAGCGACCAATGACACTTCCGGAAGATCAAGTCCTTCTCTTAGGAGGTTGATACCGACAAGACAATCAAAGTCTCCCAAACGAAGTTTGTCCAAAATATCGGCTCTGTCCATGGTGTGTATATCCGAGTGAAGATACTCAACCTTCAATTGATATTTTTCTTTAAGGTGATCGGAAAGGTCTTCGGCCATTCTCTTGGTCATCGTAAGAATCAAAGTTCTTTCACCTTTAACCGTTCTTTTGATGACTTCTTGAGTCAGATGATCGATCTGGCCTTTGGCAGGAAAAACCTGTATTTGAGGATCCAAGAGTCCGGTGGGGCGTATGAGCTGCTCTGCAACCGTGGGGATCTTACTTCCACGAGAAAGTGATAGTTCATGATCGGTGGGGGTAGCGGAACAGTAGAGTTTGATCGGAGTTCTGGATTGCCACTCAGTGTAGGTTAAAGGGCGGTTGTCTTTGGCACTAGGTAAACGGAAGCCAAAATTGATGAGATTATCTTTACGGGCTTGATCACCGTTGTACATACCTCTGACCTGGGGCAGAGAAATATGCGATTCGTCTATGACGGTTAAGAAACCGGGTTTGTTGAATTTCTTGGCGTTGTAATGAAAATATTCAAGCAACGAAAATGGAGCCGAACCGGGAACGCGACCATCGAAGTAGCGGGAGTAGTTTTCAATACCGCTGACATAACCAACTTCTTCAAGCATAGAGAGATCGTAATTCACCTTTTGTTCGAGACGATGGGCTTCAATAATCTTGCCGGCATCCTTAAATGCTTTGACTTGGGTTTCCAAATCTTTTCTTATGTTGGCAATGGCATCGCCCTGAGTTTTTGGATTGGTGATAAATAGTTTGGCGGGATGAATGGTCAGAAAACCGGTGTTTTCCAAGTCGTCATCTTGCATCTTCGTGTAGTTCATCGGATCGAGTATCTCAATATCGCTTAAAGTATTGCCTTCAAAAACCATAGAAATTACAATGTCTTTGTAAGATGGGAACAGTTGGACCGTGCTACCAACAGCCCTGTACATGCCACGAGTCAATTCCGAGTTAGTTCTGGTGTATTGGAGGTCAGACAGACGCATTAAGACAGTGTCACGAGAAATAACTTGTCCTCTGGCTAAAGGCAAAAGGTTTATTTCTTGATCCAAAGGAGAGCCGATATTGTATATACACGAAACGGAGGCGACTACGATGCTATCCGGGCGGGATAGTAAGTTGGCTGTAGTAGTTAGGCGAAATTTATCGATTTCCGGATTGATGTCGGCTTCTTTTTCGATATAGGTGTCGGTTTGAGGTATATACGCTTCCGGTTGGTAGTAGTCGTAATAAGAGACAAAATAGGAGACGGCATTGTGCGGGAAGAAGTCTCGAAACTCCTGATAGAGCTGGGAGGCAAGGGTTTTGTTATGACACATGACTAGAGTCGGAAGCTGAGTTTTTTGGATGACGTTGGCTATGGTAAACGTTTTGCCACTACCGGTAACCCCGACTAAAGTTTGGTGGGGATTTTGTTGATCGATAGAGATGGCCAGCTTCTCGATGGCTTTTGGCTGATCTCCGGTCGGACGGTAGGTTGATTCTAGTTTGAATTCCATCAGGTCTATTTTCGCACAAAAAACTCTCCCTTTCAGGAGAGCGTGATTTCGAAAGGATCGTAGCGACGGAAGGTACCGAAGTTTACGATCTTATCGATACCGATGGGGGTAAAAGGCCTACTCGTCACCAAATCTTCTTCGAAGGCATGAATGACGAAGACGCCGTCTAAGTTATGCATCAAATTCTGATGGGCTTCTTCAAGTGCCTCGCGGGTGGGATAACGCTCTCCACGAAGGGTTCGTACACCGTCTTCGCTCTTCATGGCTACGAAGCAGGTCTTTTTGGCTTCTACGGTACGTAGATCAGTACCGCACTCGGCACAAAATTTCACATCCAAATTCTTATACGAACAACAGGGACATATTTTCATAAGATTATCTCCTCTCGGATTGATGAGCTAGAATTGAAGGTACGGCCTATATAATACCATGTTGAGGCTGAATTGTCAATCAGTAGGCATAAAAATGCCCCAGCCGAAGCTGGGGAGTATTGGTAGGCGGATTCTCTACTCTTTTTGGAGAAGGGGCCACTTTTTGACGATAATATCCGAAAGATAACAAATTTCCTGGACTGTTCCGGAGGCAGAATAGAGACTCATTCGGATCTTCCCTTTGACGTCGGGTAGACCAAACTTCAGAGTAATTGTAGGACAGTATTCTTCTGCGATATTTGGCTGGGTCGCGTGCGTAATATCTAGAAATATTTCTTTCGGCTTTTTTCCAACCGTTGCCATGCTGAACTTGACCGATATATCTACATCACTCCAATTCCCCAGAAAGTGAAGTGAAACGGGATCACCAATATATATGTCGATATCCCCCATTGCTTTTTGAAGTTCCGGGATCATATGGCTGACAGTTGACTCGATGGTGTCAAATTCTGAATTCCGTTTAGACACTTCTCTCTTAGCATACGAATAGGTTCTGGGGTCAAAGTGATAAATTTGCCTCGAAGTTCGTTTCATCAGTGTCTCCTTTTGATAAAGTGCCGTGATCTTTCTAATCTGGATTATACCATCCGTTATGGGTCATTTGGGTTTTATTAGCCTGCCTGCCGACAGGCAGGTTGACATTTGGGTATTGTTTGGTAATAATGAATTTATGGCCGTAACACTATACAAAAGACAAAGACAAATCGTAGAATTTATTTCACAGTTTATCCAGAAGAATGGCTACTCCCCTACTCTTTCTGAAATTGCACAAGCAATTGGAGTTTCATCGCTGGCTACCGTTCACGAACATCTTCAAGCTCTTGAAAAGAAGGGAATTATTCGAAAGTTTGATGGTGCTATCCGCGGAATCGAGGTTGTGGACAGACCTAGCGTAGAGCTGGCTTCTCTAGAACTTCCTATCTTGGGTTATATCGCCGCCGGGAGACCTATCGAACCGCTGACAGACCCGAATGCCACCATGCGAGTTTCTTCGTCGATGGTCTCAGGTAAAAAGAGAGCTTTTGTTCTCCAGGTTAAAGGCGACTCGATGATAGAAGAGGGTATTTTTGATCATGATTACGTCCTGATTGAAGAGTGTGAAATAGGCTCAGTCAAAGATGGAGATATCGTGGTCGCCTTGCTTGAAAATGGTTTGGCGACTCTCAAGAGATTTTTTAGAGAAAGGACACGGGTTCGTCTCGAGCCGGCCAACTCTTCCATGTCCCCCATTTTTGCCATCAATGTGAAGGTCCAAGGCAAATGCGTGGGAGTAATTAGGAAGTATATTTAGATAACAAAAACCCTTCGATATGAAGGGTTTGAGAAACCTAGGTTACGACGATTTTGATGATATTCTCCGACAGAGTACGTCTGGTCGCACATATTTCTGCCGAATAGGTGAGAACCCCATCAATCACGACGGGACTGTGAATTATTACGACCACGTTTCTACCACTGTTCACGAATGCATTTGTTGCTGTTTTGATCTCGTCACTTTGGCGACTTGGGTTGGTGTTTTCAAAGACAACATGCTCATAAGCGGGTATGTCTGCCATTTTTCCTCTTTCCTCGATTTTCAAAGGGTTGTTCAGCCTATATGATATCACGGATCTGGTGTAAAATCAAAGAATGAAGTTAACTGTGGTTGGACTACCGATTGGGAATGTAGAAGATTTGTCCGCAAGAGCACTGAAGGTGCTTTCGGAAACGAATTTCATTGTTTGTGAGGATTCGAGGATGTTCAATAATTTATGGAGCAAGCTCACATCTCTAGGAAAGGTAGAAAGGTTGGGTGCAAGAATAAAATTTGTGAATGACTTCAATGAGCATAGAGTTCTCCCCTCTTTGCTTGAGGAAATGAACCTGCTTGAGGAAGCGGTACTGGTAAGTGACGCGGGCATGCCCCTCATCTCGGACCCTGGGTATAAATTGGTACACGAAGGTCTGGCTCTTGGGTGGGAGGTAAGTGTGGTGCCCGGTCCTACGGCGGAGAGTGCGGCTCTGGCTGTTTCCGGATTGCCTACAGATAAGTATGTGTTCTTGGGTTTTTTACCAAAGAAACCAGGAAAAAGAAACGAGATGCTGAAGAATATCAAGAGCATGTCGGGTACGATGAGCTTTTCGGTAGTAATTTATGAGTCTACTGTTAGACTAGAAAAAATTCTTAATGATCTTGTGAGTGTCTTTGGAGGAGATTCAAGGGTTTGTCTGGCAATAGATCTGACAAAAGTGTCAGAAAAAATATTTAGAGGTTCAATAATTGAGGTTCTGGAGGTAGTTAAGAGCACCAAACTCAAAGGCGAGGCGACAATCATTCTATCGTTGGCATAAAAATACCCGCTTTAGACGGGTATTGTTTGGAGGCTATTCGCCCAGAGAATGAAATGGAACATGAGTGATCAAAACTGACCAAATCAGCTTGTGACTGATAGGGCACTGAACGGGAGTGACCATTTGCACGGCCGAAATCTTTCGGCCCGATCCCAGCAGGCTTACTCTTATCGCATCCAACGTTTCATTTAATTGGTCGGCCGAGTCGGCCCTTATGACCTGAAATTGCGCGTTTTTGTCCATTTAACCTCTTTGTAGGGTACCAGAATATTGATACCGTATATTGTACCATAATATAGGTTAAAGTAAAGCCACAATTTAGGCTCGAATAATGAGATTTTTGCCGTTCATGTCTATTGGCTGGGGGAGGCTGAGTAGGTTCAAAATGGTTGGGGCGATATCACCGAGCTTTCCACTTTGAAGCTGGAGATGATAATCTGCCTGATGATAAAGGATAAAAGGCACAGGAAGATTAGAGTGTTCCGTGTTCACCCCACCGGTCTGTAGATTAATGAGCTCTTCGGCATTACCGTGATCGGCCGTAATTAACAGATAACTATCCGTTTCCTTGGCTAAATTGATCAATGAGTTTAAAGCATCATCGGCGGCTTTGATGGCCTCCTTGGTTTCGTTGATTTTACCGGTATGAGCAACCATGTCCGGACAAGCGATGTTTATAACAGCAAATCGAAAATCATCTTTCTTATAGCGAGAGGAAAATTCACTAACAAGTCGGTCGGTGGACATTCTAGGTTGTTGATCATAAGTTGCAATTTTTGGGGAATTGACGAAAAGCCTAGCTTCTCCCGGAAAGACAGACTCACTTTGGCCGTTGAAATAATAAGTAACCATGGCGATTTTTTCCGTCTCTGCGGCTCTTAACTGCAGTAGATGATTTTCCGAAACGATTTGCCCTAAAGTATTTATGATTGAAGTGGTGGGAAACATAGCCGGATTTTCAAAGGCTTGGCGGTACCTGGTCATGGTTACAAAACGTAAATTTGGAATATCTGACTTTAGAAACAGTTCCGTCAATTGCCTTGGTCGATCGGTGCGGAAATTGAAAAAAACCACAGCATCTCCTGCCGTTACTCTAGTGTTGTTTGGATCATCGCCTATGACCGTAGGAGAAATAAATTCATCATAAATACCCCGACCATAACTATTTTTGATAATAGTAAGCGGATCATTTCCAACTTCTCCGTCTGAACCGACCAAACAATCAAAGGCTATTTGGGTTCTATCCCAACGTTTGTCCCGGTCCATGGCGTAATAGCGGCCAAGTAAAGAGACTATATTTCCTGTTCCTAGTTTGTTAATTTCTGCTTGAACAGCTTTGATCTGCTCCATGGCCTTGTCGGGTGGACTATCACGACCATCGGTGATTAAGTGAAGATACACTTGCTTAATATCATGATTCTTGGCAAAAAGCATGAGGGCATATAAGTGTTCGTTGAAGGAGTGAACTCCTGAGGAACCAACCATGCCTAAGATGTGTAATCGAGAACCGAACGAATTTATGTGTTTCACCGTATCCAGCAAAGCTTTGTTGGTAAAGAAACTGCCATCGGCTATGGCCATATTAATTTGAGCTAAGTCTTGGTAGACCACTCTACCGGCGCCGATATTTAAGTGCCCGGTCTCACTGTTGCCGTCCATGCCATCCGGAAGACCAACGGCAGGGCCGGCGGCAAGGAGATGGGTGTTCGGAAAATTTTGAAGCAGATAATTGTAAGTTTGAGGAAGTGCTTGAGTGATGGCATTACCTGGAGAGTCGGGCGCAATTCCCCAGCCGTCCAGAATACAGAGAATAACGCGTTTCATGAATGAGGATTGAGACTTTCGAGATATTCCTGAATAAAAAGTAGCCGATTGTATTTGGTGACTCTCTCCCCTCTCCCCGGTGCGCCGAATTTTACAAAATCTGCTCCAACACCTACCGCGAAATCAGCCAAGAAATCTTCATCTGTGTCACCTGATCGATGAGATACGATAATGGAAAGATCGTTTTTCCGAGCAAGTTTGACGACGGAAACAGTTTCCGAAATGGTGCCGATTTGATTGGGTTTGATCAAAACTGTGTTACAGGCACCTTTTTTTATCGCCTCTTCAAGCCTTGTTCGATTTGTAACCAGCAGATCGTCCCCGACTACCATGATTTGTTTTCCAACAATGCTAGTAAAGTTGGTCCAGTCATCCCATGCGTCCTGCTCAAACGGGTCTTCTATAGAAAGAAGATTGTACTTGCGCACAAGGTCTACGAAAAAATCACCCATCTGTGAACCGGACAAGGATTCTTTGACATCACTGATTTTATATTTTCCTTTACTGTAAAAAGATGAGGCGGCAACATCGAGACCTAGATATACATCTTCGTTAAATTTGTATTTACTCTGTTCAATTGTTTCTACCAACAGCTCTATGGCGTCTGTGTTAGAGAAAAGGTTGGGTGCGTACCCACCTTCATCTCCGACCGAGTGAATGGCCTTCTTTTCGGTCAACACTTTCTTCAATAGATGGTAGAGCTCGCTTCCCATTTCCAAGGCATCGGAAAACTTCTTTCTACTCGAAGGAATACAATGATACTCCTGAAAATCTAGATTTCCGGCACCGTGCTTACCACCATTGACCATGTTGAATATCGGTGTTGGTAAGTGCAGTGCAGAGGGAAAGGCTAAACCGTATTTCTGTGAGGTGTATTCAAACGTGGGCATTTCAGAGCAGGTTGCACCTAGTTCAAAACAGGCTTGTGAGACTGAGAGAATGGCGTTGGCGCCAAGCTTAGACTTGTTGATGGTTCCATCAAGATTTAGTAATATTTGGTCAATTTCGTTTTGTTTAAGAGGATCATGTCCGATCAGATACTTACTAATAATTTGGTTTACACTGGCACAGGCTTTCAGTACACCTAGTCCGTCAAATCGGTTGGGATCTCCGTCTCTTAACTCAAAAGCTTCCAATCGACCCGTCGAAGCTCCGCTGGGGATGGAGGAAACTGCACCGTGGTTGGTGTCGGACCAAATGGTTGTTTCTATAGTAGGATTTCCCCGAGAGTCCAGGATTTCTCTGGCGTAGACGGATTTGATTTTGGACATATTATTTTATTAGGCGTTTTTCGATTTGAGCGATAACTCGTCTTGTATTATCGACGGCATCCGGACTCACCGAAACAGAAGTAATTCCCCAACCGACTAATTTTTCCACTAAATCGGGATACAGACTGGCTGCCTGACCGCAAAGAGAACTGGTAATATGATGCTTGTTTGCCGTTTTTACTACGCGCTCCAAGGCCCAGGTAACAGCGGGATTCCGCTCGTCAAATTCAGGTGCTACCGTTTCATTGTCTCTGTCAGTGCCAAGAATTAGCATGGTCAGGTCATTACTACCGATGGATACTCCATCAATTCCAACCTGAATAAAATCTTCCAGAAGAATTACGTTTGAGGGAATCTCGACCATCATCCAAAGTTTAAAAGTGTTTGATCTTGTCAGACCGGAGGCAGAAACAATTCTTTTAACTTTTATCAATTCATCAACGGTTCTAACAAAGGGCACCATGAGGTGAAGATTTTTGTACCCCATTTTGTTTCTAACCTTTTTGATTGCTTCCAGTTCCAAATTAAATACCGACTCGTCGCTGATATAACGGTATGCACCCCGAAACCCTAGCATTGGATTTGGTTCGATAGGTTCGTAGGCCTGTCCCCCAACCAGGTTCCGGTACTCATTCGTTTTGAAGTCTGAAGCACGATAGACAATAGGCCTATCGCCAAAACTGTAGGTAAACCTTGCCAAACTTTCCGCCAGCTTTTCAATAAATATTTTTTCTTTACCGTCGTGAATCATTTTCTTTGGGTGGACGCCGATCTGAGCCATCATAAACTCAGCCCGTAACAAACCCACACCATCAGAGTTACCTTGAGCAACAACTGGAGCAAGATCAGGCTCCCCCAAGTTCACATAAACATGAGTGGCTGTTTTGGGGAATTCGGCTTCCTTAAAATCTTTCTGCTCAACAGTCTTACCTTTTTCTGGTACGCCATTGTAGATAGTGCCGGTAGAACCATTAACGGTGATAATCTGATCGTCTTTGAGTGTCTTGGTTGCAATTTTGGTGCCAACTACGGCAGGGATGCCCAACTCGCGTGAAACAATGGCGGCGTGTGAAGTTTGGCCTCCTTTATCCGTGACAATGGCTGCGGCTCTCTTCATGGCGGGTACAAAATCGGGCGAGGTCATCTCCGTAACCAACACATCACCCTCTTTAACCTTGTTGATCTCACTAGCGGTTTTTATTTTTACCACTTTGCCAAAACCGATGCCAAAAGAAGCTGGTTCTCCCTGAAGAATTTGAGGGAGTTTTAGAATTTGCTCTTCTGAAATATGTTTGGCCCCTTTTCCCATATCCAGAGTGGTGATCGGTCTAGTTTGCACCAAATAAATTTTGCCGTTTTCGACGGCAAACTCGCTATCCTGAGGAAAAAAGTAATGTTGATGAACTTTGGCAGAGAGTTTGGCGACTTCGATTACCTGTTCGTCTGTCAGTTTCCTTAAATTTATTTTATCCTTGGGTACATTAACTCTTTTGACGCCACTGGGATATTGCATGATTTCCATGATTGTCTGGGGAACAAACTGTCTGGAATGTATGGTCATGGTGTCTTTGTTGACGATGTAGTGATCTGGATTTACTACACCCTGAACCATATAGTCCCCTAAACCCCAAACGGCTTCGACTACTACTTGATTTTTGTTTCGACTGACGGGGTTCACCGAAAAGACCACTCCTGATACCTCAGACTGAATCATTAACTGAATTGGTACAGCAAGCTGGACTTTAAAATGGTCATAGTTTTTGGTGGCTCGATAAAAAATGGCCCTAGCTCCCCAGAGAGATGCCCAGGCTTTTCTGACGGCCTGTAAGACGTTGGATTCCCCCTTGATGTCCAGATACGACTCTTGTTGGCCGGCGAAGGATGCGTCTGGTAAATCTTCTGCGGTAGCCGATGATCTGACGGCTACCAGGGGATTTTTTTCTCCCGGTTTTAATCCCGCATAGCTGTCAAAGATTTCGCTGGTTAATTCGGGGGGTATGTTGGCAGTATTAATAAACCGCTGAATCTTGATAGAGGCTTTTTGAAGTTCCTTCTGATTGTTGACATCTGTTTGCCTGATGATCTCTCGAATGACAGGTTGCAGAGCATTGTGATCGATAACATATTTATATGCATCAGCTGTAACCACAAAGCCGTTGGGGACGGGAATGCCGAAACTATACATCTCTCCAAGATTGGCGCCTTTGCCTCCAACGAGAGGAATGTCTTCTTTTCTTATCTTGCTGAATGGTAGTACCAGGGCAGGCTGTTGGGACATGTAAATTTTAGATTTAATATTTTTTATTTTTATTTTGAAAGGGTGGATTTTAGGTAATCTACCCACGGGTTAATTGCCGGGTTTACTTTATTAACTATACCTAAATAATAACTAAACATTACCAAAAAGACCAGCGACTCGAATACTTGAAGAATTGGATCTATGACTTCTGGCTTGATGACGGTAACCCGGAATTTTTGTTTTATTAAAACGTCCCGAGTGATCTTGATTCTCTTTTGAATTATTTCCGGAAAATTTCCGGAGTTGAGAATAATGATTGATGTATCGTCTTTCAATGAAGACGGAAAAGTGAGACCTTCTAGTAGATGGTGATTTAAGTCTGGAATGTTATACTGAGCGCTAAACGTTTTGGCGGTTTCATTTAGATAATTCCCGAAAATTTTACCAATACCGGAGAGATGATTTGCAGAGAAGAAGATAATCCCCACACCTTTGTGTTTGATAGCAAGCGATTTGGCAGGATTCTCTTGGGTGCTCTTATGCATGTTTACCACATCAAGAACCCGTTCGATAGTTTGAGTAATATCTTTTTGGTTAAAATGTTTTTTGGCTGGCGGATTGAGTCTAAGGAGAAAACTGATAATAGCTCCTAGAGACAGACAAATACCGGCTCTGGGCGAACGAGACGGATTAAATTTTTCTTCTAATTCTATGAGTGGAATTCGTTGATTAACGGCCAATTCCATTAGTTTTCCTCCTGTGGTGATACAAACTGAAGGACAGCTTCTCATGGAGGCATCCTGGGCACATGAGATTATCTCTTCGGTATTTCCGGAGTAACTGGATAAAATTACCAACGTGTTTTTGTCGGCGTAAGCCGGAAGGCGATAGTTGGCCACTATCTCAAAAGGGACAGATAGTAAAAATGGTGACAGTGATCTAATAATCTCTGCTGACAGATTACTACCTCCCATACCGGTAAAAACAATATTCTTTATCTTTTCCTTATCAAAATTAATGTTTACAAATTCAGCGGCATGCCAACCGGCGTCAAACTGACGGCCAAACTTGGTGAGTGATTCATACAAATTTTCTGGGTCAAATTTTCTGAAATTTTTGTTATCGTCGAGAAAGTTCATATTATTTTTCTAATGCGTACGCATTGATGTTATCTATCCAATTTATAATCGAATATTTACCAAGAATCTGATTTAACCTGTCTCTAACTTCATTGTAGATCCTTTCATTTTTTCCTTCAAATCGGATGGTGATATACGGACCGTTTTGGGACGCCCTGACTACAGCCATGAGGTCATCAGTGTCAAGCCTGATACCATCTAAAACGTTTACTTTTGCGTCTGGCCAGGCAGTGACCAAATCATGTTTTAATTCCTTTTCAACCAAATCAAACTTTATTTCATCTGGAACCCCTAGCTTGATTTCCGGACTGCCTATATGGGTTTCGATAGATGATGCGGCTTCTGATAGGGATTCGCCGTGATTTTCCAGGAAAGAAAGCAATCTCAAACAGGCATAGGCGGCATCATCGTGACCAAAATAGTTGTCCATGAAAAATATGTGTCCAGAAAGCTCACCACCCAGCATTGCCTTAGTTTCCAAAATTTTGGATTTGATAAAGGAATGACCAGTCTTCCACATCAAGGGATTACCGCCTAGTTTCTTGATAGTGTCGGGAACGGCTTTGGAACAGAGATTGTTATAAATTATGGTAGCGTTTGGGAGTCTTTCCAGAACATCTATGGCAAATAAAGTGACTACTATATCCATCCAATGAAGTTTGCCGTTTTCGTCAACTACCGCCATACGGTCCCCGTCTGCGTCAAAAGCAAAACCGATATCGGCCTTTTCGCGAAGAACAGCCTTACCCAATTTATTCAAAACATTTATATCGGTAGGGTCGGTTCCGTTGGGAAAATTTCCATTCATTCGTTCGTTTTGGGTGATTATTCTACAGCCTGCCTTGCGAAATAACTGAGGATAGAACCGACCGGATGAATTATTTAGAGTGTCAACAACGATCCTCCATTTCTTATTTAATTTAAAATATTTTAGGAGATGTTTTTGATAGTAGGGGAAAATATTTTTACTTTGGCTTTCACCGTAACCAATAGAAAAACGTCCACTTTCAATTATTTTCCTTAGCTCCTGGATTTCCGAACCTGACATGGTATTGGAGTAGCCAATCCCAAGCTTAAGGCCGTTAAATTCTTTTGGGTTGTGAGAGGCCGTGATCATGGCACAGGCTTTGGTAAGAAAATGATAAGAAGAAAAGTAAACAATTTGACTAAGAGAAAGGCCGATATCTATAGTGTCGATACCACCGTCATTTAAACCCCGAATAAATTGTTTGGAGAGTGATTGACTGCTTTTCCGGTTATCTCGGCCAACGGGGCAAAGCTTGATTCTTCTTTCGGTGAGAAATGTCGCATAGCCTCGTCCGAGCAGGTAGAAGGTTTCCTCATCTATGTCTTGACCGACCACGCCACGGATATCATAACCGCGAAAAATATACGGATTTAACTGCATTAATTCAGTATAGCAAGGGCCATGGTATCTTTGTAGTCGAAACAAAGAAAACACCCTCCGGAGAGGGTGTTGTGGAAACTAGCCTGAGAATGGAAACGGAAAAGGATGCTGTTGAATGTGGTGTACATACTCAGCGATTTTTTTCGGATCTCCGGTATACTTTCCGGGCGTGTTTGATAGTTTGGCTGTCTTTAACCAAGTATCTCCTTCGTTCAAACTTACCGCTACCAGCTTGATGACAGTTCTAAGCGGACGGTAAGCAGGGGTCTTTTTGAAGAACTCTTTGTTGTTAGTAAAGTGCCCTCCGATGCCGAAGGCGTCTTTGTAGCCCAGATTACGAATTTGTCGACTTAACTTGATCGCCTCGTGATCGTCAAGAGAATCTGTTGGCATTAAAGTGACAGTAGCGGGATCAACACCGACTGAAGGATGGGTTAAAAAGCAATTGGCTAAGTTTATCTGTCTTTTCGCAACCCCACTATCAAAACGAAAGCTCTTAAAGAGATGTGCCATTTCCGGTGTGAGGGTTGCCCAGAAGAATTCGTCGGTAAAAGTATCCATGAGGGCAGTGGCAACATTTTCACCGTAGATAGCTCTCCACGCAGCATTGGCTGTCTGGTTTGCCCACTCGATGCCAAAGACAGCCGCGTGAAACATGGGCCACTGGTGAGCCACTGTACCCTTTGGAGCCAAACCGGAAAAGTAGGAGTGATAAGGCACACTGGCACCCACATATATTCCCCCAGTCTTAAAAGAACCACCTCTTTTATAGAGAATTTCATTTGCCTCGTCGTGCATCCAATTGTAGGCTCTTCGTCGCATGGCAAATTCAGCTACTTGTAGCCCGGCCTCTTTCATCCTATCGATACTTTGATAGAGCACTTCATGCCAATCATCGTCCGGGAGCCAGTCGTTTTCCTCGTTGAAGGTTTGTGAGTTTATAGCAAGAAGCACGGTTTCAAAGAATATACCCATTTCGATAGGACCAATAACTGAGCCATGTAAGTGGCCTTCATTATCTTGCCAAAACTTCACCAACTCGGGATTGTACCTATACGTTTCTCTCCAGTCAAAATAGCTTTTGGGGATGAAATGCCAGGCATTTCGGAAAAACTCCATTTTATTTGGATCTGAGCCGACAAGCTTTAGATCCTGAACTTTTTCGGTAAGTAGACCGGCGTATCCTGGTGGATAGATAGTGTTGTCGCGATCGTTAAATTCATAATAACCCCATGCTTTGGGGTATAAACTTCGGAATCCGTTACACATGGAGTCGTCGTAAACATCGTTTTCAAGTATGTCACGGATGATTTCATTACCGGAACTTCTGTGCGCCATCTGTGCCTCCGATTTTTCGGCCTTAGCCGTGATTTTAGGGTACGTTAGATTTCTACAGGGTATTATAGCACATAGTGTCTTGCATACACGAATATTACGGGTTGTGAGCTTGATTTGGCCTCAGGCGCTTGACTACTTCTACCCACAAAATGGTGGCGAGTGAAGCTAATAATGGATAGATCCATTGTTTCAAATCCAATGGGGTGGTACCCAACAGCCGGTTTACCATGGGGTGGTAAATTCCCAACAATAACAAGATGAAGCCATAGCCGACAGCTCCAAGGAGATATTTATTATCGAAGAGGTTCATCTGATAGATGGGCTTTTTAAGATCCTTATAAGAAAAAATGTATGTCAAATCTATAGAGCCTATGACAGCAAAGGCGACTGTTTGTGCCAGCTGAAGATTGGTACCATTGAAGATGTGGTGAAACGCAAATAGGGCTGTGAGCCCAGCCGTTAGACTAATAGCAACTATTAGCAAAATCATGGGTAGCTCGAGAATGCTTTCACTGATTAGTTTTCGCGGTTTCTCTTCCATGATGCCGGTTTCCTTTGGTTCGAATCCTAGGACGATGTCTGGTGGCCCATCACAGATTAGGTGAACCCAAAGAATTTGAACAATAGTCATAGGTATGGGGACATTGAGCATTAGTGCACCCATGATCAAAACAATTTCAGCAAAAGAATTGGAGAGGACATAAGCAACAACCTTCTTAATATTGGCAAAAATTATTCGACCTTCTTCTACAGCCGAGATGATTGTTTGAAAATCGCTATTTAGCAAAACCATGTCAGAGGCGGACTTAGCCACATCGGTTGCTGACCCAACAGCAATACCAATGTCCGCTTTCTTTAGTGCTGGCCCATCGTTGACTCCATCTCCCGTCATAGCGACCACTTCTCCATTGGCCTGAAGAGCCTCGATGATTTTGAGTTTTTGGATAGGAGCGACTCTGGCGAATAGGGTGATGCCTTGTATTCTTTTCCTTAAGTCTCCATCCGAAATTTTATCGAGATCGGATCCTTCGATGGCTTCACCATCCACTATGTCGAGCCCTACTTCTTTGGCCACCTTTAGTGCAGTATGTAAATAATCCCCTGTGACTATAATTACTCGAATTCCGGCGGTTTTGGCTTTGACTATAGACTCGTAAACGGTTTTTCGTACAGGATCCATAATTCCGATTAGACCCGACCACCTGTAGCCCGANNCTTTTCTTTTTGAGTTTCGTTACAAAAATTTAATATAACTTCAGGGGCGCCGATAATGAAACCGGAGGATTTTTCGCCGACTTTAACAATGGTTTTAGCAAACTTCTTATCGCTTTCAAAGGTTTCTTCATGAAGAATATTCGCTGTCTCCATTATGTCTTGGGGATCTTTGCCTAACTCTTTTTTGAGATAATTCCAAATAGCGATTTCCAGACTTGTTCTTTGTGTGTTAAGGAAAATTAAACCCCGTATCGCCTCGCGGTGATTTTTGAAACTGGTTTTGACCACCTTCATGACCCCTTCAGTCAACGTTCCGGTTTTATCTGTACAAATAACTGAGGTGGCGCCGAGTGTTTCGATTGAAAGAAGTTTCTTCACCAAGCCTTCTTTTTTGAGAATCCTTCTGACACCAAGTGACAGGATGACCGTGACTGCTATGGGAAGACCTTCCGGGATAGCGGCGACCGATAGGACTATCGAGTACCGAAACATACTCCAAAGGTCCTGCTTGAGGAGAAGTCCAACTGAAAAAATCAAAATAGAGAT
>DQFC01000015.1 GCA_003531665.1 Candidatus Collierbacteria bacterium
ACTGAAAAAATCAAAATAGAGATGCTGGCAATAATAAGGACCAATGTTTGTGAAAATTTTTCTAGTTTAATTTGTAAAGGAGTCTGAGTTTCCTTTAATTGAGTAATACTTTTACCTATTCTCCCGATCTCGGTTTGTGTGCCAATCTTCTCTACCATCATGGTACCCCGGCCACCAATTACAGTTGTACCCATAAATAAATGGCGGTATTTTTCTCTCTGAGATTTCTTTACCGGCTCAGACTCTCCGGTCAGAATTGACTCACTGATGAACATGTCTACTCCCTCAAGTAATGAGCCATCGGCGGGAACATTGTCACCCGAACCCAAAAGCACGATATCTCCCGGAACAAGACTTGAGGCTTCGATGATTTGACGCTTGCCGGATCGGATAACGGTCGTAAATGGTTTAATGATTTTTCTGAGTGCTCCTAGAGTTTTTTGAGCACTATATTCCTGAGAAAAGCCCATAACCACGTTGAGCATGACAATCAAGGAAATCAGAAATACATCCAGATACTCCCGAAAGAAGAGTGAGAGAGCCATTACACCAAGAAGGATGTATATCAACGGACTTTTTAATTGTGAAAAAAAAATTGAAAGGGCGTGATACTGCTTCTCCTCGGGGAGCAAGTTGGGGCCATATCTCTGTTGTAAAGATATGACTTTTAAAGAATCTAGCCCGACGTATTTCATAGTTATGTTTCTTACATAACTATATCTGATTTAGATGTTTTCTACAAAGGTAAGAGCAGTTCCCTGTTTACCTGCGCGGCCAGTGCGACCAATACGGTGAGTGTAGTCTTCAAAGGTGGCTGGTTCGTCATAGTTTATGACATGAGAGATGTCTTTGACGTCGATCCCTCTGGCGGCCACATCGGTAGCGATTAGAATACTGATTTGATTGGCTTTGAATTTTCTCAGAACGTTTTCTCTTTGATTCTGCCTCTTGTCTCCGTGAATGGCATCGGCAGGAAAGCCGGAATTTTGTAGCGCAATCGAGATTTTTTCCACACCATGTTTGGTGCGTCCGAATATAAGAACTTTTTTAAATTCTTCTTTGCGAAGCAGATCGTGTAGTACCTCCATCTTGTTTCCGTGCGTACGAATGATGTTTTGTTCAACGTTGTGAGAAGTGGCACCATTTTTTACCGAAATCTTTAGAGGATCGGTGAGAAATCTTCGGGCAATATCCTCAACTTTCGGGTCTAGTGTGGCCGAGAAAAGTAAGGTCTGTCTCTCTTTGGGAAGGAAGGACATAAGCTCGGTGATTTCTTTAACAAAACCCATGTCTAGCATACGATCAACCTCATCCAGAACGACAGTGCGGGTAGCGGATAGATTTAAAGCACGGCGGTTGTACAAATCCCTGAGTCTTCCGGGAGTTCCGATGTAGATATGTGGACGGCGTCGTAGGTCATCCAGTTGACGTCTAATATCTGAGCCTCCAATTAGAACACAGGAATATATGGGTAAGCTAGTAGCCAAACCACGAATCTCGTCACGTATCTGAACAGCTAATTCACGTGTAGGAGCTACTATTAGACAGGTTTCGTTTGGGTTTGCCAATAATTTTTGAATGATAGGCAAGGCGAAGGTGGCGGTTTTTCCCGTACCCGTATCAGCTAATCCAATTATGTCTTTTCCGGCCAAAGCATGTTCCAGAGCCCGATCTTGAATTTGCGTGGGGGTAATCATTCCTCTATTGGAAAGGTTAGTGTGAACCTGGGGATGCAGATTGAAATCAGCAAAAGCGTGACTAATGACCGCTTCTGCCTCTGTCATTGGGGTAGCGGCACAAACAAAGAATCTCGGGTCAAGAGATTTGGGCATAAAACGATTGGGTCTTCGGAAATTACTTCCCGAGGGTCGAAAGCCACGATTAGCGGGCCCGCCTGCCGGACGGGCAGGCCTACGGCCATAGGACGGACGTGAATTAAACATATTTTGTGGGGATAGCCCCGATTGTCCTCTGGAAAATTAAGCTAGACAATCGAGAACGAGTCTACCTCAGAGCTAACAGCTCTACCTAAGAACAATTATGGGTTATTATAGCACACATTAAAATCCCCCGNNCCTTTGAACTTTTGGGTTGGGTCTGGATCATCTAGTTCAAGCTCAGCCAGCAAGGCCGCCTCGTAGGCTTGAACTTCTGCCTGGATTTGCCGGGCTTTATCGCAGATAGGAAATTTGTCAAAGTGACGCTCGGTAAAGATTATGTCAGAATTGGCCATGGGGCTCAGACGAATGCCTCCAGCGGTAAGAGCGTAGATGTCGGTGACGACCAAAATAATATCAACGGTTTCTTTTTCGACAGCCGGTATACCTTCTCCGGCAAGGATAATAACCTCGGTCCCTGGTGTCATTTGGCTGATTATAATTCCTAGATTGGAAGAAAAATAATTTCCAGCACACATACCATACCTCCTTATAAAGGTGCGTACCGATAGATTATATTACACTCGTCAAACTTTGAGAAAGAATTGGGTCAAGAACTGATCGATTGGCAATGAGGAGGAACCGGTTTTGATTTTTTTATCAATTTCATAGAGCAATTGATGTAGGTCCAAAAGATGAGGAAGTTCAAATACGGCGGCTTGGGTGGTAATGAGTTTCTTGGGGTATGGAGAAAGCTTTAGATACGAAGGTCCGGACTTGGCTTGGATAAGAAGGCGAATCTGTCTAACTATCATGGCGAAGACATATTCCGGCTCGTGATTTAGAACCATTAGACGGTTCCAGCCTGCCAACAGGCTCTTGGTGTTTCCCGGACGAAGCATATCCACAAACTTGAAGATTACCGGATTGATATCAAAGCTTTCTATTTTCGCTTTGGAAAACGGTTTAAGTGTACTGATGGGAATTTTTTTAGTTTCAAACAGAACCATTTCAACATCTTGAGTTTTGGATACGATATCAATCAGTGTCTCCTTTTGTTTAGCTTTGTTTCCAGTTAGCAAGTTCTTGATTATCAGGCACTTACTATATCCAAAAAGATTCGTTGGTTGTGATTCTTGTCTTAACGTGGTTGAATCCAATTCGGTTGCGTCCTTGATAACTACCTCAATTTGATTTTTCTTAAAGGAGTCAATTATCTCCGAAAGTCTCTTATACGAAGAAGTCGTATCTTCACCGTGAATTATCAGCATTAATCTATTATTCCAAATAATGACTTTATGTTATTGTAGAACGTTTTGGTGTCTGCGTAGGGATCCTGAAGTTGAGTTACGGTAGCAGGCTCGTGGATGACTAGTGGCTGTTCGACTAATTTGGGTGGTATATTGACTGCCGGTAACACAGGCTGACCTGCTTGGGTAAGGACCGACAAATTGTAAGCAAACTTTTTTGGTTGTTGGTTTTGATCCAGAAAGGAAAATTGTTTGAATGGTCCATCTTGGGCATTAAGCAAGAAAGGGGTGACAGCCACAACATCGGGATCTGACCAAATTTTGGAAAAGGCATGCTGGTAATAGTAGGAAATTTGCGACTCCGATAAATATCTGTTCGACCAGCCGGTCTCGGTGATAAAAACCGGTAACCTTTTATTGGTAAATCTTTTGAGGAAGTTTAGATCGTAACGAAAGGAGTCAATTTTGTTACTTCCGGAAAGATCGGGACGAACGGAAAAATCGGGATTGGGATATGCGTGAGAGGTCCAGCCATCTATTTTGTTGAAAATATCAGGCTGTTTGTTGTGCATCCGTCTTAAATATGTACTCCATTGGATAGCACCACTTCTCGTGATCGCGGCATTATCCAGTCCCGCCGGCAGGATAAAGAAATCTGACGATCTGTCCTTGAAAATGTCGACTGCATTACTCAAAATATCGGCATAGTTTTCCGGACTTACTACACCCCCGTATTCATCTGGGCGATTAACTTCATTGAAAATGATTACGTAGCGATTTTGAACCGGCCAATTTAAATCATTTAAAAAATTGGCGAAATCGATCAAATCCAAGTTGCTTGGTTCTTCCCAATTGGAGCCGACAGGTACGGTGGCCACACGAATAAGTGGAATGACTCTTTCTAACAAACATTGATTAAGAAAATCCTGCCATTTCTTTCGGTTCCTGTCTGTTGACTGAATGGGGATGGTGACATAACCCCAAGACCCTTTGTCCGCACCGTTAATCATTTGAGCGGCGGTGTGAAGTTCCGAAGGAAACAAAATATGAATACCCATTTTGTTGTTGGGTACAGATAGAGGGTCATAGATTGCCATGACGGATCGTACCTGAGATAGAAAAACAAAAATACCGATAATAAACAACAAAATGCGCACAAAGAGATTATATCAAGCCAATAATGAGGTACTATACCCTTTTTACTTTAAGATGGTCGTAGGCCTTTGGTGTAGCCACCCTTCCCTTGGATGTTTTTGCAAGAAATCCGGATTGAAGCAAATATGGTTCGTAGAGATCTGTAATAGTATCCACCGATTCTGAAATGAGGGCTGCTAGGGTTTCCAGACCCACAGGACCCCCCTCGTGTTGTTCGATGATGGCTTTTAGCAATCTTCTATCGGTTTCGTCCAATCCTTCCTCATCTACTTGATAAAAATCGAGTGAGATTTTTATATTGTCCGGTGAAGTTACTGAGCCGTGTTCGACCAAGGTGTAGTCGCGGACACGACGGAGAAGCTTTAGAGCTATGCGCGCGGTTCCTCTGGATCTTTTTGCTATCTCCATTGCGGACTGATCATCTAACTTTAGGTCAAACTTTTTGGCTGCCTTTTGAATAATACCTTGTAGTTCTTCCGGAATGTAAAAACGAAGCCGATGAACAATACCAAAGCGATCTCGAAGAGGAGAACTTATCTGTCCCGCCTGCGTAGTGGCCCCGACCAAGGTAAAGGGATTTAGATCCAGCCGGAGATTTTTAGCCGCCGGACCTTTCCCTAAAATGATATCGACAGCGTAGTCTTCCATAGCTGGGTAGAGCGCTTCTTCAACTGTCTTATTTAGACGATGAATTTCATCAATGAAGAGAACATCACCCGCTTCTAAAGAAGTGAGAATAGAGGCTAGGTCCCCTGCTCTGGTTAGTGCCGGTCCGGAAGTTATTTTCAAGTTAACTCCCATCTCGTTTGCAATGATGTGAGCCAGGGTTGTTTTTCCTAGACCCGGAGGGCCATACAGTAAAGTGTGCTCCATCGGCTCATTGCGGGATTTAGCCGCCGAGATGGCTATTTTTAACGATTTGACTACTTGAGGTTGACCGGAGAAATCGTGCCAGGTTGAAGGTCTTACAGATTCGGAATGACTGATCATTTTCTTAGGAGTTTGAGAGCATTCTTAATTTGCATAGACAAAGGCAAACTATTATCAATCTCGACCATAATCGGTGCAATTTCTTGTTTCTGAAATCCAAGTGAAATTAATGAATCAACAAGCTCGGAAGAACCCTCTAGATTTTTCATATTAATATCTCCCTTGCCGACTTTTGACTTCAAATCCAAAATAATCTTTTGGGCAGTTTTTTTACCGACTCCCGATATTGAGGTAAAAAAACTTAGATTGGTGGATTCGATTGCCCTGATAATGTTTGTCGAGTCTGCCGCAGTGAAAATGGCCAAACCAATCTTTGGACCTACACCGGAAACGGAAATAAGTAGTTCGAAGAGATCTAGGTCTTCTGAAGAAGAAAAACCAAACAAGGATAAGCTATCTTCACGGAGATGGGTGTGGATAAATAATTTGGCTTGATTTTTTTCTAAAAAAACAAGATTACCGGGAATAAATATCGTGAAACCGATACCGTTCGCAAAAAGAATAATTTTTCCGTTTCCCGCATACTTAATTTCACCTTCCAGATAGCCGATCATAGACTCATTCTAGCATGAGCAGTGTCCGAAGATTCGGGCTTTTTTCTTGTTATTTCCGTGTGTACAGAT
>DQFC01000038.1 GCA_003531665.1 Candidatus Collierbacteria bacterium
GCTTGGTGTTCGACAAGTTGAGGAAGACCGTTGGTTTCGATGATGGATGCCGGGGTGATGGGAACAATGGGAGTTATGGGTTGTTGGTTATTAGTTGATGGTTGGGGGGAAGTAGCTGTGGCGCCGGTGGAGAGTTCGATACGAGCGTTGGAGACGGCTTGAGTGCCAACGATTGGTCCGGTGGGAAGGGCCATGTCTTCGGATATTTTTTCGGATCGTTTCCAGATGTATTGAGTAGGTGAGTAGATTGATCGGATGAAAGCGAGAATCCAGATATCGAGAGATCGACCCTGAACCGGTACAAAAGCCATGCCGACTCCGAGAACAATAAAGAGAAAAGAGAGAGGGTATTTGAAGAAGAAAGGCAAGGGAAGACTGTAAACAATAATAGCCAAGACGATGGACACCCCAAGTGAAGCAAACTGCTTGATAGTCATGTCACCGATCAAGCGGAAGCGGTAGGAGCTGATGTCTTGCGGTAATGGGTGTTGTTGGATGGCCATGTGATTTAGATTTCAGGTCTCAGATGTCAGATCTCAGAAGGATTAGAGATTCCTCAATTAAGTATATCGTGTCCATTGGGATTTGGGAAAATTGGAATATTAAAGAAGCTAGCTGGGAATGATAAGATGAGAGTGGTATGAGAATAATGTTGTCAAATCGATTTGAGATATTTACCAGAAGAATTTTTTTGATTGAGGAGGCTGGGGGTGGAAAAAGTGCGGGGGAAGCAATTGAAGTTGAGACATCACAAGCAATGAAGAACTTTGTTGATTTCAGAAAATTGGCAAATTTAGCTGAATCGTCTAAAGATGATTCGGTGTTGTTTCCACTTGACCTTGAGAGAGTTCTCTCTTTTAATAATTTGAGTGGCCAAAATATATTATTAGATAGAATAGGTCTAAAAAGAATTTCCCTAAAGAGGGGTGTTTATAAGATTGTGGTGGCTGATGGTGGACAAGATGATTTTGAAAGGTTTGTTGAAGCAATGAGAGCAATCAGGGAGCTGGATGAAGTAGCCATAGAGACAGTTATGAACCAAATCCAGCCAAACTCTCAAGCAAACTTTGATCTGGAATCTATTACAGCCGAGCTAGGAAAGGAGCCTGTAACTGGTGGAGTTGAGCCTCAAGCGGAGGTAGTTTCGGGAGGAGGGATTGGGGATTGGAAAATTCCTGTGATCAGTGATTTACACACAGGTGATAATGAGGAACAAGGTTCAGCCGATCTTAGAGGGAGAAGGAGGAAAGATTTTGAAAAGGCAAGAACAGCAAAGGAAGAGGGGATTGATGTTCCTCTTACAGTACCTAGTCAAGAGTTTGAATCAAAGGCTCCTAAAGAAGAAGCAGTACCATCTCGAGAAGTGATAAAAAAAATACCTGTAGAGAAGAGCGAAAATGGTCTGAGAGAGGAAAGATTAAAATATTTGGCGACAGGATTGGTGAACGATCTAAGAATATTCTATGGGGGAAGTGAGGTGGACAAAAGGGAAGCCACAAGAAGATTGGAGGAGAACAAGATTAAAGAAATTACCTGGGTTGATGGAAAAAAACAAACAAGAAAAGATGGGAAAACAGGATCAAAAATGGCTGGGGTGTTGGAGAAATTTTTTGAATCGGATGAAGAGACCTTTTTCCCCGATGGTTGGAGAGATGTTTGGCCAATATTGGACTACACGATGGGAATATCGGTTCAAGACCTCATAGTGGCAAGAGCGAACAAGGGTAAATATGGGGTCGAGAAAAAGGAGGAAAAGATTGAAGGTCCGATCTGGTATGAAGGAATCGTCAAGGATTTGAAAGATGCAACAAACATTGCTTCTTCGGACGAAGTTTGGAGGAGGGCGATTGAGAATTTAAGGCTTCACAAGGTAAAATTCCCAAAGATATCAACCATTAAGGGTGATTTTGGAAATTGGGAAAGGATGAGAATTGAATCTGCGACTGATTTTTTGGATGGAAAGACTAACGACATGTGGGTAAGTAAAGAAGCGGCTTTGAAGTTCCTGGAAAAGAATTTGGGGGTGGGGAGGGGTGGGGAAACTGTTGAAAATAAGCTTACAATTGATGACGAAAGATCAAAGGAGGAATATTTTGTGGGACTGATGGAGATGGCAGATCCGAAAAAATGGAATGAAATGATAGGTATTTTGAAAGGTCTAGGCGCGGTGGATAGAGATTATGGCTTTGGGTACCTGAAGGTGGCCTATGAGTGGTACAAAGATCCGGAGAAGATCAAAACAACAAAAGGGGGCCGAAATCTATGGCTGGACACGTTTGCCCCTATACTGAATAAACTAGGAATAAAGACGGATGGAATAGTATAATGTACCTAGTAACAGAATTAAAATAAATGTCAGAACAAGGATTTTTTCCGGGTGATCCGAGATCACGAGCTGAATTGGCTCGGGTTGGTGGTGTGCCTGAAGCTCCAGTCGTGAAAGCTGAAAATCCGAATAAACCGATTGAGGGGGAGCTTGTAGGTGACATGACAGAGGCGGTCCACGAAAAGGGGAGGACTAGACAGCAGGTATTGGATGACTTAAAAACAATTGGAAATAGGATGAATCCCGTCGAGAGAGATGGATTGGTAAGGAAATTGAAAGAAGAGGGTGTTTCACTTCCGGATAATATTAACGAAGATTCTCCTAACGGGGCATGGGAGCGATGGAGGTTGAGAGAGGCGGTGGGCTACGTAGACGGTACTTTTACTCCCAAAACTAGACAACCAGGAGGTGGTAACGTTGGTTGGGAAAATGAGGAAAAGGCTGTCTCATATCTTGAAAGTTTGGGGGTGGATTTTGGGGGTGACGTAGCGGATGACGGTGAAGAAACAAAAAAGAATGAACCATCTGCCGAAAAACCTAAGGTTAAACCGGGGCCAGGCGGTGCGGTCGCCGAATTAGATGCTGCGTTGAGAGATTATCTGGACATGCCTGACGGAAAAACTAAAAGTGATCTGGTGCAAGCCTTTATGAAAAAAAATGGGGATAAGGTTTCTTCAACACTTCGCAAGGAAGCCTTGGCTGCTTTATCTATTAATGAGAGATCTGCCTCTCCCGGAGAAGCTTTACGTGAAATAGTTGAAATGCAAGTAGATGCTAGCTTTAAAAAAACCCTTTTAGGTAATTGGATTAGAACACATGGTAAAAATGCAGGCGAAGCTCTATTGCAAGAAGCGGCGAGATTTAAAAACAGTCTGGAAACAATTGGCTCTGAGATTGAATTGGATGAGATGTCTGAGGTTGATATGCGCGAAAGAATGATCGCTGAAGTGGTAAAACTGAGTCCTGAAAGTAATATTGATACACAGTTTGATATTTTCTTAAAATCGCAAATTTCGAGAATGGGTAGAGTAAATGGAAAATTTTCGGAAAATGTGGAGGAGCTTTGGAAAAAAGAGTTTGTTGCACGAGCCGAATTACAAATGGCAAGTGGTTTCTGGTTTGAATTAGCCGCCTCCCAACAAAAGAAAGCCCTTGAGGAAGCGTCAACAAAGAGCGTTGACCGATGTAGGAAACTTTCTAGATCAACCTATGAGTGGCTAGCGACACAAAACGAACTAAAGTTTAGAAAAAGGGACGCGAGTGGAAGTGTTGTAGGAATAGATATGACCACAGGTGAAAATGGTATAAAAATTGAAAAAGAATATAGTAATCAGATCGACAATTCTTTGAAGATAATATACGATAAGATACATTTGAGTAGTGGTGCATTGAATTTGTGGGATATTTCTACTGCGGCCACTCTTAATGAAGAAATTCAGAAGATTGTAGATGAGAACCCCAGAATATCAAAAGATGCGGCAATAATGGCTTGGCAGTTGGCGGTTGCGGAGTGTTGGGGGGCAGATAGAGGCTTTGGCTTTATTAGCCATCCTGTGTTTAAACTTGTTCATCCAGACACTCAAAGAGATTTTATCGCGAGGGATGGTACCAGACCTGTTCCGGGAGGGACAAGACTGTTGGTTGAATATAGACAACTACATGATGGTCTTATGCCACCAAGCGGTGTGAATGTTTTTACTGTAGAAACGCCGGTATCTTGGACTAAGCCTGGTTTCGATCTGTGGACAAACAGAGGAGGTCGAGAGGCGGCAATGCGCGGAAATTATTTGAAGTCCTTTCTTGAGGTCATTCACCACCCCTTCGTTGGTGGGCGTTTGACAATCGAAGGTGGTGTGGAAATCCCAGGAAGAGCGTTCGAAGATACCTATCTACCGCAGACAGAGCTGATGAATCAAATCGGAAAAGGAGCTACTGCATGGACTGCTATGGAAGAACTCGGGAAAGCAGACCCAACAAAAGCCGCCCCTGAACTATTGACGGCTTTTAGAGACGCCATGGCAGACGCTACCCAGCGTCACGAGCCGTGGAGTTATAAAATTGCTGATCGATTTGTAATTGCCAGAAAAAAATTGGGCCCCGTCCTATTCGAATGGGCGAAGAGTGTGATGTGGCAAGGGAGCTGGGCAAATCCTTCAAATGCATCCAAGGAGAGATTGGTAATGCCTGTGGCCACCCAAAACGAGTTATTTCTTGAAATCCTAAACAATTTCCTTTCCGATGGCGAATGTCGATTGAGTGCTCAGGTTGTTGGAAAACCAGCCGGATATGGAGGAATATTAGGCTTTGGCCTTCCGAGAAACCAATCGAACGAGATGGCAATACAATTTATTAAGTGGTTTAACAAAACTATTCAAGGAGCGAATGTAAATGCCCTGGTGTATAAACGGGTTAAGGGAAAGGACGGAAAAAAGTACGGAAATACGGTGTCTGCGGAAAGAAAAAAGAAGGATGCTGCAAATGATATGTTGCAAGGTGTTGATACGGAGGCGCTTTTATACGGTGCAAAGAGTCTTTTTGTTGAAGAAAATAGATGGTGGAGGAAATAGTGGAAATTTAGGGTTTGCCTAATGTCTTGATGGTATCGTCGATACTCGTTACTACCTTTTCACTCTTACCAAGGCCGGTTCTCAGGCGACCGACGGCTGGTACTCCCCACATGCCTGAATCAGCCCATGACTTTTCTCCAGCTCGACCTGCTTTGAGGGCTTCGCCGATGGCGGCGCCATAGGGGAATGGAGGTACCTTGAGGGCCTTCTCGACCATCTCACAGTACTTGCTGGCCATCATGAGTAATCCAAAACCAATGGTTGCCAACATTAGGCTTCCGGAAGAACCCATGGCGGTGCCGGTGGTGGCACCTGTCGGGATGGTCATCGGAGGAGTCCAGATATTACTTAAGGTGGACAGTTGTTTTACTCCAAGAAAGCCCTCCAACCAGCCGGCTCCTCCAAGACCGGTAAAAGCTCCAATGAACGAAAGTAGAGGCTGACACATAAGAATATAGGAAAATGTTAGGAAAAATACGGCAACGGGGAAGACAGCAAGATTGCCATAAATACTTCTCAACCAATCTCCGAAAGAGGTAGAGCCGGGCATCAAGTTTCCTAGCAGAATGATTGGTGAAAAAATGAGATTGATAATCACACTAAAGAATGCTTGGAAGAGTTTCATGATCAATTTGAAGTAAGAAATTATGACAGCGATCATAACAATGATAATCATAATAACTCCAAAGAAACCTGCAGTAGCGGCTAGACTAATTGTGCCGATAAAGGCGGCAACCGCCATGCCGGTGGCTCCTCCAATAAGGAGATTGAAAACTATAAAAGGAGAGGCGACAAAGGCAGTAAATCCATTTAAGAGCATCGATCCAACTGCACCGAGCCAAGAGTTTCCACCGGCAGTTTGAATAAGGAAGTGTTTATCATCTACAATAAGTCCTCCAACCTTGAGAACGTTAATGGCCATGGCAGTAGCTATGGTTGATAAATCGATAAGGAAACCAACGATGGCATAGGAGAAGGTAATCATAAGGAGAGTGGCGATGAGTTTGGGGATAGCGAGCTGGATAGTGGCGGCAGTTTTGGAATCTATCTTTACGCGAAACATGATCATAACACCATAGAGAACAAAACCCAATGCGAACAAAAGATAGGAAACGTTTCTAAAAGCCTGCCATACAGGTAAAATCGGGGCGAGAGAGGAGAAGCCGTAACCGGGACCAGCGGCAAAAGCTTCTTTGATAACGTGATGATTCTTTAGGTTTGACGAGACATAGGCAAGATAATCGATAGAACTAGCGGGTTTGGTGTTTACCAGTCCGGTGGTTATTTTCGCGAGTTGTGGAATAATGCCTTGATCGAAACCTGAGGAAAGCCGGTTTTGAATTTCTGCAGGAGAAGCATTGGATTGCTTTAGATTCGAGGCTGCCTCAAGACCTTTAATGATGTTGGTTATCATGTCTATAAAACTGCCGTACTGTGGACCGATAAGGTATTCGATACCTTGCAAGAAGACTATGTCGGAAAAGCCAACTCCGTCACCACTGATGGTGTCTACTCCCGGTGCACACTTGCCAGAATACCAGGTTTCCAGATTCATGAGATCTCCGGAGCGTTTATCACAATATTCTTTGCCATAATCAAAGATAGTTTTTGGCTGAACCGCCATATTGAAGAGAAGTGGAGGGCCACCTACTGCCTGTGCTTGAGGAACAATGAAGACGGAAATCGTTATGAATACGGATAGAAAAAGTAAGCTGAGAGATTTTTGAAGGCGGGACATAGCTAAAAAAATTATACAGGAAAAATGGAATAAAGAAGCGAAGAAATAGATCTCTACTGTCCGCAGGAGAAAGTATGATACGGATCGAGAACGTCTTCTTTGTAAGTATCTAATGGGGGATATATCCCATTTTTACCCGTTTCCGGACAATAGCCGGCATAGCTTACATGACTTTGGAGCACTGTGGCATCGGTCCATGAACTACAAGAACCAGGGATAGAAGTATTGGTCATAGGAAGTTCAAAACACGTATCGCTGGTAACTGTGGGTGGTACGTAGGCGGCACCTCTGGAAAGCGCTTTTGCCGTAGCCGCCGCTGCGTCTAATAAATTGCATGGAGAGATAGTTTCTTTTGTTCTGGAAGGATCTATTTCTTGTACAGCCGTCCAATTTGCCGTCTCTCCTTCACCCTCCCAAAAATAGTATGGTCTCCAACCAAAACCAGCAATGGAAATGTCACATGATCCAGAACTGCTGCAGGCCTCGGCACTATACATAGCCGGGTCACACATTTGTCCATCGGCTATCGGCATGGCACCACCACAAACAGCCCATTCCTTGGCGTTGGCATCGGTCCATGTAAGGAATGAACGATTAAAGGCCCCTTCGTGAAGCATAACAGCCAAAACACTAGATGGAGGAACGCTAAAAGTACTTCCTACAGTTTCCAAAATATCTTGTAGAGTCTTGGGAATGTTTTCGGGAACCTGGCTTTCGTGAACGTAACGAGTGAACTGTGTAATTTTGTCGGTATTACATAGTTTGCAGGATCCGCCTTTGAGGAAAGAGAGATCGGTACCACAGGCTGGAGTAGGAGTGGGAGTAAGTAGGGGCATACAGCGGGGGGAGTTTTGGAGTGACTTGGGAACGGTCCAGCAGTTTTGAAGTAGATGCATCGAGTCCTGAGCAAGGTTGTTGACTCGATTGATTGGTTCGGCCGGATTGAGGATGTCGGAGTTGCCGTTTGGCCCAGTGGCGGTGGCACCTGCGTCGACACCATCAACACGGTAGGAGACAAAGTGTCTGGCGATGGGAGCGTCGATACTGGCATTGACGGTTTTGTCGACACCATCCGGAAGGATCATTTTGTAAAAGGAGTATTGATCGTTGTTGACAACTGTTTCCTTTATGTCGGTATGTTTGGGATTGTTAAGAACATTTAAGGTTTTACCGTGTGAAATTCCTTCTACAGTCCACCTACGACGGCAACACATACCTGTTCCAGGGTCTTTGTATCTTCCTTCTACCTCATTGATAGGACAAGAGTCATACTCAATCCAACAGTGAGTGGCATCACATTTTTCTTTTTCGGTTGGTGGATGACACTGAGGATCGTAGTTCCAGGAAAGTTTGTCACCCCGAATTGAAAGTACTTGGTGATGGTCGTCGGCAGGTCTTTGATTCGGATCTCCTCGATCGCCAGCGGCGGTCTTCGGGGCAATAAGATGATAACTGACAGGGAGGGGACAGGTGATGTTGGCATAGCCATCTTTTACTTTTTCATTTAAGTTGTCGATTTCATTTTCGGTATAGCCAACCTTTTTCAATTCGTCGTTGGTAAAAAAATCGGTGATTTTGTTCCATAGCCAGCCAAAGGGGTTGGTGACGATGGCAATAGTCTCTTCTTTAACCCGCTCCAAATATCCTTTTTGAGCAAGTTTTACTTCAGGTAAAGTTTGGAGGGTGTTTCCGATCCTGTAGTCCGATATGCCACTTGGGCTAGCATATTTGTCAACGATCCATTGTGGTTGAAGAGCGGGAAACATGCCAAACTTGGGGGAGAGAAGCCCCTGATAGATAGCCCCGACATAGGGAACGCTTTCTCTAGAAACATTAGTAAGACCGGGTTTGTTTGTGCCATAACGACCGGCATTATCCGCGTCAATCAGATATGGTGCCCAAGGATAGTCTCCGTAATATGACTCTTCTTTTTCGTCTTTCTTTTTGACGATGTAACTTCTAGTACTGTTGAAGTCGAAAGGTACAAAAGCGGCGTATGGTCCGTCAAGATCGTTACCAAAGGCGCTGATGGCGGCTTCGTATGTCAAGATAGCTGCGTCGGCGAGAAAACCTAAGTCTAAATCAAGGGCCAGCTCTCTGAGTTCCTGAAACATGGGCTTCAGGGATTCGGTGGCCTGGGCGTATTCGGGACAGACGGGATAATCTGTAAGACAGCCAACACGGATAAATGGCCAATGCCAAAAGAGAATGACCTGTTTACTTAGAGCATTGTAGAGTTTTTTGAAGTCGGTTTTTTTCTTGAGACCATTACGATCGACGAAGTCGAAGTTAATATTGTCGATTTGATCTTTGTTGGCCATGTTTAAGACAAATGAACGAAGATTGGCTTGGTTGGAGGCCGGTAATAGGCGCCAATAAGTGCGGTAAGCCTCTCTGGTCGGGCGACCATCGTTGCCGGCATTGTTTTGTGGATCGTAGCTGTCCGAAAGATCCATGGGGCGACCAAAAAGTGAAGTGTAGAGATAATTTTGAGCAATAAAATCGGCTGAGTAATTAGCTTCGGTGTCCGGACTGGGACCATAACTGCCGGTTTCGGCTTCGCGAACGTCGGTGTAGACGAGCATGGCAATGAGACACTCTGGATCTGCTCCGCCAGGGGCCGGTGGTCCACCCGGGCCAGAATCGCCGATACCACATTTGGAAAAAGGCTGGTCAATGTCCGGAGTATCAGAATTTAAGTATCTCTTGGAACTGTAATGGGCGATAGGTTCATAGATACAAGTCCTTTCGTATTGCATGATATCTACCTGTGCATTTTGAAAGTGATTCCAACAGCTGCTGTTCGGCGGAAAAATGCCGTTTTGAGACCCCAACTGTTTCCAGCAATCTTCGGGAACATCGGGGTTGTCTCCGATAGGAGTAATGGGGTCGTCAATGATGGATTGGGGGACGCAGTGAAGATCTAGATCCATGGGGTATTTGATACACACTTCTCCCGCAAGGCACATGGTGTTGCCGCAAGTAATGCCGACGGGAGGGCCGGGATTGGGCTCTGACGAGGAGGGTGAGGGTGAGAGGGAGGGTGTGGGTGAAAAAGATGCGGCAAAAATGACCTTGAAAAAAAAGAAATTCAGAAAAATAAAGATGGGGATAATTAAAACAAATTTCTTCACTGAAATAATTATACTTCGTATCAGGTAAGAGTTTAGATACCAAACTGAGTGACTTTGGCGCCGGTAAAGTTCTCAATGAGAACTAAGGCCAGCCAGACAACGGCGAGGAGTATTAGGCCGATAACCGCCCAGGTAAACATAGACCAGGCGCTGGCGACTGCTTTGGGGTCCGACCCTGCTGTTGTGAGTCGAATTCCGGCCATGATGATGATTCCGACAGCCACAAGTGCCAATAGGGCGGGGAGGGGTTGAAGTACGTTTTTGAGGAGGCAGGTGATGCCTTGAATCGTGGCGACCTCCATGTTCCCTCCGCTACCTTGAGATGCAACGATGCCGATACATTCGCCGGTCCATTTGGTTGCAGCATATGCTTGGGGAACAAATTGGAAGGACATGAGGTTATTTTACATTGTATATTTCAGATTGTATATTTTTTGTTTGATGGTTCGGAATACTAAACCAAAAAATCCCGGAAGTCCGGGATTTTTAAAATGAGGGTTTGATGAATCAAACCCCTAGGTATTTCAATTAGTAAGGTTTGGGGATGTTGATGTTTCCTTCGAAGACGTCCACGCCAAAGAAGTAAGCAATGAGTTTCATCAGAGCCCATGAGGCGGCGACGATAGCAAGTCCGACCACTGCGGCGGTGATGCGATTTCTGGCGGTTTCGGTTTTACCTTTGTCTCCACCGGAGGTGAGCCACTCTATACCACCCATGACGAGAAAGGCAAAAGTGAGAATACCGGCGACTATGAAGGCGACGGAGATGACTCTACTGATAAGGACACCGATGTCGGTGATCTTCATACCGGTAGGCTGGGGAACTCCGATGGTGCCGCCTGCTGCTAGTGCTTGGGATATTAGAGACATATTTTTTTTAGTTTTTAATAATTTCTATTCGTATTTATAAGTATTATATATGATTTTGTGATTGTCAATTGCCGAGAGGATTCTCGGTACATAGAGCATCCAGATTTATACCGAAAAACTCAAGCACGATCATATAGACCGCATAACTGGAGGCGACAATGGCGAGGCCAATGAGGGCAGCTGAGATCATCTTTTGAGAGGATTCGATCTTACCCTTGTCTCCTCCTGAGGTGAGCCACTGTACACCTCCCATGACAAGGTAAACGAAGAAAGCAATACCGGAGATGATAAAAGCGGCGGCGACGAGATTGCTTACCAAATGTCCAATGCAAGTGTAGCCAAAGAAATTGTTTTTGGTTGCCATTTCGCCGATTGGCAACTCGATATCTGCGGCAAAAATTTGAGAAATTTTTGAAAATATCATAAAGCGCTGGGGAAGACTGGTTTGAGAATATTAATTTTGAAAACAGCCTGAATAAAATAGGTGATGGCGTACGAGGCGACCAGAATGCCGACACCGATAACCGAACTGGTAATTTTTTTCTGGGCGTCATCGATCTTGGCTTTGTCACCTCCGGAAGTGAGATACTCAATTCCTCCCCAAACAAGATAAATAATGAAGGCGACTCCACCAACGGTGATAACTGTTTGCCAAAGAGTGGCAATATAAAAAGCGAGACCACCTCCTGGGTCCTGAGGTATTTTGGGCGATAGAGCCTTGTTGACTATTTCGTTCGCGGCATAAGCTGTGGGTATTACTTGATAGGCCATAATATTTAGAGTTTTAGAGCGTTAAATGGATTAAGAATGTCAAGACCGAGGACGGCTCCGACGATGCCGATAATGAAGAAGGAAGCAACAATAGCGATCAAGCCAATGGCGGCTTGAGTCATTTGAGCCTGGGCTTCGGAAACCTTACCTTTGTCACCACCGGCAGTAATCCATTTTAGGGCTCCGATAAAGAAATAAATGACAAAAGCGATACTGCCGACAACGGTAATGGTAGTGACTAAATTCGAAAGAAATGTTCCGAGACCACTTTGGACTCCACCACTGATGGCTGTTTGAAAAGGACCAACCCCTCCAACTTCACTGCCTAGGGGGATATCGGTGGAGGCGAGAGCTGAAGTAATTATTTTCATCATAAATTAGATAGATTTTAATTTGGGAGCCAAAATCGCTCCAAAGTCTCCAAATAGGACTTTGCTGACAATGGCAATGATCAGGAAACTAGCGGCAATGATGACCAATCCCACAAGACTCATTTGAATTTTGTTTTGAGCCTCGGTCAATTTGCCCTTGTCTCCTCCGGAGGAAATAAAGGCGAGTCCGCCTGTTAAGAGATTCCAAAGAGCAAAAATTCCGGCGATGACGACTATAAAACGAACCAGAGCTGAAATAATATCCGTGGTTTGAGTAGTTTCTTTGGGAATTCCGGCGGGAAGATCGATGGTACCAACTACATCTGCGGCTTGGGCTGATTTGACGATGAGCTTATTTATTATATTGATCATGGTTAAAAGAATTTAAAACCGATGACGGCACCCATAACTCGGGTGATTAGGAAAGCTGTGACGACAAGGATTAATCCGAGTATGCCATAGTTTAGCATGTTCTGAGATTGCTCTAGTTTGCCTTTGTCTCCGCTAGCCGTGATGTAATTAAAACCGGCAAGAATAATAACAATAAAAGCCATAACCCCAGAGATAATGAGAATGTTGTATATCAATGGATTGATGAGATTGGATAGAGTGGCACCGCTTCCGCCCATTACCTTGGCCGGAGCATAAATGTTCTCTAATGATTCGGCAGCAATGGCGGTATTGAAAAGCATATACTAGTGCCATTTTACAGTAAAATCAGAGACATGGAAACAAACAAGCTTGGACAATGGGCAAGAAAAAGATTGGCAGAGGTGGCTAAGGAAGCGGATTCGAGACTAGGAAAATATTGGATTGAGGAAATACGGAGTAATTTTGGTTTCAATGATACCCAAAAAGACTTAATTAAAAAAATGCTACTGCACGCAAAGGAACATAACCTTAGATCGGCAAAGAGGGCAAGAGCAGGCTTTGTGATTTATGGATATCAACTGGGGCAAGAACCCAAGGAATCAAGAAATCAAGAACTCGAGACAGAAACGGAGAAAGTGTGGAGGGCGGCAGAGGCGGTAGAGTTGGTTCATACGGCTTTACTTATGCACGACGATTTTATGGATAGAGATTTGGTCAGAAGAGGTGGCCCAACTACGCAAATATTTTTTGGTGATGGAGATGATCACCATGGAGAGTCTATGGCTGTTTGTCTTGGGGATGCGGTTTTGTGTTTGGGTTTCGAAAGGTTGCTGGATTGTGGTTTTGATGAAATAACAACCAGCAGAGTAATGAAACAATTTCTTCGAGGAATTACCAATACTGCTTTTGGGCAGGCGTATGACGCAAGCCTTTCAAAATTAGGGGAGATGACGGAAGAGAAAGTGATGAGCTTACACCGAGCCAAGACGGCTATATATACTTTTGAAAATCCACTAATTATCGGAGGATCACTGTCCGGGCTTTCACCGGAAGTTTTGAATGTATTACGAGAGTATGCGGTAGACGGGGGAATTGCTTTTCAATTACAAGATGATGTCCTTGGTGTTTATGGTGATGAGGAGAAAACGGGAAAGTCGGCCAACTCTGACTTGTTACAGGGAAAAGTAACTTTGCTAGTGGTAAAAGCCATGGAAATGGGAACAGAAGATCAGAAGAATAGCTTGAGAGAAGTTTGGGGAAAATTAAGGGCGAATAAAAAGGCAATTGACGGAGCAAAGAAGGCGATCCTCGAAAGCGGGGCATATGAATATTCGATAGAGGTGGCTAAAAATTATGCCGAGAAGGCGGCCGAAACTGCGACTAAATTACGAGGAAGAGGGCTGAATAGTGGGGCAATAGATTATTTGGAGGGAATTGCGAGGTATATGGTGGAGAGGGAAATGTGAGAGTGTTTGGGAGAAAGAGGGTTTTAGTATTTATTTTATGGAAATACCAAGACATTGGAGAGAACAACCTTCGAGAATGAGATTTGATGGAAAAGAAAAAGTATTGAAGGGGTCGAATATGAATGTTTATAAATACCCAGGAGGATCGATACCATTAAGGGGAAACTATGAACAGATCCGTCATGACTTTGAAAGAAAAGGTTTTACCCAAGAGGCGACTGACGAGATTCTATTTCGTCTTTGGGGTGGAATCCCCGCCGAAGCGACGATCTCTTTGGGTGAAGTCGTCGATCGCTTCCATGAACTTGTCGGGAGTGAAGTCGGGGAATAGAGTGGGGGTAAAATATAGCTCCGAATAAACAGATTGCCAAGGGAGGTATCCTGAGGTACGGCGTTCTCCGCCGGTACGGATTATCAGGTCCGGATCGGGCATGCCGGCAGTGTCCAGATGACTCGAAACGGTCTCATCCGTTATCTGATTGGAGGGAATTTTTTCATCTACAATTTTTTTGATTGCTCTTACAATTTCGTCTCTTCCTCCATAATTTAAGGCGAAAGAAACAGTTATTTTGTTGTTGTGTGCAGATTTGGAAATAACCTCGAGTGTCTTTTTGGCGATATCTTCCGGGAATCTTGTCATATCGCCCAATATTTGTAGCTTGGCCCCTCTAGCGATAAAACGGAAAGCAAGTGATCCAAAGGCGATCCGGAAAATATCAAGGATTCCCTTTACTTCATTTTCATCTCTTTTCCAATTTTCGGTAGAGAAAGCCCAGAAAGTAACATAAGGGATACCAAGATCGACACACTTTTCTATTAAAGGCTCTATGGTATGGTTGGCGGCGTATTCGTGGCCTTTGACGGGGTCCATCCCCTTGCTTCTGGCCCAGCGACGGTTACCGTCCATCATAATCGCAATATGTTTGATTGGGGTATCCATCTGGGAAATTATACCAAAGTAGATTAAATTAGACTGCCGATACCTAAGAAAGAAAGAACTATCTTGACAACTAGATAGGCTACAAAGGACATAATCAAACCAAGCAGGCTGTTCATAAACCTAGTTGTGGCTCCGGCCACCTTCTTCGGATCTCCGGAACTCATCATGTATTCCCAACCGGCCATAACCAGACTGGCGAAGAAGAGAAGTCCGACGAGAATGAAGACTAGGTTTAGAAGATCTCGAGAGAACAAACTACCCAAATCGGTAAAAGATTTCATGTTAAGTGCGGTGGTGGTACTTCTCTCGAGGCCGGAGATATCTACTTCGTCAGCTGCCAGAACCAGATTTATTAGTGACATAATTTATTTTAGTCCGGGGAGACCAAGAATGTCGACCCCAATGAGTCTTAATAAAAAGACGGAAAGGATGATAAATATTAGTCCGGAGATGGCGGAGGTGATGATTTCCTGGCCCTGCTTTAGCTTGTCTGGAATGCCGGCTGAGGTGGTGATGATAAAGACGCCAAAGAGCATGAGGACAAGAGCGAGTCCACCTCCTAAACCAACCGCTATTTTGATGACAGAAGTGAAAAATGAAGTTCCTCCGGTATCGGCTGAGGTAGAAATACAGCCGATTGCTGTTTCCACCTCGTCAGATCCACAAGATCCTTGAGGGGTAATAAAAGCCGCATTTGCGGACTTTGAAGGTAAAAGAATCAATGATAGAAAAATAATGGCGAAAAGCCGGAAGAGATTGTTCATGCAAGATAATTTTAACATGAAGCGACTATCCATAGGTTAAACTAAAGGAGATGAAGTGGAGATATTTATTGGTATTGGTGACATTATTGAGTGTTTTCGCTGGTCTATCACGACAGGCGGGTTTGGTGAGGGCGGATACGAATTGCGATGGTAAGAGTGATCAAGCCTTGGTTGATTGTCTTGGAGTTCAAATAAGCGAGCTAAATAAATCTTTGGAGATGAGCCGGTCGGCGACGAAGCCGCTTGAAGTCGAAATAAACAAATTAAGTGCCCGTTTGAAGTCAATTCAATTACAAATAAACGTGGCAACATCAAAATTAAGAATTACCGAAGGGGAAATAGAGAAAAGAGAAGATCAGGTTTCGACTCAATATTTGGTGTTGGCGGTGAAGATCCGGGAAATGTATATACGTCTAAGATCACAGCCATTGTGGGTAAGTTTGTTATCTAGTTCCGGCATGGGGGAAACAAGATTGGAGATGGCACTTAGACAAGAGACAAGTGACTTGGACAAGCAAATAATTGTAAATCTGGTACAGGAGATAGGACAGTTGGAGGCAGATAAGAAACAATTGGAACTACAAAAGACGCAACTATCAAAACTTCAGGCCGAGCTAGACAAACAAAATACCTTTTTCTTAGGAGAAGTTAAAAAAGCCAAAGCCTATCAAGCCGACCTGTCGGGAAAGATAGCCCAACTTTCGGCAAAACAAGCGGCAATCATGGCAGAGAAACAAGGAACGTTTTCAACCAGTGTGGGAGACGTCCCATTGGCCGATGATCCCAATAGCCGTCCCGACTACAACCCCGGATTTTCTCCGGCCTTTGCCGCCTTTTCTTTTGGGGCACCGCATTTCAAGGGGATGAGCCAATATGGAGCTTATGGACGGGCAAAATCAGGACAGAACTCTGAGGATATTTTACGTGCTTATTATGGTGGAGTAGAGATTAAAAAAGATTATGACACCGGGAAACAGATCGGAGTCGCCGGATACGGACGAATGGACATTGAAACCTATGTAAAAAGAGTTTATGAAGTGCCCAATTCTTGGGGAGACGAGGGAGGGTTTGAAGCCTTAAAAGCACAAGCAGTAGCGGCCAGAAGTTATGCTTTGGCTTGGACCAGAGAAGGAACCGGAGGAAATATATGTACTACACAAGCCTGTCAAGTTTACAAAAACAGCAACAAAGGAGGAAAGTGGGAAGAGGCTGTGAATGCTACCAAAGGTTGGGTTCTCTACAAAGATGGAAAAATAGTAAGTGCTTGGTATGCCTCAACTTCAGGAGGATATCAAGAACCATACAATGCCCTAGCTTATTTACAGAATGGAAGTAGTTATAATACTCCCGGTTTTTGGGATACATCTTCCGGTCGAGCCGGATGGACTTCTCAAGCCTATGAAAAAATAGCCGGAAGTCCTTGGTTTTATAAAGCTTGGTATAAAGGAAGCAGTGGTGCTAGTTGTGGCAAGAACCATCCATGGTTAACTTCAGAAGAGATGGCGGATATTTTGAATGCTTGGAAAGTTTTGAAAAATGGACCGGATTCAAGAGTGTTACCTCTGGGTGGATGCGGAGGGGATAATCCTTATAGTATTAGCGAGATGAGAAATAAATCTGATGGATTAGGGGGAGGATATGAAAGCGTTAGTGGGGTAAACGTAACTTATTCAGATGGGGGATATACCACCAATGTTCGTTTTGAGACCAATAAAGGTTCGGTAGAGTTATCCGGTTCTGATTTTTTGAAGGTGTTCAACGTGAGAGCTCCCGGGTGGATCTCTCTTAAGAGTGGACTGTTTAATATTGAAAAAAAATAGGTTGTTGGTTCGGGCCGCGCCAAAACCGTACTCGGATCTCCCTGGAGTACCGGGTCCCGCCTGCGTGCGGTTGTTGGCTTGCGCCCCTGCACCAATTAATCGTGATAAGTTTTGGTACAATTAGGTATGCCGGAAGTTTTTAAAGCGGAAAACGTAAAAGGAGAATCAGAGGAGATAAAAAAACTATTGAGAGAGAGTTTTTCGAGAAGCTCCTTCGGATCTTGTGTGCCTCGTCCCCACCGGTTTAGATTCGAATCTCAGCAAGATGATGAAACTGTTTTGGTGTTGGGAAGAAGACACCTTGTAACCAATTTGGGATGGATAGCCATGTTGTGTTTTGCCTCGGTCATTCCGTTTGTTTGGGGGGAGTTCCCCTTTTTACAGGCCTTGGATGGCAACACTCTGATAAGCTTCTCAATGCTATGGTATATGGGGCTAATTTTCTTTGGAATACAAAGTTTCCTTATGTGGTTTTATAACGTCTACATCATTACCAATGAGAGGTTGGTGGATGTAGACTTTGTAGGTCTCTTGAGTAAAACTGTAAACGTGGCTCAGATTTCCAGAATTGAAGATGTCAATTACACCCAGAAAGGGATATTGGCGAGTTTTTTTAATTATGGGGACGTGATTATTCAGACCGCATCGGAACAAAGAACACCGGACACAGCAGGCGAGATGTCGGCCTTTACTTTTGAGGCAGTGGCTTTTCCAGATAAGGTGGCTGGCATAATTTCTCAATTAACAGAAGAGGCAGAAAAACCATGGAAATAATTCCCGGAATAACAATAAGCCTCAGTATGATTGTGAGTTTTATGGTGAAGATATCGATGGTACTTTTTTTGATACTTTCCCTTATCATGGTCAGGCAAGAGAGTTTAATGGATAGGGTGGTTAATCTCCCCATAGGAAAAAGCTTAAAAATTTTAACCTGGGGATACTTTTTATTCTCGCTTTTTGTGACTGTTATTGTACTATTATCTTAGGAAAGGAACATCTGCCCAACAATGAATACCGGTTTAGGACTGTCTTTTTGGAGAATTGTTAACGAAGAAGGGGCAAATGGTTGGGCCCAAATTTATGCGCGAATTCCATTTGACGATTCAGAACTTAATAATAAAGGTGCTTTGTTTGGAGTTGTTTTCGGAGAAAATAAGGATAATTGGGCGGAAAGAGACTCAGAGCTGATGGCGTGGGTGGAAGCCTATTTTAATAGATTGGATTCTGTAGGTAAATTGTCCGATTTTGGAGAAAATTGGAGGAAAAATTATTCTGACTTATCTGGTGTTTGGGTGTGGATAAACTCAGAAGGAGAAAAACGGCTGTTGAAAATTGTTAAATGGGGAGTGGCCGAGGTAGTACTTACACGTAGTCAGAAAGACTTTAATTTATCTGCCAATTTACTACCGGGAAAAGTGCTCAAAGGGAATATTGAAGAAGGTGATAAATTGGTGATTTTTACCGGAGGACTCAAAAAAGAAATTTCTGATGAAATGTCTAGAGCTACCGAAGATATGATCTCAAAGTGGAATAAGGAATTGAGAGAGGATGATAGCGCCTTTGCCGGGATGATTTTCGACTTTGGTAAGGTTGCCGAGAAAAGCTCATTAGATACGGTGGAAGCAGTAGAAAAGTCAAAAATCGAGGAAAGAATGCCCGTGGTGGATAGTAGACAAAGTAGCACCCCGGACTTGGCCGAAGATAGAATTGTTGGACCTTTAGGATTAAAAGAAAAACTGATCAATTGGTGGATGAAATTTTATCCGATAAAACAAAAGATGCTTGAGGATAGAAGCGTGGTCAGTAAAAGGAAAAAATGGTCTATGTGGTTGGGTATTTTGTTTTTGTTGGTGCTAGCGCTGAGCTTGATTACCGGTTCGGTAAAAATGAAGAGGGCGGCTGAGTTAAAGGAATGGAAAAATTTTTCCGAGCCAATCGAAAAAAGCCTTTTGGAGGCAAGTAGTTTGGTGTCGATTAACCCTACGGGGGCAAAGAAGCTGATTGAAGATATAAGAACAAGTTTCGATTTGAAAAAAAGTCAATTTTCTGACAGTAGATTCAAAATAGAATTGCTGGATTTGGATAAAAAGATTAATGATGGTTGGACTGTAGCCTCTGGGGAAAAAGAAAGCCTAATCGAAGAAATTTTAAAAATCGATTTGGTACGGCAGGGATTTAAAGGGAATAGATTGGGGTTTGGTAATGACAATAGGCTTTTGGTTCTTGACTCTTCAATGGGGGTAATTATGACGGCAGAGGTAAAAACAAAAGATATTAAAGTGGTGGCTGGAAAAGGGGAGGGTTTGGGGTGGATCGGTGTCGTTGGAGTGGGAAGTAAAATAATGGTTTTAAATAATGGAGGTGTTAGAAATGCGATGACGGGGGTAGATTTGATTAAGTTCGATTCGGCGGTATCCAAACCGGTGACTATGGGTGATTTTGGAGGGAATCTTTATATTCTTGATCAAGGTAATAAAGAAATTTATAAATATTCGGCAGTTGGAGAAGAATTTGGTGATCGAACCAGATGGTTGAAACAGGATCAGTTGATTGGTTTCGAGCCGGTGGATATGGCGATGGACAGTGATATTTGGGTCGTTTCCGAAAAAGGACAAGTGGAAAGATTTAGAAGAGGATCAAGAGAGCCATTTTCATTAAGCGGCGTTCCTGTGGATATAAAAATCACCCGCATTGCGGTGGAACAGGAAGGTTCTAGATTGGCACTTTTGAGTAGTAGTAATGGTGTGGTGATTCTTTGTAGCAAGGATACAGGAGTTTGTGACCAGATTCTAAAATCAAGTAGATTGGTTGAGGCTTCGGATATTGAGTTTGACAGACAGGGTGCACTGATGGTATTGATAGGTGGAACTGTGGGGGTGTTGAAATAACCCAAAAAATCCACCGCAAGGGTGGACTTTTTGTTTGTGGAGACGGAGAGAATNNCTCGTCTGAAATAATATGGATACAGAGTCTACAAGCTTAGATTGCCGATTTTCCATAAAGCTTCAGGCAAACAAGAACACTTTATGGTCGACTTAGAATAAGTTAGTCCTCAAGCCTAAATCAAACTTGAAGCATTCAATCCGGTGTTTTTTCGCCTGAGTGAGAGCCCGGGATCCACTATTCTCTCAGACGTCTTTAAGCTACAGTTTAGGCAAAAGCGTAAACGGGAGCGAAAGATTTGATCTCATTAGCGAGGGATTTTACTCCACTAGCAACGAAACCAAGTAACTTGTCTTCTTTATTGACAGTTGTATTTTGGTCTTTTTGACTCCTATTACCAAAGGAGGCTTGCGACTGTAAACGTACTATTCCATCGATTCCTGTCGTCCCCAATACCTATAATATACCACGAATGAGCGTAAATGACAACTATTTTGGTAGGCTCGCACGATGCAAAATGGTTTAACAGAGACGAATGTTTAGGCACGAAGACCTCTGAGGAAACCAACTTTTTCGGTTAAATTGACACCCATCATTTGGTCCCTGCTGGCTTGCATTACAACCGCGGCCAAAAAAAGGTCAAATTCATTTTCATCCATGACTTTAATCTTCGCCTTGATGCCCTCTTGATACTTTTTTAAGCTCATTTTGGCCGTAAATTCACCACCCCAAGGATACTTGGAAACACACTCAGGCATGATTTTTGTCCAGAACAGGTCCATTTTTTGTCCTTTCATCTATTGGTTTTTTAAACGTCTCGCCAGGCTCAAGTTTGAGACTCTTTTTTTAATCAACTCACGTTTTTCAAACTTCTTTTTGCCTCGAACTAGAGCTACCTGCACCTTTACGAGACTACCCTTATTATACAGCTTCATAGGCACCAAAGTCAAACCGGCCGATCTCATTTTCGACTGCATAGCCACGAGTTCCTTCTTGTGAAGAAGGAGTTTTCTGGTCCGTGCCGGGTCGTAGCTCTCGGAAGTAGTGAACTTATACTTCTGAATGTTGAGGCCAATGAGATAGGTACCGTCTTCTTTAATAAGGATCCTGGCACCCGCAAAGTTTGCTCCCCCTCCTCGGATACTTTTTACTTCAGATCCGGATAATTCAATTCCAGCCTCAAATGACTCAATTACCTCGTAATCAAAAAATGCCTTTTTATTCTGAGCCAACATAGCTCTATTATACGGATAAGTTCTTGGTTCTTGGTAATTGGTTGTTTGATGGGTAAGATTGAGTATGATCTGGGAGGCGATAATAGATTTTGTTTTTCCAAAGGTGTGTGTGGGGTGTGGAATTGGTGGAAGTTTTTTGTGCAAGGAGTGTAAAAACAGACTAGATTTTGTGGACCAAATTTGCCCGATGTGCGGAGAGGGATCTCTCATGGGATGGACCCACTCAAGGTGTAAGGACCGATATGGTATGGACGGACTTATTGCGATTTATGAATACCAAGAACCAATAGCTCGAGCGGTGGTAGATGGAATAAAGTATGGGTTTAACCGAGAGCTGATTAGTATTGCGTTGAAAGACTTCAGATTTGAAACCGGAGAATGCTTTGATTTTTTAATTCCGGTTCCTCTTTATTTCTATAGAGAGAATTGGCGAGGGTTTAATCAGGCCAGGGAGTTGGGCGAAGTTGTTGGTTCAAAGTTATTGGTTCCGGTGGAGAATATCTTAGAAAGAAAGAGGAATACGAAGCAACAGGTGATGATGAAAACCAGAGAGGAGCGAGAGAACAATATATCGGGTGCTTTTGTGGTTGGGAATGAGTGGAAGGGAAAACTCAGAAAAAAGAAATTGTTACTCGTCGATGATGTCTTCACCAGCGGTGCCGATATGCGGGAGTGTTCAAAAATGCTGAAAAAAGCTGGAGCGGAGGTGGTGTGGGGGCTGGCACTTGCTCATTAATCGTCTACAATATTTAGTGTGAAGCGTGATTTTATTTTGGGTCTAATCTTGGTTTGTGTTTTTTTGATTATGGGTATGGGGATGTGGCAAATAGTTTCCGAGCGAGGTACGGAAGTGGGGACAACAAGGGTTTCAGTGGTAGCTTCGTTTTATCCTTTGGCTTTTCTGGCTGATGAAATCGGAAAAGAGAAGATTGCGGTGAAAAATTTGACGCCGGTGGGAGTTGAGCCACACGAATACGAACCTACAGCCAGAGATATGGTGGAGATACAACAAGCAAAACTGCTGATTCTTAATGGAGAAAACTTTGAAGGATGGGTAAAAAAAGTGAAAAGCGAATTGAAGAATGTATTGGTGGTCGAGGCGGCAAAAGATCTAATGATAGAGAATGACGTTCATGTATGGTTATCGCCGGAGCTGGCCAAACAAGAGGCCAGGGTGATATTGTCCGGTTTGGTCCAAATCGACCCACTTAACCGTGATTACTATATGGAAAACGAAAAATTATTGGAGAATAAGCTGGAAAAGATGACGGTGGACTTTCGAAATGGTCTGTCCAACTGTACTCATCAGGAGATCATTGTCTCTCATGGGGCATTTGGGTATCTAGCCCGAGAATTTGGTTTAAAACAGGTAGCAATATCGGGCATTTCTCCCGATGAGGAACCTTCAATGAAACAACTGACTGAAGTGGCACAGTTTGCTAGGAAGAATAATGTAAAATACATTTTCTTTGAAAGACTGATTAGTCCAAAATTGGCCGAAACAATTGCTGAAGAAGTAGGGGCAAAAACTTTGGTATTGGACCCGATCGAAGGAATCGATAATAATGATATTGCTGTAGGTAAAAATTACCTAACGATCATGGAAGATAATTTAGCAAATTTGAGAACCGCATTAGAATGCCGGTAGACCATACAAAAAATATTATTGAAGTTGAAGGGGTGTCGTTTGCCTATAACGAAGATTTGGTGTTGGAGAAAGTGAATCTTAACATTCACAAAGGAGATTATCTGGGGGTGATCGGTCCAAATGGCGGCGGTAAAACTACTTTGATAAAAATAATGCTGGGGCTTCTGGAACCCTCTGCCGGATCTGTAAGGATGTTTGGCCAGGAGATCCGCGATTTTAAAGATCGATCTAAGATTGGATATGTGCCTCAGAAAGTGATCAACTTCGATGTAAACTTTCCGGCGACCGTATATGAGGTGGTGGCCATGGGAAGATACGGCAAACGAGGATTATTTAAGTCATTGGGCAAAGATGATAAAAAAATTGTCAACGAATCTCTAAAGCAAGTAGAGATGTATGAGTTTAGGGATAGAATAATTGGTGACCTTTCGGGAGGACAACAACAAAGAGTGTTTATTGCGAGAGCTTTGGCCGGGCAACCCGAAGTGATATTTTTGGATGAACCAATGGCGGGAGTGGACGTCCTGGCACAGGATCAGTTTTACCAGCTTCTTAAAAGACTTAATCACGAACTAGAAATTACTCTAGTTTTCATTTCTCACGATATTGAGGCCGTAGTAAATGAGGTGACAGAAATTGCTTTTGTAAATAGAAGCTTGAGTTACGACGATGATCCCAAGAATTTTGTAAAAGGGGATCTGGAAAGGCTTTATGGAGACAAGAAGTTTATTCATCATCACCACGAACATGCTTGATATATTTCAATATGGCTTTGCTATACGAGGATTGGAAGCCGGAATCATTATCGGAATGATTGCTCCTCTGATCGGCATGTTTTTGGTACTGAGGCGGTATTCTTTGATCGCCGATACTTTGGCTCATGTGTCTTTGGCCGGAATAGCTGTCGGATTTTTATTTCAAATCAATCCAATAGTGACCGCGATGGTCTCCACAGTTTTGTCTTCTGTCGTGATCGAAAGGTTAAGAAGCTCCAAGAAAGTTTATGGCGAGTCGGCGTTGGCAATATTCCTGTCCGGGAGTCTTGCCTTGGCGGTAGTTCTTATCAGTTTGGCACACGGCTTTAACGTGGGACTACTAAATTATTTATTTGGATCGATCGTGACAGTTAAGCAAATGGATCTCTATATCATTGGAGGTTTGGGGGCAGTGGTAGCCGGTGTATTGTATTTATTCTATAAAGAGCTGGTTTACATTTCTTTTGACGAGGAGTCGGCTCAGGTGAGCGGCATTCCCACCAGAATGATCAATACCCTGCTGATCATACTGTCGGCATTAACGGTGTCGCTGTCGATCCCGATCGTGGGAGTACTATTGATATCGGCACTGATGGTGATACCGGTGGTGACGGCTTTACAGTTCCGGAGGAGTTTTATGAAGACGATTGTAATTGCGGAATTGATATCCATATTTTCGGTGGTGGCGGGGATATTCGTCTCGTTTTATCTAAATCTTTCGACCGGAGGAACAATAGTGTTAATTTCTCTAGTCGTTTTTGTGGTATCTCTTTTGTTGAGAAGAAGATAAGTCTGCGGGGAGCTTAGGACGCAGCCAGAAATTTTATTAAGGTACGTGAATTTAAAAAAATGAAGGAGATATAATAAAGAAATGTTGATAGGAATTATTTCTGACACCCACGATAATCTTCAGGGATTAAAAAAGGCTATTCAAATTTTTAAAGAAAATAAAGTTGAAATGCTTATTCATTGCGGCGATTGGTGTTCCCCCTTTACTTTAGAATTTTTTGATAGAGAAATGGAGGGATTTAACATTCCGGTGAAGAGTGTTATTGGAAATAACCATGGAGACATCAAAAGGATAATCGTGAGTAATCATCGAATGAAGAATCCAATTGAATGGCCAAAGACGGTCACTCTGAAACTTGACATTGACAATAAAAAAACAATTATTTATCACGGTGATGATTTTGATATATTAAACGCGTTAATCGACTGTCAAAAATACGACATAATTTTCACTGGGCATTTGCATAGAGTTAGAAATGAAGTGGTTGGAAAAACGCTGATTATTAACCCTGGTTCAACCAGCTTTGCGTGTGAGAGTGAAATTACTGAAGAGGCTAGTGTCGCTATTTATAACACCCAAACAGATAAAGCAGAAATTATCAGATTTTGATTTCCAATATTTGCGGAGGCGGGGGGATAGATTCCGCATGGTCACCTGTGGTGCCTCAGGACCGGCCTCAGCAGGTTCGTTACGAAACTGCTTCCGGCATGTTCGAATCCCACATGGCAACAAAAAATTCTCACATAAAGCGAGAATTTTCTATTGCGGAGGCGGTGGGATTCGAACCCACGAGGCCTTGTTAGGCCGCGGGTTAGCAACCCGCTCGAATAACCGCTATCGGACGCCTCCAACAAACCCTATTTTAACAGTTATTCTCGTTTAACTAGCTTCGCGAATGATAAAATATAGCCTGTGGAGAGCGGGCAGGACGGTAATGCGTCAGTCTTGAAAACTGATGAGCGTAAGCTCTAACAGGTTCGACCCCTGTGCTCTCCGCCAAGGAGGGGTCAGCATACTTCGTATGTAACCTCTCCGCGCTCGCACATGAAGATTCGTAATCTTCATTTGCTCACTTGGAGGGGTCACATAGTGGTCTAGTGTAGAGGTTTACTAAACCTCCGTATCGCAAGATACCGCGGGTTCGAATCCCGCCCCCTCCGCCAATATCAGATAGTAAGAAAGAAAATGATACTTATTATTGGAAAAGCCCAGAGAATGGAAAAGGTGAAATTTCTGAGGAATTTGTTATTTAATATTTGGAAGGAGGATGGAAGGAGAAAGAAAATGAAAGAAACAAGAATGGGGTATATGTATCTGAAGTCTGCGTGAGGTGCGAATGGTAGTTTAAGGCGGAAATAGTATAGTGCGGCAAGATTGATGAGAAGATTACCAACAATAATAGGGTTCAAAAAGATTGCTCTCGAGAAACCAAAAAATATATTAGTTATAGAAATTGTCAAGAAAACTAGCAACATTAAGCTCAATGAATGAGCCAGCAATATACTAATTGGTTTTTCGAAGGAAAATTCTCCGAAGAGACTACTTTTTAGAAGAAAGTTCCAGAAGGATTGGCGGCCCGAATCGTCAGACCAGGTGCTCGTAAAGGGATGGGTGAGGTAGCTATTGATATCTAAAAAAAGAAGATTATTAGCGGTATTTGTGACTGCCAGATCCTTGTTTAATAAATGAACTGAGCTGTTTAACCAATCAATCGAAGAGTCGTTAAGTTTTGATTGAAACCTTGGTAGGAAGCTAATGAAGGTAATCACCAGAGTCACGAAGACGATAGCTAAATATTTGACTCCACTTTTCAGGTTCGTTAGCTTTGTTAAAGCTGAGATGGTTAAAAGGATAATAAGCACGATGCCATTACTTTTGGTGAGGATTGTCAAAGAAGCGAAGACCGAGGAAAGAAGGAGGTTGAGGTTTTGAGAAGGATTTTCCCACCAGCGAATAAGAAAAAAGAGAGAAACGGAAAAGAGAAGATAATAGAGGGTGTCGTTTCCGATACGAACACTATGAATAATACCTGAGGGCCAGAAGCAAAGTAGGGCAGAGGCAAGAATAATTGTTTTTCCGCGAGGAAGGAGCTCTTTGAAGATGAGGATAGATATAAAGAGGAATCCGGTGTAATAACAAACAGAAATAAATTGAAGAAGAAGATAGATTTTTTCAAATGGGAAGAAATTTGATAGTGACCAGGGGAGAGATGAGAGGAAGTAATATAAGGGCGGGTGATGGTACTGCCAGCCTTTTTCGGCCGGAGGAACGGTATGATTTTGGTAAACGTAGGCAATGTAATCTAGATGTCCACCCCCCTCCAGGACATCATAGGTTCTGGTGTTGTAAGGTGTTTTGCCGAGATAAAAGAGTTGAAGAAAAAAGCTGAGGATAATTAAAACAGTGGTTGGAGTGATAGCCTTCTTTATCACCAGAAGCGGAGTGAGCATGAGAATAGTATATATTGGGAATATGCATGCACAAAAAACATATCGCGATGGTTTGGCACTTGAACGAACACAGATGGCCTCGGACAGAACGGTCTTGGCGTATTTGCGAACATCGTTGACCTTGGTGATTGTAGGAGTAACCTTTATTAAGTTATTTGAATCAAGTTTTATGGTTTATGTTGGTTGGACACTACTGCCTATTTCTTTGGGACTATTTTTGTCCGGGGTATCAAGGTGTAAGAAAATGGGGAACAAGTAGCGATTATGTTAATATGAAATGTGGCTACAGATCAAACAGAAATAAGAGACTTAAGTGAAAAAGTTTTATTAGAGTTTGAAGCCTATGATCGACCTCACAAAGTTTGGAGTAAGGAGTTTTACAGTTCGGTGATTGTGATAGCTTTTTTGGTGTCGATAATTTTTTATTTTATTGAGGGAATTATGCCGGTGGTGGTTATCTGGGCGCTGGTGTTTATGCTTTGGGCTATGGCCAAAACAAAGCCGAGCATGATAAAAACGACCCTAACCTCATGGGGATTGAAATCTCTTGATAAGACGTACCGCTATGAAGAAATGACCTCTTTTTGGTTTGAAACTAAGTGGAGCACTCGACTATTAAGGATAAACTTGGCCACTGTACCGTGGCATTTGGTGGTGGTGATTAATCTACAGAACGAAGAAGAACTGAAGAACTTGTTGCTGGAAAGGGTAATATTCCAGGAACCTCCCGTGACATGGGTGGATAAGGCCTTGAAGTGGGTGGGGGAGAAGATGCCTTTGGAGTGAGGAAAAATGCCCCGTAGATGGTAAAATATCCTTGTTCGTGAGATGAGTTTGTGCCCCTGTCTGCAAGAGACGGGTTGGTATATGCGTTCGTAGCTCAGTTGGATAGAGCACCAGATTGCGGATCTGGGGGTCGGAGGTTCGAGTCCTCCCGAGCGCACTTTCTTCTTAAGTCCTCATGAGTGGAGGTATAATTCGAGGCATGAGTTCTATTGAGCGAAGACCAAACGTGGAACATATCACTGCCGTGGAAGAGCGCCTAATGCGTAAGGAACAGGCTAAATATTACATGTCCAGGCATGAACAAATAGGTGACCAAAGTAAGGTGGTAGATAATGCCATGGGTCCGAATATTAGTAGCAATCTTTTTCTTACCAATGCATTAGAAATAGTTGCGGTAGACGAAAAGGGTTTTTTTAATGAATATTCTTGGCAATATGCAGATTTTCTTTGGGATTTTGTGGATAGTAAACCGATATATAGGGCTGGAGCTTTTGGATATGATCGGATAACTCCCGAAAAACTCGAACCCTCTAAAGAAGAATGGAAACTATTTTATGCCCATCGGGCGGATAGATGGCGCCGGGGATATTGGGACATGGGAGCTCTGAATCATTGGGATATTGATAGACTCCTGTTCCTGGAACTGAAAAAAATGGGGGTAGATAGAAGAACTATTGTTGTTCAACCTATTTCCTGTTCAGCCACCGAAATAACCTTTGATTGGACATATCCTGGGGAAAGAGCAAAACAAAGAAAGATTTTATATTTGACAGGTACTCTTGATAAATTTCTTAATACCAAATGGAAAAATGTTTTTAAAAAGACAGACTGTTATTTGCAAAAAGGTTTGGAAACCGATCAAACTCATGAATATATGAAAGATATTCTTCCTTTCATGAATCCCAAAGCAATTTTTGCGATTGGCCATAGATTTAAGGTTTTTGGAGATAATATTCGGTATGGTATTGATCTGGCAGAAACCCTGGGAGAGGCTTTTGATTATTTGGAAGGCGATAAGGCGATTGAAAAAATGATTGATAAAATCCCGGATAATGAAGACAATTACGAAGCCGTAAAGAGAGGTATCAAGCTGCATATTTTTAGGCGCTGATTTGAGGAGGCTGAATTAGGGTAAAATATAGAGATCTGGGAGGATGGGCGGGACGGTAACGCGTTGGTTTCGAAAACCAATGCCCTTTTGGGCTAACAGGTTCGACTCCTGTATCCTCCGCCTATTGGCGAGATGGTCCGCCAAAGCTATATATGGAAAATCAAGAAAACAATTTTGATTGCGAGGTTTTTAAGGAAAGATATAATGAATGGTCCGATCGCTTTGGGGAAGACGGGGAGTGGGAAGATAATGCGATAACCGGAGAAGAAACCTTTATCTTCTCTTTGAAAAATGGAAAAGAGCTTTTGGTTCAAAAATATAAGGTTGATAATGTAAATAGTCCTGATTTCTTATACTCCGATTTATGGTTTATGCTGGCAAAAATAGATGGAAAAATTGTAGGATTTTCCGCACTTGGATTGAAACCAGACATTGGGGGCCTAGTTCAAGTGTCTGGTATGGATATCGCTGTTTTGGATGGAGGGATGGGTATTGGTAGCTGTTTGTTGTCCGTACATGATCGTACATTACAGGAGTTGGCGAATAAGATTGGTGATATTGACGACATGACGGAAGATAATAATTCAAAGAGAATCAATAATAGATTGGATGAATTAGACGAAAAAGTTGCAGGAGATGGGGACATTGCTACATATCAGAGGGAGCTGAATATCCTTTTGTACAATAGGACCAAGTGGCAAAGTATATTTGGAGAGGAGGGAAAAATGGGTTATCGGTGGGACAGCGATAAGGAGTATTTGGTGAAGAGATTTAAGAAGGGAGAAAAAGTACCTGTTTTGGACTGTGAGATAAAGAGAAATTATACCGATTTGAGAGTGGAGATTGGTATAAGAGAAAAATATTGTAGGAATACACTTCAGGAGCTATCGAAACAAATTAGAGATATATGTACAAGAGAGGAGATCACGATTGGTGATGATTATTTGGGATGGGTAGTCCAATCTTTGGAAAATGGTGATATTGGGACAGCAAGAACAGACTTTGAACAGCAACTAAGTAAATTCGAAAAGAGTCACGACCTATACGAGTTACTTTGTGAGGCTATGTATGATGAGGAAACACCATCTCCGATAGAGAAAGATAGAAGGTGGAAAAAGGCAATGATGGAAGATAATTAATATATGAAAAAACTACAAGAATACATAGCAAAAATGAATAAGGAAAGGGGGTTTGAGGATACTACGATTCCGGAACTGTTTATGTATCTGTCGGAAGAGGTGGGGGAAATGGCCAAGGCCGCGAGGCAGGCGACAAAAATGCATACCGATAGTGCCTCTGAAAAGTTTGAGTTGGCGCATGAGATGGCGGATGTTTTGAGTTATTTATTGGACATAGCGAACAGGTTTGATATTGATTTGGAGAAGTCTTTTTGGGAAAAAGAGGAAATAAACAAACAGAGAGTGTGGAATAAAAAAGGAGAGTAAGACAGCTGGGTGTAAACTGAATTAGTGAAGATTCTAAATAAATTGAGGTATGCTGATGATGATGTAACTCCTTTAGGGCGGTTACTTTTGATGAGAGCACCGTCCTTGTTCTTAGGTCTTTTTCTCGGACTATTTCTTTCTTTTATAACTTCAGAATTTGAGGAAGTTTTGGCAAGAAATGTTCAGATAGCTTTTTTTATCCCTTTCGTTGTATATATGGCCGATGCGGTGGGGACTCAGACACAGAGCATCTATACCAGGGACTTGGTGACAGGTAAGGCAAGTTTTAAGAGATATTTGGTTAAGGAGACTTTCATAGGATTGATTTTTGGCCTTTTGTTTAGTGTTATCGCCGGAGGCGCGGTTTATTTATGGTTGAGATCCGGGCAGGTGTCAATGGCTGTGTTCCTCGGGATGTTTGGTGCAGTAGCTTCTGCCCCTGTAATTTCCATGGTAGTGGCCGAAATTTTGGAACTAGAACATTCAGATCCAGCAGTGGGGGCAGGCCCGATTGCCACTGTTATTCAGGACACCTCCAGTGTTTTGATTTATGGGTTAGTATGCAGTGCCGTATTCCTATAGACTCTTGAGGTAAAATTACGTTGTTTTGTATCCGTAGCTCAACTGGATAGAGTACTTCCCTCCGAAGGAAGTGGTTGTGGGTTCGAATCCCACCGGGTACACATTGTTAATGAAGTAATATCACCCTCGATGTCTTTACCCTGCCTCATCGAGCTCGTTACGAGATCGATTCCGGCACTCTTCATCAGTTCCATTATTTGTTTTCTCCAATCTCCTCAAGGGATATTGCAGAAAACCGGGAATTGACGAAGAGCCCCTCAGGAAGTGGTTGTGGGTTCGAGTCGCACCGGGTACACAATATTTCAAGAACTCAAGAACTCAAGAACTCAAGAACTCAAGAACTCAAGAACTCAAGAACTCAAGAACTCAAGAACTCAAGAACTCAAGAACTCAAGAACTCAAGAACTCAAGAACTCAAGAACTCAAGAACTCAAAATATAGAGGGTGTAGAATATGGGGCATGATAGAAATGGATAGAGACCCTGCCTTTGGTGAGGTCAAAGAGAAGCTTAAGAGGCTAAATATTGAAGCGATTTTGTTCGATTTGGACGATACTTTGATCTACACAAGTGAGATTTTTATTTTATTTATGGAGAAATACTCACGTGTGGTGGGGGAGAAAATTGGAGTTGGAGCCATGGAAATGATGCTGGCTTTGCAAGCAATTAATGATGAAGAATACAAGACAATGGGTGTTAACCCAAAAAGATGGGAGGCTGTAGTTGAAAAACTTGTGGTCAAATTTAGCCATGGAAAAAAAGAGATCTTGGAAAATCTGGATATTTTGAAGACCATTTACGCGGTAGAGCCAAGAATGCGGACAGGTGTTCGGACGATGTTGGAAATATTAAAGGAGAGCGGCATAAAGCTTGGTTTGGTGACTCATGCCAACGTGGAGTGGACGGAGTTCAAATTGAACCGTTTGGGGCTTTGGGATTATTTTGATCAGGTGATTATCGTCGACGAAAACGGACACAAAAAAGCTGATGATTGGGAGAGAGGAATGGAGAGAATGGAAGTTGAGCCAGAAAAATGCTTGGTGGTGGGTGATAGCTTGGGGGGAGATGTAAGGCCAGGGGATGAATTGGGCGCCAGAACTATATATCTACCTAGTCCTTGGTCTGTTTATAGACATGGTGAAGTACCAGGAAAAACGGTAGTGATAAGTGAGATATTTGAGCTACTCGCGGCTTTGGATAGGTTAGAGTAAAATATCCTTTGAATGGAGGAGTCGCCTAGTGGTCTATGGCGCTTGCTTGGAAAGCAAGTGTGCTTCGGCATACGCGGGTCCGAATCCCGCCTCCTCCGCCAAAAACAGATATGGCTACAAAAAGTAAATAATCTTACATTACCATTGACGCTGGGTGTGGATGTAGATATGATTAGATAAATGAACATGGTGAGAGGGGGTTTTTTGGACAGGAAGATAACCATTTGGTTGTTGGCGTTAGGGTTGGTCCTATTCGGGTATTTTGAAACCAAACAATATACTGCGTGGCTGATATCCGCTAATAGACAACAGATGGGTGAAGATATGTCTTTTTTCCAAAATGCGTTGGAGATGATAATGCACCGTCGCTTGGATCTAGCTGTGGGGCTTGAGAAGTTTGTGGTGAGTAGGAGTGATACGGAAATAATTAGAGATTTTCCGTTATTTGCTTCTGGACTGCAAAATGAATTTGAAGGTGTAAGAAATGTAGGTGTGGCTAAAGGAGGAGTCTTGTCCCTAATCTATCCAATAAAAGGAAATGAAGGAGCGATAAACTATAATCTGATGGCCGATGAGACACCTAGTGTGAAATCGGATATTGCTAAAGCTATCGCATCGAAGGAGCTGGTGGTTAGTACCCCCTTTGAGCTAAGACAAGGAGGTTTGGGGGTGGCGGCAAGAAAAGCAATTTTTAAGAACAATAACCTTTGGGGATTTATTTCGGTGGTAATAGATGTTCCAACAGCCATCAATTACTCGGGTTTGGATAAAGTGTCCCAAAAGACTATGTGGGCTTTGAGAGATGAAAATAAAGTGGTATTTGCGGGAGATAAAATGGTTTTTGCCAAAGATCCAGCTCTGCTCAGAATTAGATTTGGTGATAATTATTGGGAAATGGGAAGCTTGCCTTCTGGGGGATGGGTTAGTTCCATTTTGGGGAAAGTTCGACTTTTTGAATTCGCTTGGATAATCCTGATAATGATAGTGTTGATGTTGGTTAATTACTTGTGGGTATTCGTTCAGAAGTCTTCCGGGAAAATAATTCAGTGGGGTGGGGTTTGGGAAACCGCAAAACCAGCATTTTGGTATTTGTTTCTTGGCGTGATTTGGATTTTATTTTCCGACAGTATCTTAAGTTACTTAGTAGCTGACCCTGCGCTTTTTGCGAAGATATCGATAGTCAAGGGGTGGGTGTTTGTGATCGTTACGGCCTTATTACTTTTCTTGTGGACCTCACGATCATTTGATAAGCTTGAAACCTTACTATCTTTACTAAAAAAGACTCAGAGGGTGGCTAAATTGGGGTACTATGTGCTGGATATCAGATCCGGTTATTGGGAGGGATCGGATGTATTGTTGGAAATGATGGGAATTGATAATAGCTATAAAACAGATGTGGAAGGTTGGCTGAATTTGGTTCATCCTGACCAGAGACAGATGATGAAGAATTATTTTATCCATGAAGTATTGGAAGCAAAAAAGCCATTTGATAAAGAATACAAGATATTAAATAGAATGACCGGAGAGGAGCTGTGGGTACATGGGATGGGTAAGTTAGATTTTGACTTTCAGGGGGAACCAATTAGGATGATAGGAACAATTCAAAACATAAGTGAAAGAAGAAAAGTACAAGAAGAGCTAGCCTCATTGTATAGTTTGAATCTGACGGAGAAACAAAAAATGGAAAGTATTTTGAGAGATATTGGAGATGCTGTGTTTGTTACGGATTCAAAAAAAAGAATTGTGTTGGCAAATATTGCTATGGAAAAATTATTCGGCCTACCGGAAAAAGAAATGACGGGTAAAAAAATCAAGGAAGTGATTAAATTGTCTTATGAATCCTCAGGGAGAGAGCCCGAAGATTTGATAGATGCCGTATTTAATAAAAAGAAATTGACTTGGCCGACAGAAACTTTGATATTAAAAAATAAGTACGGAACGAAAATATCGGTTGATGGGGTAGCCTCTCCCGTAATGGATCAAAATGAAAAATTGGTAGGAACGGTTTGGATTCTTCGGGACGTGACCAAACAACGCGAATTGGAAAAAATGAGGACCGATTTTATCTCTTTGGCCAGTCATCAGATGAGAACACCTCTGACGGGAATAAAATGGTTTGTAGAGCTATTAAAAGGAGAAGTCACAAAAACTACCGGGAAAAGCATCGTAAAATATGTAAATAGCATCGGTGAAAGCAATCAGCGATTGATTGACCTGGTAAATGATTTATTGGTTGTCAGTAAAAATGATGAAGGTTTCCTGAGCGTCAAAGACTTGAATGTTTATTCGATCAAAGATATTTGTCAAGAAGCATTGGTGTTGCAAGGTAGATTGTTTGCCGAGAAGAATATTCAAGTGGAGGGGATGGATCAAATTCCCGAAAAGTATGAGATTGAGACGGACAAAATTCAGATGATTCAGGTGCTTGGAAATCTGCTGAATAATGCCGGCAGATATTCTGCCACCGGATCAAAAATCGATATCCGTGTAGAGAAAAAAGGTGGAAACTACATATTTTCGGTAAAAGATAGAGGTTTGGGAATTCCCGAATCACAGAAACCAAGAGTTTTTCAGAAATTTTTTAGAGCCGATAATGTGGCTAAGAATATTCCCGGGTCTGGTTTGGGTTTGTATTTAGCTAAAAGTATAATTGAAGGATATCGAGGAAAAATTTGGTTTGAGTCTAAGGAAGGGAAAGGAACTACGTTTTTTGTAAAATTACCAATTAAACAAAAAAAAGATGGATAACAAGAAAAAGGTGATGATCGTCGAAGACGATGCGGTGTTAGTAAACGCTTTAACTCTGGCGCTGGAGGATGAGGGATACGATATTTCGGTAGCGACAGACGGAGAAGAGGCAGAAAGAATGATCCTAAAAGAAGTTCCGGACTTGATTTTATTGGATCTTTTGCTACCAATAAAGAGTGGCTTTGAAGTTTTGAAAGTGGTTAGGGGAAACTCAGAAACTAAAGATATTTCGGTGGTGATTTTAACCAACTTCGAACAGGAGACAAGTGTAGATGAAGGGATGAGACTCGGCGCCAAAGATTACATTGTCAAGGCCAATATCGACATAAAGGATATTCCGATGATTGTGAAAAAATATATGCCCGCCTAAAATAAGGGTGGATTTGGTACAATCGAAAGGGATTGATACTAATAAAACCCAAAGATGGAAGATCAAGTTGAGGAAATAAAAAGGAAAACGGATGTAGTGGGTATGATTGGACAGTATGTCAGCTTGAAAAAGTTAGGAAGGCATCACAAGGGTCTTTGTCCATTTCACTCGGAGAAAACTCCCTCTTTTATGGTAAATGAAGAGATGGGGCTTTATAAGTGCTTCGGTTGTGGAGCCGGTGGTGATGTGATTAAGTTTTTGATGGAGATCGAAGGGGTTGATTTTCGTGATGCCCTCGAAAGATTAGCTGAAAAAGTTGGGGTAAAACTGGTTGTTAGAAAGTTTGATACAGGTGGGGATAAACAGAAATTGTTCGAAGTTATGGATTTGGCGGCCCGATATTTTCATTGGTTGTTGACCGACGGAAAATCAGGAGAAGAAGCTAGAAAGTATTTGGAAGATAGAAAAATTAACAGTAAACTGATTGAAACATTTAATCTGGGCTATTCTATTTCCGGATGGGATAACTTGATTAACTATTTAGTAAAGAAAAAAGGATATTCTGAAGAGATTTTGGAAAAGGCGGGTTTGGTTAGCAAAAGAAATGGCGGGGGTTATTACGATAAATTCCGAGGAAGAATAATGTTTCCACTACAAGACTCAGGAGGGAAGGTGGTCGGATTTACGGGTAGAATCTTACCGAGCCTTGCCAAAGAGGGTGAGCCAAAATACCTAAATTCACCGGAAACGGAGATTTATCATAAAGGACGGATGCTTTACGGATTTTATCAAGCACGTCAAGCCATTAGGGGACAAAAAAGAGCTATTTTGGTGGAGGGACAGATGGACATGATTAGTTCCTTTGGGGCCGGGGTTACCGAAACGGTGGCGGTAGGGGGAACAGCGCTGACCACTGATCAAGTTGAACTCCTGGCGAGGTTGGCCACAACAATTTATTTATCTTTGGATGCCGATGAGGCGGGTACGCTGGCAATTAAGAGAGCGGTAGAGCTTGCTGAAAAGAGGGGGTTGGAAATAAAAGTAGTTCAGATAGATGGAGGGAAGGACCCGGATGAAATTGCAAGAAAATATCCGAATAGGTGGAAAGAGATGGTCGAGGGAGCTGTTGATGTTTACGAATTTGTATTGATGAAGTCTTTGGAAAAAAATAATTCGGGAACAGTTTCCGGAATAAAAAAAATTACTGAAGAAGTTGTTCCCTTTATTTCTAAAATCGAAAATAGTGTGGTTAAAGAAGTTTGGACAAAAAAACTGTCTGAGAAACTGGGAGTAGAGACATCTGTGGTAAGGTCTGAGATGGAAAGAATAAAATCGGGGAAGAACCCCATTGGAAGATACTCCGATCTACACAATGGCGAGACGGTAATAGTGGACAGTAAGACGGACAAGCTTTCCAGAAGATTGGTAGGAGGGTTGCTTATTTGTCCAGAGACAAAGCGGAAAGTTAAACTCTGGATGAATAAAGTGAACCTGCCAGGAGCTTCCGGGAAAGCTCTGTCTTGGATCCTTAGTAGTGAAGAAACAAACCCTGCAAAAATCTCCGAACAAGCTCCGGCTGAACTTAGGGACCTAATCGAAGATGCTTATATGGCAGAGGGAGAGGGAGAAACCGAAGAAAAGGATGTTTTGAGCTTGGCGACACAGCTACTGCGAGAGATCATCCGTGAGAGACGTAAAGGACTAATTGAAGAGATGAAGAAGGCCAGAGACGTCGGGAACGAGTCAAAAGAAGAGGAATTTTCGAGAGAACTGAGTCTGTTGGATAGAGAGGAGAACAAAATAATGATGCTTTTGGGGTAATTTCGGGCTCTATTGTGTTAAAATGGGAGAGAATATTATGGCCGATAAAAAGAGCGATTCATCCATTCAACTGAAAATAAGAGATATTTTGGCTCTAGGTAAAGAGCAAGGGTTTGTGACTCAGGATGATATCCTGGAGTATTTTCCTCGTCCAGAAACACAGGTAAATGATCTGGATTATCTTTACGAGCAACTTTTTAAGGCAGATATTGATGTGTTTGAAAGCGTGCTGGCCGGACAAGACGCAGAGATTGCGGCGGCTTCAAGTGACCTAGAAAAAGAACTAGAGTCTCTATCCAAGCTGGAAGAAACCGAGGTAAATGACCCGGTCCGAATGTATCTTAAGGAAATTGGAAGAATTCCACTATTGAAGCGAGATGAAGAGATTGCTCTAGCTCAGAAGGTGGAAAGAGGAGACAAAAGAGCCAAGGATATGCTGACCAAATCAAACCTAAGGCTGGTGGTCTCGATCGCCAAGAAATATATGGGCAGGGGAATGAGCTTCCTGGATTTGATCCAAGAAGGCAACAAGGGATTGATTCGGGCAGTGGAGAAATATGACTGGACCAAAGGATTTAAATTCTCGACCTATGCCACATGGTGGATCCGTCAAGCAATTACTCGAGCTATAGCTGATCAAGCCAGAACTATTCGTATTCCGGTACACATGGTGGAGACGATAAACAAACTAATTCGAACACAAAGAAAACTAATGCAAGACTTGGGGCGTGAGCCTACCGATGAAGAGGTGGCAGAAGAGCTGGAGACGACGCCCGAGAAAGTTAGAGAAATATTGAAGATTGCTCAGAAGACAACCTCGCTTGAGACCCCAATCGGTGACGATGAAGACTCGCTCTTGGGAGACTTTATCCCGGATGAAAGACAAGCGACCCCATATGAGGCTACCTCCAGACAACTGATGCATGAGAATCTCGAAGAAGCACTTGGTTCCTTGACCGAACGAGAAAGTAAAGTTCTCAGGATGAGATT
>DQFC01000007.1 GCA_003531665.1 Candidatus Collierbacteria bacterium
TATGGAAATACCTGTCATTGTAGCTATCTTGGTGGTGTTATTTGCTAGTTTGAAGATTGTTCAGGAGTACGAGCGAGGGGTGATCTTCTTCTTAGGTAGGTGTACCGGAGTTCGTGGTCCTGGCCTAATCATTCTGATCCCTTTTTTGGAGGTGATGCGCAAGGTACAGCTCAGGACTATTACCATGGGAATTCCATCTCAGAAGATTATTACCAAAGACAATGTTTCAATCGATATTGCGGCGGTGGCATATTATCATCTGGTGGATCCGCAGAAATCTGTGGTGGCGATCGATGACGTCTATTCGGCGGTAAATCAGATTTCTCAGACGACGGTAAGAAATGTTGTAGGTCAGTTTACTCTGGACCAGCTTTTGTCCCAAACGACGGAAATAAATAAACAGATTCAGAAGGTAATTGATACTCACACTGAGCCGTGGGGTGCTCAAGTAACGGCGGTAGAGATCAAAGATATTGCGTTACCGGATAACATGCAGAGAGCGATGGCCAAAGAGGCCGAGGCGGAACGTGAGAGAAGAGCCAAAGTCGTGGCAGCGGAGGGAGAGTTTCAGTCAGCGAAAAGATTGGCCGAAGCCGCCGATGTAATTGCGGCTCATCCTGTGGCGTTGCAACTGAGAACTTTGCAGACGATGGCAGAAATTTCGGTAGAGAAGAACTCGACGATCATTTTCCCCGCGCAGTTTATGACTACGGTTCAGGAAGCTATGAAGATGATCTCAGGGGATAGCAAGAAATAAGTTTTGTTGTGATAGACTGAAATATGAGTTCGAGATTAGTTTTGCTAGTTGTGATGGTAAGTGTTTTCACACTTTCCGGGTGGCAGGTTTATGGTCTGATCGCCGAGAAATCCTCGCCAGAAGACCCTGAGGTGTTGGCTGCAACAACAACGAAGACGTTGGAAGAAAGGGTTGCTTCGCTCGAAAGCCGGGTGCTGACTTTGGAAAGAAACACGGGTTTGGTAAAGCCGAAGTCTACAGGGAAGATCAAGGAGCAGTATGTACAGCTGGCTGGGGGATCGGTAAACTCTGCAAGCTGGACGAGAATACCAGGAACGGAATTTTATTTTGATACTGCCCTTTACGGAACGTCCGTGGAAGTATCTTGGCAAGGGTGGATTGATAATGGTTATGGTTCGGTCAGGATCTACGATGATACCAATCACCGAGCCGTGGATAATAGTGAGCTGTCGGTAGATAGTGGAGTAAAGTCCAGCTTTTATTCCAAACCAATGTCCATTTGGAGAGGCCAAAACCAATACCACATTGAAGGCAAAAATCCTTTGGGTGAAATAATCATATCTTCCCCAAGGTTGAAAATTGTGACCAGATAGTCCGCCATAGGCTGGGTGAGTACAAAAAACCCCGCCTGCCTGCCGGCAGGCAGGCCTTTCGGCGGGGTGAGGTGGTGAATATTTAACGAAGACCATCTGGGGGATTGACGCAACGACTACTCATACCACTGCGGCAGGTCCAGTTGAGCTTTTGGCCGCAGTTGGGACAAATGCTGGCGTGGACGTCGTGGTCCAATGCTTTGTGGCAGTTCGGGCAGGGTTCGTTTCCCATGACGTTCACGGGTGAGGAATGTCCCTGGAGTGGGAACGGCTTGATTTGGGGGAAGATGGGAGGAGCCGTGATAGGCTTGCCACATTTGGAACAGAAGTCGCCGTGCTCCAGAGGATGATCTGGGCAATGCCCCAGTTCTTCGGCGAGGACAGCCTTGAGCTGTGCTGCAACGGCGGCGGGAGGGGTTCCTGGGGAAATGATGACAGAGAAGCCGAGCCAGGTAACACCGGAGAGAGTGAGTTCCGCACCGTGAACAAAGCCGTGATATGTCAAGACTTCGCCGTTTGTCAGGATTATGGTTCCATGTGGGGTGTCTGCAGGTATCGTATATGTGACTTGTTTCCAAACGAATCTAGCTTTACGTTGAGCCATTTTAAAAGTACCTCCTTTAGGTAAATGTTGCCCTATATTGTATCACTACTACTTGATGGCGATCATGCGGCGGATAGGGAGTTCGGCTTTCTTTCTGAGATCTTCCGGAACTGTAATCTCGTACTGCATTTTTTCAAGTGCATCGATCACTGTTTCCAGATTGTTTTGAGCCATATGGGGGCATCGTTTTTGAATCGAGCAGACCTGTAAAACGTTTTTGTGTTGAGCGGCAAGAATCTCGACCATGGCACATTCGGTAAAGAAGGCTACCTGTTTATCTTGGACATCTGGTGAAGTTACGTTATTAATCATCTCTCCGGTGGAGCCGGCAAAGTCGACTTTTTCGACTACGGCCGGAGGGCATTCGGGATGGGCCATGATATAAACTCCGGGGAAGTCGTGGCGGAGGCTGTCGACATCTTCAGGAGTAAACTTCTCATGTACTTCGCATCTGCCTTCCCAGCCGATGAAGAGAGGGTGTGAGGCTCCTGGTTCAAGGTTATTGGTTACTTGTTCGAGATGTTTGATATTTTCACTTGCTGTGGCCGACATGTTGGGGAAATATATGTCAGCGCTCATTTCATTGGCAACATTTTGGGCCAGGAATTTATCAGGGAGGAAAATGACTTTGTTGGTTTTCCACTCTTTCATGGCCCACTTAACAACCTTGCTGGCGTTGCCGGAAGCACAACAGACATCGACCTCTGATTTGGTATCGGCATCGGTGTTTACATACGCGACTACGGGAATACCGGGAAACATTTGTTTTAACTTACGAACATCTGCGCCGGTAATGCTGGCGGCCAACGAACAACCAGCTTTGAGTGAGGGAATAAGCACGGTCTTATTAGGATTCAAGACTTTGGCGGTTTCGGCCATGAACTTCACACCTAAAAAAAGAATGATATCGGCTTCGGTTTCTCCGGCTTTGCGAGAAAGCTCTAAGGAATCTCCTCTGATTCCCAGAACTTCATCACACTGTAGATCCCAGCTCATATAATTGTGTTTTAGAATAACCGCGTTTTTTTCTTTGACCAAATGGTTTAATTTTTCTACTTGCCCGGCTTTGATCATCAGTTCAAAATCAGGAGAGTACTGTGAATATTTTTCCTTAAAACGATCGTATATTTCTTGTTGAGTGAGAAGTTTTTCCATCTATTTGTTAAAGGATACGTGTAACGAGATATCAAAAGCCTCGACAGAGTGGGTGAGTGATCCTACGGAAATGTACTCGACTCCGGTTTGCGCTACTTCTTTGATTCTTTCAAGGGTCATATTTCCCGATGCTTCGAGGGGTATTTTGACTCCGGTGTGTTTAATGTACTCATCTCTAACTCTGACGGCTTCTCCGGTTTTGTCATTGTTCATATTGTCCAAAAGAATCCTATCAGGAGTATTAATGAGAGCGGAGATGAGTTCCGCTCGATTTCTAACCTCCACCTCTAGCGGTATGCGGGGATATTTTTCCCTGAAAATTTGAATTGCTTGAGCCACGTCACCGTTGAGAATATCAATGTGATTATTCTTTATTAAACCCATTTCACTAAGATTCGCTCTGTGATTGGTACCCCCTCCATCCCTGACGGCTTGTTTGTCTAGTTCACCGTATCCGGGGAGAATCTTTCGGGTGTCTAATATGGTGGCACCGGTCCCGGCTGCTTCTGCGACGAACTTCATGGTTCTGGTGGCGATACCGCTCATGCGACGAAGAAACTCTAGGGCAATTCTTTCTCCGGCAAGAATACTTCTGGCAGGTCCTTGTACGGTAGCAAAGATATCTCCTTGTTTGACAGGGTCTCCGTCCCGGAGGAGGGGAGTGAACTTAATTTCCGGATTAACTATTTCAAAGACGATCCTGGCAACTTCAAGACCGGACACAATTCCTTCGTCTGCTTTAACAATAAATTCCGCCGTAGCCTGGCACTCATTTTCGATAAGGGCGAGTGAGGTAACGTCTCCGAGTGGGCCTCCATCAAGTTGGAGGGCGTCATATAAGCGCTTTCTGAGACCTATGGTGTATTCAGGTACTTGCTTTGTTTCAATCATAGTGTTATCATAACACTAACTAGCAGGATGTCAAGAGGTAAATCGGCTAGAAAATGACGTTTCTGTTAAAATATAGGATAGCACGCTGATATTCATACTCATCAAATTCTTGTTCTAGGAGGTATTAATGAAGAGATTGACATATTTACGAAGTAAACATACGGATAAGATGGTAGCCGCATTTGGGAAAGGTGGCTGGATCAGGTTTTTGCTGCGTACAATCACCCATGAAAACTTTGATGGCGGGGAAACTTCTTACGACTTCCCTTGGGCGGTACTTGATCGGGGAGATTCGGTGGCTATTCTGCTCCACGATATTGTAAAAGATCAAGTGGTTATGGTCCAGCAGTTCCGCCCGGCCATTTTGCGCACAATCTTTGAGATTGTTGCTGGTACATTGAAGCCCGGTGAAGACCATGAGGCTTGTGTAAGGCGTGAGGTGTTCGAAGAAGTGGGCTTGGAAGTCGGTGAAGTGAGGCTGATTTCAAGGTTCTTTGTATCTCCTGGAGCAACTTCGGAAAGAATCTTCTTGTACTACGCTCCCGTGTCCAGTTTAGGTGTGGATGGTTTGGTGGGCGGACTCAAAGATGAAGGTGAGAACATCCAGAAGAATGTCATGTCGGTTGATGAAGCCCTGGAAATGATACGGGTGGGGGAAATCGATGATGCCAAGACGATCTTGGCCTTGCTTTGGTTGAAAGACCAAAGAAAGAAGTAGGCTTTTCCAGGTCAATGACAAAAGTCAAAGGCCTGGTTTTTTTGTGGCTATATTTAGGTGTAAAAGGAGTAGAATTGGAAAAAGAACTTTGAAATATGGAGGTGTGATGAGTGAGGACGCCTAACGACGTTGATTCTGATGCTAGAGGTAAGGAATCCTGTGATACTGTTAGTCGGGTATTCAAAAATAGACCATGGGTGATAGACCTGCGTGAAACTGTGCAAAACGACTCGGAAGACGAGGACGGATATGACATGTTCGTCCATGTTAATTCTTCTTTCCAAAAAGCAGTCAGGATGCGAGGGCGATGGAAAGAGCTACCGGTGCAAATAAAATCTTCGTATAGAAGAATAAAATCTTTTGTCCGTAAGTATTCCAAACAAGCAAGATTCTTTAATGTTACCGAAAAACGACACCAATTTGTTTTGTGTGGTATGTACGAAGAGGACCTTATTCTGGCCGATATTGTCGGGCAGATAGTTGCCCACATGATTGGTTATGGAATGACGGAAAGAGATGCTCTGAACTGTCTAAATAGTTTTGGTGACAAATTAGCTGTGGACGCATATAGAAGAAATAAGGAAAAACTATTAAATTTCTGGTATGGATCTCATTTGATTCCTTCGAAGTAGTTGACTGAGACAAAATATTATCCCGTCGTAAAAGGCGGGATTTTCTTGTCAAGTATACTAAAGATACCCATGCAACAAAATCTAAAATCATCATTACGTAAATTTTTTGGGGTTTTTCTGATAACCTTTGGCGTTGCCGGTATGATTTTACCCATTTTACCCGGTTGGTGGGTGGCACTTATTGGACTGCAGATACTTGGTTGGACCTTAGTCATCGACCGGCACAAGCCATGGCGCCAGATAATTAGTTTCAAACACAAATCTCGGGACCGTGGGTAAGGTAAAATAGGCTCGTAGGCATGTAATTGCAAAGGATAAGGCGTATAGTTTTTTAACAATATGGGGTATAAGTGCTATAATGGTCGACATGTTCCGAAACGAGCCATGTTCTCATGAGGTAACGAAATTACCCGAAAATACGGACGAAACTGTTAGTGAAACACTGTCTCCCGCACGAATGGAGGAATATTTCAAGGTAAAAATGATAGAGGTGTACGGTCAAATTGGTTACTGGGAAATAATGGAGATCTTGTCTGAAGTGCCAAATGGGTTATGTGGGGTTGAGTTGTACTATAAAACTTTTCCGAAGTTGTTGGAGACAAAAGGTGTAACACCTGAAGTGAAATACGAAGAAGTTTGGGGAGTGCCCAAGGAAGATGGCCGCCAGGCTGCGAGCGAGGCCCAAAGAGAGGTAATTTTGAATTCTCTTAGAGTGGCGGGGTTTTTGGACTAGAAAATCTAGCAAGAAATTATTCATTTCAAACATAAGTCCTGCGATCACATAAAAAAATAAAACCCGCCTCGTGGCGGGTTCTGGGTGTTATCGTTCGCGGTAGGCAACGGCCACGAATAGACCTTCGTTGCCTCCGATACAGGTCTGGAGAACTAGTCTTTCAAAACCTGTCCCGCCGCGATAATACTGAGTTACGAGATCCATCCCAAAAACGGGATCTCCACCATCCCATGGCGTTAAGTATTCCAAACCACCATTAACTCTTTTCCAGCGTTCGATTGAGGACACTACGTATTTCTCAAACGAACCTGTGGAGTATATTACATAAACCATGGCGCCTGGTGATAATTCGTAAAAATGCTTCCCGTCCAGGAAATCGTGGGCGAGGATGCTAATTACATTTCCCTGAAACCAAGCTTCGTCCCAAATCCTGGCACCCTCTAATGGTAAATTGCTTGAGCCTCCAAGATCAAGATGAAGCGAGAACGCACCTTTCGAGTAGAGGCACGTCGGGAAGGTGCTTGGCTGATAGCACTCTTGGATAAACGCTATCAGTTCGGGATCATCCGGGATGGTCGCCGTGGGTATGGGTAGTGGAGTCTCCGTGGGAACAGACGTGGGAACCTGAGTACTATCCGCCTGTTGAAATGGCGTTGGAGAAACGGCCGTGTCACTAAGGGTGAGGGTAATTGTGGGATAGACGGGTTCTTGACTAGCAGCTTGAGTAGGCACGCAAGCTGACAAAAACAACCAAAGAACTAGAACGAGCCTTGATTTGGTCATACTAAGCTCCTTTTTCAAATTGCGAATGTCCTATATTATATCTCATCGTGCCTGATTTGTAAAGAGATATAATGTCGGTATGTCACTGAAAATAGGAATTGTGGGATTACCAAATGTGGGGAAGTCGACGCTTTTTAATGCGTTGCTCAAGCGTCAACAAGCTTTGGTGGCAAATTATCCATTCGCGACGATTGAGCCTAATGTAGGTATTGTGGAAGTGCCGGATGAAAGGCTGAAGGTGTTGGCCGGGATATCTAAAAGTGTGAAAATTGTGCCGGCGACGGTGGAATTTGTAGACATCGCCGGCTTGGTGGCAGGTGCGGCCACCGGTGCCGGACTCGGCAACAAGTTTCTAACACATATTCGAGATGTTGATGTAATTCTGCAAGTTTTAAGAGACTTTAAGGATTCCGAAATTGTCAAAGAGGGAAGTGTTGATCCAAAAACCGATTATGAAGTTATCGAAACCGAACTGATTTTGAAGGATCTGGAAACCGTAGAAAAAATCAAAAACTCGAAAGATCTAAAGATCAAAGGTGAAGAGAAGAAAAGGGGAGTGGTAGAGAATCTTTTTGAAGGATTAAACGCTGGACGACCTGCGAGGATTATCCTCGCAGGTGAAGAGGTTGATTTGGCGAGGGATTTGTTTTTGTTGACGATGAAGAAGGAGATCAAGGTGTTCAACGTCAGTGAAGACGATCCGAGACTCAAAGAGGAAACGGGGGATACTTTGTACATTTGTGCCAAAGTTGAGTCGGAGCTTTCTAGCTTGTCTGAGGAGGATGCAAATGCTTATATGGCCGATTTGGGTATCAAGGAGTCAGGGTTGGACAAACTGATCAAGCGCGCTTATGAGGCCTTGGGGCTGATTAGCTTTTTGACTACGGGAATTACGGAGAGCCGGGCGTGGACCATAACGCAAGGCACTAGGGCTCCTCAGGCGGCAGGTGTAATCCATACCGACTTTGAGAAGAAGTTCATCAAAGCGAAAGTTTGTGCCTATGATGAGTTTATAGCCCATGGTGGGTGGAAGGAAGCCTCGGAGAAGGGAAGGGTGCGGTTTGAAGGTAAGGAGTATGAGATGAAGGATGGTGATGTAGTGGAGTTCATGGTTGGAAGCTAGGTTTGCAAAAAAAGCGCCCCAAGCGTAGCTTGGGGCATGTATCCTAAAAAGCGTAGAGGCGACAGATCTCCGTCTTACCATCTTCTTTGAGTTCTTTGATAGTAATTTTGACGCTCCTGGGGCAAGATTCAACGTCAATTGATACATCCATCGGCGTCTGGGTTACGTCATACTGATGGATGAGAATATCTTTCGTCCTGAAAGTTGGAGAGTCAATCCTAATACGGTATTTTTCGTGGAGGTTAAACCGAAGGTTGACTTTTTTGCCAAAACAACCCGATGCGCCTTCCCAACCTTTGTACTCGACTGCCACATCGCCTCCGAATAGTGTGGCTTTGCCCCAGGGTCTCCAGACCAAAACTCCAATTACAGCGACTACCAGTGCGAAAATTAAGTATGCCATATCTGCCTCTCTTTTTTTAAATGTGTTTAGAAATGAAGCCCTATAATAGCATAGCGGACTGTTTTTGTCAATTAATGACTGTTTTGAGGCTAGTATGTGGGTGGGTGTTGGTGTAAAATAGTTAAGTTATTAAAACGAAGCTAAAAAATGGCAAAAAAGACAACCAAAAGCAAACCCTCCAATTCGGCGGGCAGGCAGTCCATGGGCGTCGTAAACAAATACGAGCTCGTTGTCATCTATCCATCGTCCGAGAATGATCTTGGAGCCGATAAACAAATCGCCGAGAAGTGTAAAAAACGCTTAATCAAGGTGATTGAGGTGGATAAATGGGGAACGAAGACCATGGCCTACGAAATTAAAAAACAGAGTCGAGGCTACTACCTAAGGCTCGTCATTGAAGGTACTTCCGAGGCAGCTCAGCTCCTGGAGAAAGATTTGCAGATGGACGACAAAATGTTAAGATTTTTATTGATTAGGATTTAATAAAGAGCTATGAGCACACGAAGTTTAAATAGAGTTACGCTGATAGGAAATCTCACCAGAGACCCTGAGTTGAAATACACCCCACAAGGAACAGCCGTCTGCACCTTTGGACTGGCCACTAACCGTGAATGGACGGACTCATCAGGTCAGAAACAAGAAGGGGTTGAATTTCATAGGATTGTAGCGTGGGGTAAATTAGGAGAGATCTGTAGTCAGTTATTGATCAAAGGCCAGAAGGCTTTTGTCGAAGGGAGATTGCAAACCAGACAGTGGAAGACACAAGACGGTAGTGACCGTCAGGTCACGGAAGTAGTTATCGAAGAAATGATCGCTTTAAACACCCCAAAGGGTGCATCATCTGACGGATATGAACCAAATTACACGACCATTAGTGAACCTGCAAAAGTAGAACAAGTATCTCCGGCTGAGGAAGTTTTTTCAGCTGACGATAAGGGTGCTTCGAAAGACGTTTCAGACGAGATACCATTCTAATCCACCAAAGGCGGATTGAATACAAAAATATATAAAAATAAAGAAAATGATTCAAAAAAAGAAAATTAGAAAATCTAGTAAACCTTGCCCCTTCTGTGTTAAGAAAGCGGAGCCGGTTTATTCTGACTTAGAGTCTCTTGCTGTAGGTATTTCTCCCAAAAAGAGAATTGTTTCTCGCTGGACGACCGGTGTCTGTGAAAAACACCAACTTAGATTGGCCCGTGCCATTAAACGTTCCAGGCACCTGGCTCTTCTACCGTTTACCGACAAAGTGTAATTAGTATTTACGAAAATTATCTGCCCATGAAATTAAAAGTCGTTCGACAGTATTTGGTTGGTATCATTTTAACTGTAGCTATTGGATTTACCGGGTACCGCTTGGGCGTATATGAAACCTCTCGTCAGTATCAGACAAATGAGACGGTGGACACTCGGGTGATGAATGAAGTTTTAACTCAGTTAAGAAAGAACTACCTTAGGCCGGAAGACATTGACAGCAAGAAGCTGATGTATGGCGCGGCCGAAGGAATGACGGCATCACTTGGAGATCCGTATACTTCCTTTTTCCCTCCGGTAGAAAATGCCAGAAGCAAAGAAGATCTTCAAGGAGAGTTTGGTGGGGTAGGGATACAGCTAGGATTTATTGACAACACATTGGCTGTAATGACGCCACTCAAAGATACCCCGGCTTTTAAGGCAGGGATAAAAGCCGGTGACCTGATTTTGAAAATTGTGGATGAGAAGAAGAATATTTCAAAAGATACCATTGGTATGAAAATCGAAGACGCTGTAGATCTAATTCGTGGAGAAAAAGGAACGCCGGTAACTTTGACGATTTTTAGAGAATCGGAAAAGAAAGCAAGAGAAATAATCTTGGTAAGAGAAATCATTAATGTTCCATCAACTGAATTAGTGTGGTTGGATGGTGGAAAAGTTGCCTTGATTAGAGTAAATAAATTTGGCGAAAAAACCTTACCGGAATGGGAAAAGATTGTATCCGAAGTGATCGCAAAGAATGCAAAAGGAGTAGTTCTCGATTTGAGAAATAATCCCGGTGGGTATCTGCAAAGAGCCATTGATTTGGGAAGTGAATTTATTTCTGAAGGCGTAATTGTAAAACAAAAGGATCGAAATAGAACCGAGATTTCCATTGTAGACAGAGAGGGAAAATTAATTGGAATGCCTCTCGTGGTTTTGGTAAATGGTGGCTCAGCAAGTGCGGCAGAAATCTTGGCCGGGGCCCTTCGTGAAAGACTGGGAACGAAATTGGTGGGCGAAAAAAGCTTTGGTAAGGGCACTGTACAGGAGCCGGAAGATTTTAGTGACGGGTCATCTCTTCACGTCACCATTGCCGAATGGCTTTTACCATCCGGAAAGAATATTCATAAAATTGGTCTGGAACCCGATGTAAAGATCGAGTATGTGCTGAACGAAAAAGATCCATTGTCAGATAATCAAGTGGATAAAGCACTTGAAGTGCTGAAAGGGGAGATGGCTGGAAAGACAATTATTGGTGCGAGATANNGGTTCGAAGATGGTTAAAAAATCCCCGCCTAAATGGCGGGGTAGTTGTTACTTCTTTTTTCCGAACCACTTGGTGGGGTCGAAGCCAATCGCAAAGTAGAGGTAGGAGTAGATTAACATTTCGACATATTCTTCCGGAAAAAGGGGAAGTATGAACTGTCCAAGGCCCCACAGTCCGGCCATGACAATAGCGAAGAAGGACAGGCCTTGAACGGTAAAACGGGGTTGTTTTTCCGGCTGGGTTTCGGGTGTTGGTTCTATTTCGACGGAACTATGCTTGCCACGATTGTGACCAAGAAACTCATCGTGCAAATCTTCGGTAGAAAAACCATCTGGGTGTAGAAAGCTCATTTAACGTACCTCCGTTTTTAGGATATAGAGATTTTAGCATTAAAAACCGCCCCGGCACAAATGTACGAGGGGCGGAGCTAAAGCTAGAAAATCATTTGATACAGGAAATATCCCAGCACCACGACATTCGCGATTTGAGATAGCTTGAGAAAGGCTGCTCCGAGACTGAATTTGTCCTTAATGAGTGTTGCAAGCCAACTGACCATTTCCAATCCGAAGATGGTAGCAAACGTTGACAAGGCAAATGTGTGATAGAAGGAGACCTGGAAGAAGATCCACAATCCAAGAAGTAAAACTATTTGTCCTATCAACTTCAACGCAGTCAGACCCTTTTCGTCATCACTCATTTTTTCTACTTCATCTTTGTTGGGTACAGAGGGGCCTTCCTCTCCGACAAGAGAATTAATCTTGCTGGAGATGAAATAGATCAGCCCGATGAAGGCTGTGGGTATTCCGAGCACCATTGGAACGCTTTCGAGATGGAAGGTGATGGTCCAGCCGAGCAAGAAGGCGGTGATGAGGGAGAGGACCATATGGATTCCTTGTCCAGCGCTGCTCGCGAGCTTGTCCGCAATGATGTTTTGACCATTTCGAATGCGATGTTGCGTTGAAGGGTGGGTGGATAGCGAGAATGAGGAGTTCGCCGGAGTAATACCCAAACTTGCAACAATTCTCGAGTTTGCTTCTGGGTTCGCAGATGCGTGAGGAACGTCTCGAAGTTCTTGGAGAGCCGTAACCATATCCTGACCGGCGCCATATTCGATTGCTGTGGCATCGGCAAGTAATTCGCGATTCTGGCTGATGAGTGAAGACACCATCTGTCCGACAACCTTTGAGACAAACCAAAATACCAGAGCAAAGAACCCAAAAACGACAATGTCGCTATTGAGGAACTGCGCTATGAATTTGGCTGCGGCTGATCCACCCACCGCACCAGCCGTGATACCGCCAGTAATTTTGCTGGCGTTTATCTTTCTACCACCATTTTCCTTGTCTTCGTCTGTCATGAACCACCAGCCCCAACGGGCAAGAAACTTGGTGATTTCCCAGCAAATTGCACCGAGAAACATGAAGGCGTTGACGAATGAAAGCGTGAACAGTGTAAGAAAGATATCGTTATTCATGGCATGGGCGACTTCATGATATGCGACACCACGAATTGCTTCAGGTGACAATTTATCAATCAGACCACCGTAGAAAACAACGACCCGACTTCCGATACCAGCCATAAATGCATTGATGGTGGATTCTGTCGCAATAAGGACTTTGTCTATTGCAACCTTCATGGCCCTGCTCGCTTCAGTTACACTTTTTTCAGCCACCTCTGTGTCATGGATTTGAGAATCAATGAGGTCTTGCTTTCTGTATCCCAGACCAACGAGCTTTGATCGAGATTCCTTTAGCGCCTTTATTCTGTCAATTACCCCTGTAAATTGGGATGTTAAGATTGGTGCGCTCAAGAGACTCACAAGCAAGCCCCAGCCAAAGCAGATTGCTAGCGCACCAAAGATGGTGTACTGAGCGGTTATTTCGCCGAACTTTTGCGTGATTGCGAAGTTGAGAGTATATAGACAAACACCCATGACGGCCAGGCCGAACAGAACTAGGTAGTTCAGTTTACGCCGCAAGAGGACAACAGACTTATTCTTGGTTTGCATGAAAGCTCCTTTTGATTTTCAGAGAACTGAATAGGGATACGAAGATTGTAACCTATATAATACCACATTTAGGTTCAAATGTCAAGAAACCGATAATGGGGTTTAAACTAAGGACTTGAAGCCGGAGAGGGTGAATTTGAAGACCTCTTCGAGGCGGCCTTCCATGATTTCCTTGAGGTTGTGCCAGGATTTATTTAGCCTGTGGTCGGTCAGACGGTTTTGGGGGAAGTTGTAAGTTTTGACCTTTTCGGCTCGCATGCCGGAGCCGACGGCTAAAGATCGTTTGTCGGACTGAGTGCTCAGGCGCTTTTCCTCCTCTTGTTGCCATATCTTTGATCGGATCATATTGAGGGCGATTTCCTTGTTTCTGGCCTGGTAGCGCTCTTCATGCACGAAGACAGTTAATCCCGTGGGTTTGTGGGTTAGACGGACGGCGGTATTTACCTTATTGACGTTTTGGCCTCCTGGGCCACCAGCGCGGGTAAATTGCCACTCCAGATCCTGATCCTTGACTTCCAGCTGGTTCGGCTTGACTTCAGGTAGAACAGCCACAGTAGCGGTGCTGGTGTGTATTCGGCCGGCGGCTTCGGTTTCCGGGACTCTTTGCACACGGTGTACTCCGGACTCGTATTGAAAAGTTTCGAAAGCTCCGTGATCCCAAAGGCTACGGTTTGGCCGGCTGACACGGATGACGCCTTCATCAATACTTTCGATAGTGAAGCCGTGATCCTGAGCAAAGCGGGTATACATACGAAGGAGGTCATTTGCAAAAATCTTGGATTCATCACCACCGGCCGCGCCGCGGATTTCGATTATGCAAGGTGAGTTGTCGAAGTTTTCTTCAGTTTCTTCCTCCGGTGACTCAGTAATCTGACTAGAGAGGAGATTGTCGAGTTGGGACTTGAGCCGGGCAACTTCGGTGGTGGCAAGAGGACCGAGTTCTGGGTCGGTGGCAAGAGCTTCGTTCTCTTTAATCTCGGCCTCAATTCGTTCAATTTCTGCTTGAATATATGGATTGTCCATGTATATATTAGATCACAGATTTCAGATCTAAGTTCTCAGATTAATAAGATTTGGGGAAGTTAGATGGATCTATACTGTTGTGATGGGAGATCCGACTGCTTTGGCGTCTGCTTTCTTCTTAACTTCAAGCATTTCTTTGAGGGATTTGGGTGTTCGGTCGGTCTCGTCCTTCTTCTTGTTTTTGGCAACATAGCCGGAAGCGGCCTTGCGTTTAGCAATAAATTTATCCACTCTTCCCATAGCATCAATGAATTTTTGAGTACCGGTAATGAAAGGGTGGCATTTGTCACAAACGTCGATGTGGAGAGTTTTCCTGGAACCACCAACGGTAAAAACGTTTCCGCAGGCGCAGGTAACTGCCATTTCTTCGTAAATTGGATGAATATTCTGTTTCATAGCTCAGGTATTCTACCACAAAAGTGTGTTTCAGGCACCCGAACTAGGCGGATTGAGGATAGAACCCCCTGAAGGGGTTAGAGTCGGTCAAAAAAAAGAGGACACGCTTTGCATGTCCTCTTTAGGAGTGGAAGTTATTTGATTTTTATCTCTTCATCGAGAAGGGCTCGGTCGAGAAAAATGTATCCATAGTATCCGATCAAGCCCAGGACACACAGGGCCATCAGAAACACCCCGACCGGTAGGCTTACGGAAGTAATGATACCCACCGTGTATTCAACAGATAAAACTAACCAGATGGCCGACGTGATTCCATAAAAGACAATCATCCACACGAGGGAAGCTGTGCGAATAAACTTGGCCTTCTCGATACCCATCTTTTCAACAATGGGGGAGAACGTTTCGACCACCCATTGGTCAATTCGATTATTCAGGTTCTTGATCATGTCCATCTCCTTATTTTCAGTGAACTCCGACGGGGTCGGGTGGATTATTCGATGTGTAATTCTATCACAAATGAGCGCGAAATGCAAGTTATGGGGTATTGTTAACGCTTTTCGGAGAGGTAGACGCCGGAAACTATAATTGCTGTAGCGATCATGGCTAGTGGAGAGAAAGGCTCTTTGAGCCAGAGAATTGATAGGGGAATTGCAAAGGCTGGCTGGAGATAGGAAAAGATGGCCGCTTCAGAGGCCTCGATTCTTTTTTGACCCTCTTGGTAGGCCCAAAAAGCGATAATGGAGCCAAAGACGGCCATATAAACAATTCCGGGTAGAGCTTGTTGGTTGAGAATAAAACCGGTGTGTTCCAATGCTGTGGTTAGTAAGAAGAAGGGGATACTAACCACAAAAGAAACAAAGGTAAGAGAAATGGGATCGACATGGTCTTTTTTGGAAAAAATAAGGAAGGCGGACCAGATGATATTGCTGATAATGATGAGTAGATTGCCTTTCATGGACGACAAGCTGACACCGCCGTGATTGGAAAAAATCGGTTCTAAAGTAAGGAGTAGAGTGCCGATGACGGCAATAAGAATTCCACGCCACTCCTTCTTGGTAAGTTTTTCGTTTAAATAGAGGATACCGCCAATGACGGTAAAGATGGGACTGCTAGATACCAGAAGTGAAGCTTCGATAGAGGTGGTAGCCGAGAGGCCGTAAAAAAGCGGAAGCAGAGTGAGGGGAGTACCGAGAAGAGCAAGAATGAGTAAGTGTTTCAGCTTCATTGGCTGAGGGGAGCG
>DQFC01000023.1 GCA_003531665.1 Candidatus Collierbacteria bacterium
ACACTCTGCTTCTTCGTCGCTTCCTTTATTCTATATTCACTCTGCCCCTGTTTTTTGTCTTTCAACACCTCACTTTTCCTCTCAACACTTTTTTTCAACAGCTCTTCCTTGCTCTCACCGAACTGGTTATGAAAACTTGGACTGTATACCGTACTTTTCTGCCTCATATAAAAAGTGTAACATACCTCACCCTCCTTTTTCCCTACTGCCACCGGCGTCAATCGGAACCACTTCTTCAAATTAAGGTCTTCCAGCCTCTTTCAATCGGGCGTTTTTCACTCTCTGTGATAATAACAATGCCATACACAAACTCTACTGCAAATGTCTCTCACCCCCTCAGCTGCCACTCCCTTTCAGATTTTCAGCCATCAGTTTGGCCGGATTAATTAATATCAGTTCACCAAAATCATAGTCCTTTAGGTACTTGTCCACCAAGATTGGCAGTTCAGTACAGCCTAGCACCACCCCATCACATTTGATTACTTTCAAGCAATCAAACAAACTAGTACCCCGCTCAACCATTTTTTTCTCATCCTTAATTAACTCAATTTCACCGGCCCCTGAAATATCAGATCCTTCCACGCCTTTTACTCTCCAGATTAGCTCTTGGACCAAATTTTGAAGGTCCGTTTCTCCCATCGAAGATAATGTTTTATATCTTCTAGTTTTATCAATCTCTCTCACAAGCGGCCAAGTCCCTAGCCAAATAGGGTTAGTTTTTGTCTCCTTGATATAGTTGTCCACCACCTCAAAGGTTGTCAACACCTTTAGTCCTCGGGTATTTACTCTAGGCAACCAAAGCTGCAACGTATTGCACGCGATCACCATCGTATCGGCTTTTATCGCAGCACAGCTATCAATCACTTCCTGTAAGTCTTTAGAGACTTGATCACTGGGATTTATTTTGTCTCCTAGCACTCTTGGCACGATATTAGCTATACATCTTTTTACCTGGTGACCGCCACCCACCAATTCAGATGTAAATAAATCTCCCGAAGCCACATCCGGCTCCACAACAGATATTCTCATATAACAATAATAGCAAATCACTTCGACAAAACAATCTTTCCAGCCACGTTTATTTCGGGGAAAGCTTTTTCAAACCACTTAAACTGTGCCGTTCGGTTCACCTCCAAAATCCTCCATTGTTTGCTATCCTCATCCCACGCCACGTCCAAGCCCGCAAAGTCGGCTTTCAAAACCTTCACCGCCTCGATGCTCAGCTTTTCCAATTCAGACATTTGTTCCTTGGTAAATTTTGGTTTTATCTTAGATAGCTCCTCTTGCTGAGAGATTACCTGGAACTTATCCTTTTGTCTGTGTTTCATCATGCCCAAAATTTCGCTGTTCAAAACCAGAACCCGATACCAACGTCTGATTTTCAGAACCGGTTGAATCAAAACGTCTCCCTCGCTATATTTCAGAGCTAATTTATTTAGTCTTACTATCGTCTCAGCCAACTTCACATTCTTTCCATGGGATCCAAAGCGGGCCTTCACCATCACTGGCACAAACTCGCCTTTGCGTTTGGTCAGAATTTCCAGATATCTCTTCCACCCTCGCTGTCCTCTAAAGGAAACAAAGGGTATCACGGGCAATCCGGCCTCGGCCAAAAGGATGCCTTGCTCCAATTTCCCCATCAATGGGAAAAACTTAAAACTTTCTCCGTTTATAACCCTGAATTCTTTATTCTCATCTTTTTGAGTTTTTGATTGTTCTACATATTCCAAAATTACGGACTTCACCCCTAGCATCGACTCACCTCCCCGTTTGGTAGCCGCTCTCGGAATAATCAAGTCATATTCATCAAGCTTACTACCAGTTCCTAAGTCTACTATTGGCTTTCCATTTTTACTAACGCCAATCCGGACATGTTCATAATTCACTTTATCAACCTCGTAACCCAATTTCATGGCTTCTTCCGCGAGCCTTCTTGGTTCGTACTCTCCCCTAAATCTGGTCAGTATCAATATTTTTTTCATATTCAAGCATTATAATTAAGCGAAACGAAGTGAAGTGAATTACAAGAGAATATAAGAGGAAGCGCAGTGTAGTCAGCATAGTAGCCATAGGCTACGCCGAACGAAATGAGCAAGCTCTTATATTTCATTATTTTTTTTAAATTTTTCTACACAATATTCCAATATTTTCCTCGCCGCGTTTATCTTGGTTCTTTTTTCAAATACTTTGAACTGTGGGGCTTCATTCACTTCAACGATGTAAACTTTTCCCGTTTCGACACTTCTGACCAAGTCTGTTCCTGCCACTTCAACCCCCAAAACTTTGGCCGCCTTCTCTGCTGTTATTACCACGTCCGTGGGTAGGTCAATCCTTTGAGATTTACCCATGCTTTTATTCAAAATTAGCTTTTCTTCTTTTACTTGCCTCTTGAATCCCCCAACACACTTGTATCCTATTGTCATTACCCGAAAATCACCATCATTCTTGATATATTCTTGTATCAAATAGCCACGGAAAATCGGCACTTTTTTATTCCCTAATTTAGCCTTTTCTTTTCTCCCCTCCAGAACATGTTTCAGTTTTTCCAGATCGTCCAACTCTCTCACCCAAAAAGTTCCCATCCCATGTCTCCCACCGGCAGATAGTTTCACAATTGCCGGTAACTTCCAAACCTTCAATTCTTTTTCAAGATCCTTAAGACTTTCAACATACGCCGATTTTGGGTAGAGGACTCCGGCCTCGGCCAGTTGCCAGCTCATGACAGACTTAAATCTTCGGAGAGGTCCCTCTGTCAACAAATATTCGTCTACTACCGGAACTTTGTGTTTCTTTGCATAGAGTTGCAGGAGTTTACTCCACTCCAGCTCGGATCCTACAGATCGAAAGTACCAACCGTCAAAATCCTTCATGTCCACTTCTCCAAACATAATTTTGTCGCCAACCATTTTAAGTTTCCTATACTTAATCGGCACCAACTCAATCCCCAAAGCCTGAGCTTCGTCTTGAAACCTTTTTTCACTCTCATCAAACGTCAATCTATGTAAATATGCAATTCTCATACTAAATATTTTTAAAATAATAAAGGCACTGTAGGCCATGTTCCTTTGGGAAATTATCCGCAGGAGCAAAAGCGTGGTTCACGCCAAAGGCGTGATTTTGCGACGAGGCTAAAACAACCGCGAACCGCAGGAGTGAGCGGATTGTGGTTTCTATAAAGGAATATGGACGAAAGGGANNAGATCCCTTCGGCCAATTAATAACTGTCTCCTTAAGTTTTTTCTATCCGTCACGCTTGCTCGCGTCCTGATTATTTTTCCCTTTAGTTTTATCGTCATGGCGATGAGAGTTCTTTCTTCAATACCGAGAGAATTTTTAACCTTCTTGGTCCACAATACATTTTCAGGTTTAAGAAGTCCCATGTCTAGAGCCATCCCCCGATCAATTGAAGTACTTCTGGCACCGGTGTCGATCTTTGCCTTAATCTCCACCATCTTCTTTTTTCCGTTGCGGACACTCACTTTTTCAAATATTCCTACCACGGGTTTTCCTTCACCCAAAAATCGAACTCTGTCAGCAAACTTACTGGCGAAGAGGGCTTTGCCAATTTTTACTCCTTTTTCCACTGTATCTACCTCTAACCCCTCAACTCTCTCCAATCTTCTTCGCAGACCCGCCATGTTGGCTATCTGAATCGACAAACCAGGCTGATCATTTAGTTCCAGCACTACCGGACCTTTTTCTTCATCAATGAGCAAGTCCACCGATAAATAATTAAGCTTGGAAATTATTTGTGTTTCCACCGCCATGCGTAAAATTTTGTTCCAGAAAGGCACCGTTATTCCATTTACTTTTATTTTGGAATCAGGAAAATACTT